>JBKQNQ010000090.1:0-20051 GCA_052145875.1 Thiobacillaceae bacterium
TGCACCCGGGTGTCTCATACTCATTGACACGTTCCGGGGCAGCCCTCCAGATGCAGACCAGTAAAGCCTTGCATACATCGTATTCCCGTCGATCGCTTTGGTATTCTCAACGGCCCACTTTACAAAGTTGTCCACCGTTTCCCAGGTGCCACCCCACTTTGGTGAGAGATAAGTCCCCATTCGGTAATATATGGGGTAATAAGTTTTATATTTGTAGGCGCCTTCCAGGAAGGTCTTATCTCTATCTTCTGCTGGACGATCCAGCGCACTCTGAACGATGATCATTTCCGCATACCAATCAGGATATGCAGCAGCGTATGGCTTGGCACCAATCAATGTCTTCTCTGCCTTCTCCAATCGTTCTTGGAAGAGCTTCCAGCCCTCTGGCGAAACAGAAGAAGCATAGCCCTCACCACGCGCATTCCATGCATAATCGACCCAATATTCGGCCTCCGCAATAGCGATGAAGGCTGACATTGGATACTTCCGCTTTAGATATTCCACACGGGCGAGGCTCTTACTCCAATCCTTTTCATCGCTAAAAACAACATCGTACCCGAGCCCGAGTGCATCTAATCTTGGACGGCCATCATCAAACACGCATGTTGGGACATTCCATTCCTTTACAGCTTGATCCAGCATAGCGTCCGATCGCCAAAACCAATCTGCGACTTGTCTTGCGGCTGCTTCCACGGCAGCGGGTCCATCATTAAGTCCGTTACCCTCTACATTGCACCGCATAAAATCAGGGACGGGCGGCATCGACCAACCCAGGGTTGGTACCAGAACCAGAAGGGGTAACAGCCATCCTCCTCCACCCAATCTAATCAAATTCATCGTTGCTCCCTTTTCTTATGGTCAAATGGAAATCATATTTTTCGCAAGAACATGTGATCGCAAAGATCCGGGGAATGGTTGCCCGGCCACTTCTCCGGTAAAACACGCCCCTTTATCTGGAGCTTTAGCTTAACGAAGGTGTCTTTATCACCGACCTGGCATGCAAACCCAGCAAACTCGTTGAGATTTGCCACGCTGGGATAGCGTTTCACAAGGTCTTCGAACGAATCTCGCATTTTTGTCCATGGGACAAGGCCATCCCGGAAGAGATCAAACTCGCTTCTCTGTTTGGAATTCAGCTCCGCATAAATGCGCGCGTAGTTACTAATTCCATCAATGTCGGCCGTCAGTGCGACCGCTTGATTAACCAATTTATTGACTTTCCGCCAGTCAGCCTTGTCACGAACCGTCGGAGTATAGGGTGTCCAAAGGGACGCCATGTCGGTATATAGCGGCTGAAAATAGGGGTGTCTACGAATGCCCTCTTCAAACAAATGCGTAACGAACTCCTCCTTACGCTTTGTCGCAACCGCAATGTCCAGATACGTTTCATACCAAAGCGGATTGCTTGAGGCAAAGCTCTTGGCGTTTTTCAGGACCTGTTCAGCGCGCCCCATGCGTTCACGAAATACGCGAAGGGCCACTGGGTCAACATCCCTGGTGTATCCACTGCCGCGTATATGCCATGCATAAGCGACCCAGTATTTTGCCTCCGCAATTGCAGCTCCCGGGGACTTTATGTTAAATGCTTGCCATTCTTGTATGCGTTGGAGATCTTTCTTCCAATCCCTGCTTTGAACGGCATAGTTCACGAAGACGCTCCTAAAGCCATCTAACGTCCAGTCGCCGTCCGGGTCACGCTCTTTGGGACTGTTCCATTTTGCCATCTCTGCATCGAGCGAGGCAAAGTCTTCGTCCCCGAGATTTTCAGAAAATGCCACCCATGGATTTCTTGCTCCCAAATCCGGAGTTTCGGATACCGCATGACCGGAGACATCCGGCGGCATTGCAACCCAAATATATGGCCAATCAAATTGACGCCTAAGGAACACGTCCTTCCCGCATTGATAGACCATCACCATTAAGAAGTTTGTCGCCAGGGCCTTGTCACCCGGGGGCCGAATCACTCTTGAGGGAATACCCAGGTGCTGGCCGACAGGAACAATTATTGGCGGAAAGCCCTCAGATCGTGCTAAGCCATCTCTTGATTTGGCGATCACGCCTAAACAGATTGGACCCATTGAGCCATCGTTGGATCCGACAAGTTGAATATCAACAGAGTCAGGGCGCGAGTCAACAACGCGAAAGGAATCGATGCTCACGCTCACTGGAGGCGCGGACCCGATAGACGTTTCGCACAAGAATAGGCAGAAACACCCAAGGGTTAGGGTGATGAATGTACCAACAGTAAGGCGCTTTGCGCGGTCGCGGCAAACCATACGTGAAGTCTATATGTGAACTGGTGACAGATTCATTATGAAAATGGCTGACGGGGGACCTAGATCAGAATTGCACCAGCGACACCTAGGTTAAGGTTGCTATCGGCTCCCGATAGGTCAACTCTGACGACACGAATTGACCGCCATCTTACCCTCTGGGTTATTGCACACCGAAGCATTGCCTATGGCAGCCCCAGATATCGCAACAGAAGCACCAAGACATTTATGGGTTGTTGCTCTTATTTTTGCCATGTCATACTCAAAAAAATCGTTTTAGTTTTACAGCAGGAAAGAAAAGCATTACGAAATCCAGAGCCAATGTGAAAATCCCTCACTTGTCGATCGAAACTTTCGGTGACATCAGAATACCTGACTCTCTCTGATTATCGGCTTCCCTCTCCTTTTACTTGAGTTCAGTGGCTACGTTTCTGGGACGGGGCTTGGCGTATTCACGGTATCGAATGTTCGTATAGGTAATCGCGGAGTCAACGGCAGCCCAACTTGATCGGCAATGATGGTCAGTCTTTCTGGATTTGTGGATTGCCGGTGTGAGTGTCCGGCTTACAATACCGTGAATGCGAACTCGCGCCCAATTCCGGACACCAAGAGATATTCTCCATAGCGGCGCTCACCGGGTCGATCTAGGCCATTCCATTTTGTGTTTTGGCCTAGGCCACAGTGGTATTGCGTGGATGACAAAGGGCCTAAATCGATCGGAACTATTCCGTTCGCTGTATTCCACAAGATTCCGGTTTCTGATACGGTGGTTATCAAAAGCAGATGTGAATCAAAACACCAACATTAACTGGGGGGACTTCCATGAACAAGAATTGGCTAATTGTTCTTACTCTTTTCGCGTGTCTAACCGGCTGTGCTTCAACACCGCAGCTTAGCTCCGATGATCGAAGCCATCTAGGTACGTTAAGAATTGACCCCACAATTGAAACCCAATCGCAAATGTATTACTTAGGACCTGGAAGTGGCATTGGCTTTTTGTTTGGAGCGGTAGGGGGAGCGATAACGGCAGTAGCTAACCTATCCCCAGGTGAGCAGTTCAAAAAGTTTGCGCAAGATAACGGTATCAACATTGATCAAATCGTAAAGGAAGAGGCCACAAAAGCGTTCCGGGAATCTGGCAAGCTAAAACTTACTGACACTAGTGACCCTAATGTGTCGACATTGAAAATATCAATACCCATGTACGGGTTCTCCATTCCCAACGGGTTTAGCTCAAAACTTGTTCCGATCGTGGGTATCAAGTGCACTCTAGTTGACCCCAGCGGTAAAACCATTTGGAGTGCTCGTGAATCAACTCATCCGTTGGGCAATCCTGCTGACGGAAGGACAATTGATGAATTCAAATCCAATCCTAAAGAAATAGAAGATTCATGGCGAATCGCTGCTAAGTCAGTAATGGGTGACATCGTGGGAAATATGTGAAAAGCGTAAAGTTGTTAACAGTTCTGCGACGAGCCTGAATAATCATTTCTTGGTGATTGTGCTAAGCACGGCCTCGCTAGCCCTGCGGGCTTGTACCCCAATATCCGTCGCAATCCGGCCAAGACCAGCCATACGACAAGCTCCCGCATAGCGGACGCACACATGGATATTCTTCATCACCTTGACGCACTTGTGGATTTCCTCTGGAAGGATGCACTTGTCGTATTTGCAATTGTCTGGATTCATGAGGGGACGCGCATTCTAGCCATAGGTGGGCAACAACGTCGTGGCGTCAGAGTGCTTCTGCCGGGAATTGTGATCATGGTCCTCATGGTCGCACTGTCACTCTGGATATCCCACATGATGGGAAGCTTTGACGAAAAGCGCGTTCTATCCGCGCAAGCCGAGCTTCCTCCAACTTGGGGTGCCAACATGCCATCTGAGCTGCGCGAAAGCTCAAGCCGTACATACGCGTCGACGGTCTTCGCCGTGTCAGGGAAGACGCGGCATTATTTCGATCAATTGAGTGGTTGGAAACCCTACTGCCCGACAGAAAAAGACATAGCCTTACGTGATGAGTCTGTCGCTACCCAAACCCAATTACAGCAAGTGCACAAGGAATGGAACTCGGCTGCCTATCGCTGGCTTGATTTTGGTTTTCTCGCTGCATTGGTTGGTTGGTTCACAGGTCGCAAACAGCGCTATGAGTCTACGGTGGGAAATGGGGACCCTTCGATGATTGAATACAGGGACATACCGAAATACTGCGACCACATCGATAAGGACAAACGTTCTACCGTTGTCCTTAGTAGGAATCAAGCCATGCTATACAAGCGCCTGGAACAGAATCGATTGAAACCACTTGGCGGGCTGGGTCGTCTGTCCGACATGATTGCGTATTCTGGTACCTTGTTGTGCGTATTTGTTTTTGCCAAGAACTTGCTGCTGTTGTCCCAATTCAGGCGCCGAGCCGATGCCCGCGGTGAGATGGTTGCAATCCGTGAATTGGAAAATGGTAGGGTAGCCTTAACGTTCAATCCACATGCTGAACCGAATGTGATCAATGTAGCCCCCCTCAATTCTTGAACGACCGCTTTTACGAGGCACGAACGACCGCAACGGGTCGGACTGAGTCAGATGGGTTTCCCGAAAGAAGCCATTCCCCAGGATTCATGTTCATCGGCCGGTATCCGGCATACAGCAGACTTAATTCACACATTACGTCAGCGTCCGCATAGGCCGACTTTGAGACGGCCAAGTGAGAAAATCATCGGGCCGGAGTTCGGCCCACAGCGGACGCTGGCACCGTAAGGCAGTTAGGTCCGCAATGTCTCGATGACGAGCCGTAGGCGGGGAAGGCTAGTAAACACCAAACGGAGCATATGCTTTGCATTGCAGGAATATAATCGGTGCGTTGTCTTGCCAATTAAGGCCAAGAGACAGACTAGTGGTTGTTTCCTGGCATTTTTGCGTTTAGGATCGACGGGCAGCGTACGGAAGGACACCCTATGAAATTCGTCACTCTTGCCATTTGTGCGTTCTGTATCGGAATCATGAATACATCGGCGGCATGTGCAGAGAATTTGGGACAAAAGGAGCAAATGGGCATGGATATGCGGGACCATGGCGATGCGCAACCGTTGTCCGAGGGTACCGTGAAGAAGGTCAACGCGAGCGGCAGGATCACGATCGTCCATGGACCGCTTGCCAACCTTGGTATGCCGGCGATGACCATGACCTTTGGCGTGAAGGACAAGGCTCTGCTGCGGGGCATCAAGCCCGGTGACAGGGTGCGCTTCCGCGCCGAGCAGGCCGCCAATGGCCTCATCGTCACGCGGCTAATTGTCATTCGCTGAGCCTTATACATTCTCATGAGATGTACCCGGCAAGCCCTGCTTGGTGGCGTCTTGGCCGCTCTTGTCCAGATTGCAACCGCAGATGATCTTGGCGCAAATCTGGAAGGCTTGCTGACCTACGCGTACGAGCACAACCCCGAGTTGCGGATGCGGGCACTTGAAGCCGATGCAGCCCATGCCGCCGCGGGCGCCGCCTCTGCGTTGCCCGACCCAAACTTCCAGCTCGAACTTATGGACTTCACCAATGCCGCTGTGGGCGGCCCGACCACCCTGCTTCCAGACGAAGTTGGCGTTGCGCGCTACGAGATCGTGCAGCCACTGCCATTTTTTGGGAAGCGAGAACTGCGAGGACAGATTGCGGGACATCAGGCGGCGCAGCGGGATGCGACCCGCGATGCAACCCGGCTGGATATTGAAAGTGGAATCAAAACCGCTTACGCGCGCTATTACCAGGCAGCGGGTCAGGCGACTATCCTGAACGAAGCGCTCGAATTGTATGAGAGTCTGGAGAAGCTGGTTGTAACAAGGTATAGCGTTGGTCTCGTGCCCCAGCAGGATGCCTTGCAGGCGCAAAGCGAAATCACGGACGCAAAGGTCGAGTTGATCGATGCGGCGCAGAGACGCCGCGAAGCTGCCGCAGCGCTGAATGCGCTCCTACCGCGTGACATCGATGCACCGTTGGCGATACCGCACGCCCTGCCCATGCCAAACAGCCCCATCACGCTGGGCACGCTCGTTGATACGGCGCTCAAAGACACGCCG
Source organism: Thiobacillaceae bacterium (assembly GCA_052145875.1). Taxonomy (GTDB): domain Bacteria; phylum Pseudomonadota; class Gammaproteobacteria; order Burkholderiales; family Thiobacillaceae; genus DASQBT01. The sequence continues at coordinate 6,335 of JBKQNQ010000090.1, forward strand.
GAATTGGCCCGCGAACAAGCGAGTATTGATGCCGCAAAAAACACGCAGGCACTGACCCTGCGTGACCGTTATCCCGACTTCGGTCTTGGTTTCCGCAACACGCGAACGCGCGACGCCCCTCAGACCTGGGATGTGATACTGCAAATGAACATTCCGCTCCAGCAGTCGGCGCGACGTGACCGCGAATCTGAAGCCCGCAACATGCTTGAGGCCGCGCAGGCCTCGCTGGAAGCCACGCGCGCACGCATCGAGGGGAGGTTAGGCGAGACGTTTGCCGCGTTTGAAAGCAACCGTGACAAGGCCAGGCTGCTACGCACTACGTTGCTACCGCAAGCGGAAGCAACGCTAAAGGCAGCAGAAGCCGGCTACGAAACCGGGCAGGTGAATTTCACCACCTTGATTGAAGCCGAACGCCAGACCTTGCGCACACGTCTGGCTTTGCTGGATGCGGAAGTCGAAACCGCTGTCCGCCTGTCCGAGCTTGAACAACTGACGGGGAGTTCGCTGTGAGCCGCGCCGCCTTTGCTTTCCTCGCGGTGCTACTTGCGACGGGTACGCTCGTTTTCGGTTATTGGGCCGGACGCCACCAGGGTTCCGCTTCGGGTGCCATCGGGATTACCAGTCCTCGGACTGCTTCGGAGACCGGCAAGCCCGTCCGCAAGCTGCTTTACTACCGCAATCCCATGGGCCTGTCGGACACCTCCCCCGTCCCGAAGAAAGACTCCATGGGCATGGACTATGTCCCTGTTTATGAAAGCGATGAACCGGAGGATCCCGGGGTGGTCAAGGTCAGCCCAGAGCGGATGCAGACGTTGGGCGTCAAGACTGCGTTGGCGGAGGAACAATCGCTCGAGGCCACGGTTCGTGCAGTGGGGCGTCTCGAGATCAACGAGCGCGCCATCGTTGATGTGGCTCCGCGTTTCGATGGTTGGATCGAGCACCTCTACGTCAGTGCGACAGGCGATTCGGTCAAGCGGGGCGAGACTCTGTTTTCGGTCTATAGCCCGGAATTGGTCTCCGCATATAAGGAGTTGAGTATCGCCAAAGATCTGAGTCAGGCGACCGAAGCCGCCGACCCCGCGGCACGCGAGCGTGTCGACCGGCTTGCCGCCGCGGTGAGGGAGCGCCTCAAGAACTGGGACATGGGGGCGGGTGCCACGAGAGTAGACAGCAGCCACTTGCGCTTTAGCTCCCCCACCAATGGCATAGTTCTCGAGAAGCAGGCCGTCGAGGGGATGCGGTTTTCCGCGGGTACGCCCATCTACCGTATCGCCGACCTGTCGACGCTATGGGTCATTGCCGATGTCTATGAGCAGGATCTGACGAGGGTCAAAGTCGGCCAGACCGCCATGATCGGCATCGACGCCTTCCCCGACCGGCACTTCAGCGCCAGACTCAGCTACATCTATCCGACCCTCAATGCCAGCACCCGCACCACGCAAGTCCGCCTGGAGTTGCCCAACCATGATGGCCAATTGCGTCCCGGCATGTTTGCCCATGTTGACATTGCTATCGGCGGCGTACGGCCCCGACTGACCGTGCCCTTGTCGGCCGTAATCGATGACGGCAGCCGTCAGGTCGTGCTTCTTGCGCTCGACGAAGGCCGATTTAAACCCCAACCGGTAAAGCTCGGACTGCGTAACGAGAATTTCGTCGAAATCCTCGACGGTCTCCAACCTGGGGACCGGGTGGTGGTGTCCGCCAGCTTCCTGATCGATGCCGAGAGCAACCTCAAGGCTGCCCTGGCCAACTTTACTGCCCCGACGCCCAGTGCCAAAGGCGCCAATACCTACCACGCCGTCGGCAGGCTCGATGCCATCGATGGCTCCGACGTGACGATTACCCACAAGCCGATCCAGGCCCTCAACTGGCCCGGCATGACCATGGACTTCCAACTGGCATCGCCCGGCGTGATCAAGGGCGTGGAACCGGGGTCACCGATCCGCTTCGAATTCGAGCAACGTGGGCCGGGGGAGTTTGTCATTACCCGGATTGAAGCGACTGGCGTGGCCAAGCCCAAGATGCACGGCGCAAATTAATATGCTCGACCGCATCATCGAGTGGTCGGCCCGCAATGTATTTTTGGTCACGTTGGCCACGATTGCGTTGCTTGGCGGTGGCCTCTACGCGTTGAAGAAGACACCCCTTGACGCACTGCCCGACCTGTCGGATGTGCAGGTCATCATCTACACACCGTACCCAGGTCAGGCGCCGCAGGTGGTTGAGGATCAGGTTACCTATCCCCTCACTACCGCCATGCTTGCCGTGCCTAAGGCCAAGGTAGTGCGCGGGTTTTCCATGTTTGGCGCATCCTATGTGTATGTAATTTTCGAGGATGGCACAGATCTATACTGGGCCCGCTCGCGCGTGTTGGAATATCTCAGCTCGGTGGCCGGCCGCCTGCCGCAGGGGGTGTCGCCCCAGATCGGACCGGATGCCACCGGCGTGGGCTGGGTTTATCAATACGCGCTGCTCGGCAAGAACCAATCACTGGCCGACCTGCGCAGCTTGCAGGACTGGTATGTGCGCTATCAGTTGACCAAGGCCGGAGGGGTGGCTGAGGTGGCTAGTGTGGGCGGCTTCGTCAAGGAGTACCAGGTCACGGTTGATCCGCATCGGCTGGCGACGTATGGAATTCCTCTGGAGCGCGTGTCGCAAGTCATTCGCGAATCCAACCGTGATGTTGGCGGCCGGGTTGTCGAAATGGCTGAGAAAGAATACATGGTGCGCGGCCTGGGTTATCTGCGAGGCGTCGAGGACATCGAGGATCTGGTGCTGAAGAACGATCGCGGCACGCCGGTGCTAATGCGCGATGTGGCCCGCGTCGAATTGGTGCCGGCCGAACGGCGCGGCCTGACCGAACTGAACGGCGAGGGCGAAGTGGCCTCCGGCATCGTCGTGGCACGTTTTGGCCAAAATGCCCTGGACGTGATCGCCAACGTCAAGGACAAGCTCAAGGAAATTACCGCCGGTCTTCCTGCCGGGACCCGTATCGTCCCGGTCTACGACCGCTCCACGCTGATCGAGCGCGCTATTGCCAACCTCAAGGATACGCTGATCGAAGAAAGCCTTATCGTTGCTGTCGTCTGCGTCCTCTTCTTGCTGCATGTGCGCAGCGCGCTGGTGGCCATCATCACTTTGCCGCTCGGCGTGCTGATCGCGTTCATCGCCATGCGCCTGATGGGCATGGGGTCGAACATTATGAGCCTGGGCGGGATTGCAATCGCCATTGGCGCCATGGTCGACGCGGCCATCGTTATGATTGAGAACGCACACAAGCGACTGGAACACCTGCCCGCTAATGCATCGTCCGTTGAACGGAGTGCCGTCATGATCAAGGCCTGCAAGGAGGTGGGACCCGCCTTGTTTATATCGCTCCTGATCATTACCGTCTCCTTCCTGCCGGTATTCACTCTGGAAGGCCAGGAGGGACGCCTGTTCGCACCACTGGCCTTTACCAAGACCTTTGCCATGGCCGGTGCGGCGCTACTGTCGGTAACGCTGGTGCCGGTGCTGATGATGACCTTCATTCGCGGCAATATCCTGCCCGAAGCGAAAAATCCACTAAACCGCGCATTGATCTGGCTATATCGGCCAATTATTCGTTGGGTGCTTCGCCACAAGGTCCTCACCTTAGTGTTGGCACTAGGTGTCATGGGCGCCACGATGTATCCCGCCAGCCAGCTTGGCTCGGAATTCATGCCGACGCTCAACGAGGGCACCTTGTTTTACATGCCAGCCACGCTGCCCAGTCTGTCGGTGACCGAAGCGGCGCGGCTTTTGCAGATCACCGACCGAATCATCAAGACCTTTCCCGAGGTGGAGTCGGTCTATGGCAAGGCCGGCCGGGCCGAGACTGCCACCGACCCGGCGCCACTTGAAATGTTTGAAACTATCATCAACCTGAAACCCGAATCGCAGTGGAGGAAGGGCATGACAGTGGACAAACTAATCGCCGAGATGGACGCAGCACTCAAATTCCCAGGACTGGCCAATGCCTGGACCATGCCCATTAAGGCGCGTATCGACATGCTTTCCACGGGCATCCGCACACCAGTTGGGGTCAAGGTGTTTGGCAAGGATCTGGCGACCATAGAAAAGGTGGCGCGCGACATCGAGGCAGTAGTGAAGACTGTCCCCGGCACCAGCAGCGCCTACGCGGAACGAGTTACCGGAGGCTACTATCTGGACATCGCCCCCAAGCGCGATCAGCTGGCGCGCTATGGCGTGACCGTGGGTGACTTTCAGCGCGTCATCGAGACAGCGCTGGGTGGTGAGATGGTCACCACTGCGGTCGAGGGCCTTGACCGTTACGCCATCGCCGTGCGGTATCCACGCAACCTGCGTGACGACCCACAGCGAATCGCGAACGAGGTGTTTGTGCCCACAGGCAACGGGATGATTCCCCTGGGCCAACTTGCCGACATTGCCATTCACAGGGGGGCGCCGGCGATCAAGACTGAAAATGCGCTGCTCGCAGCATACATCTACGTTGACATCCGTGATCGCGACGTGGGTTCCTACGTTCGCGATGCCCAACGTGCCGTGGCGACACACGTGCGCTTTCCGCCCGGCTATTACGCGACGTGGAGCGGCCAGTATGAATACATGGAACGGGCCAAGGCCAAGCTGGCGATTGTTGTGCCGGTAACCTTGGCGATCATCTTTGTGCTGCTGTACATTAATTTCCGCAGGCTCACCGAGACGCTGATTGTCATGCTGTCAGTGCCATTCGCACTCGTCGGGGGCATCTGGCTGATGTGGTGGCTCGGCTACAACATGAGTGTGGCGGTGGCGGTGGGCTTTATTGCCCTGGCCGGGGTGGCCGCAGAAACCGGTGTCGTGATGCTGATTTACCTTGATCATGTGTGGGAGAGAATTAAGGCAGCACGTCTTGCGGAGGGGCGCATGCCCGACATTGCCGACCTCTACCAGGCGATCATGGAAGGCGCTGCTGAAAGGGTGAGGCCAAAGATGATGACGGTGGTGGCCATCATGGCCGGCCTTTTACCGATCATGTGGAGCCATGGCACGGGCTCGGAGGTTATGAGCCGCATTGCCGCTCCGATGATTGGCGGTATGGTTTCCTCGACTATTCTCACGCTCGGAGTGATTCCAGCGATCTACGCACTGGTGAAAGTGTGGGGACTCAAACGCGCTTAGCTTTTTTTGCAAGCCGAGTTAAAGGATACCCTGCCGGGTCCTCATGTGGTTACTGATAAACGCTCGCAGAAAAGTCAGATTAAGACACATTGCTCTATCGCCATGTGCATTCGTGTGGCGTGAAAACTGATAAAAATGAAGGCAAAGCGTGTCCCGACCGCAATGAAAGCCTGATCCGTATTGCCGCTCCTAAATGCAGACCTCACGGGTAAGCCAGGTGCGCTCGAACAAACACCTTGATCATTTTTCGATTCCTGAGCCGGAATAATTTTTCAGATTGGTATCCTTCCCTTGCTCCACCGACGACCGCAGTCATTTCGCGGCCAATGGCCTGTACGTCAGCCTCGCTTATTCGTAACCCGCAGTCCATGTCCTGTCCTGACTGACAGATACCTGCCAGTCGTGACCAGTATCACTGAGAACAGGACGGAGTGAGGGTTCTGCCTCTGTGCATGATCTAAGCTGCCATTCCACCTTTCCATGCAGGCCGATGACCGGTCTTGTGAGTACAACGGACTGAGAAGATTAAGATACCAATGTCGCCTTTGGCCGAGCTTGAGTCAGCCAGTCGGAAGAGCTGAGCGGCAGCTTGAGGATCACAAAGCGGTCGCAACTCGTGCGAACATCATCCGGCGGTGTGGGATCGGCAGTGATCATGCGATTTCCCTGAGAGCGGTCATTGCTGGATCAATGACGTCGACGCCGCGCGAATGGAGGCGTTGGCCGGAAACCAGTCATGAAGGCAGCCTCTTGATTAGCCGTTCCTGGCCAATGACCTCACGTTGAAGTCTGAGCTTGACGTCAAGCCACCCTAACAAGCCTGACGCCCGATTTCCGTTCACGCCGATTGGCTACGGCACACATTGCTGCCCTAACCAAGGAGCCCTTTCATGAAACATCCCCGTTTTCTTCAGGCCCCCGCTGGCCTGCTGGCTGGATCGCTCTACCTCTCCATCTCCACGGCCCTGGCCGCCACTACTGGCAGCCTGCCATGGGATACACCCGTCCAGACCTTGCAAAATGACCTGACCGGCCCGGTCGCCACCGGCATCAGTGTCATCGCCTTCCTCGCCGCCGGCGCCGCACTCGTGTTCGGCGAGGAATTGGGCGGCATCGCCAAGAAGGCGCTGTTCGTCGTGCTCGGGGTTGCCATGATCGTACTGGGCAACAACTTCCTCTCGGCTCTCGGTTTGACAGGAGCCCTCATCTAGAAAGTTGCCTGTCCATCTCCTTGCCCTGACCTTGACGCCCGACATTGACGTCAAGGTCAGAGCCCGAACCCTTCCGAGAGCCAATCCATGCAAAACGTGCAACAGGAAATCCCCATCTACACCGCGTTGAATCGCCCCATCCTGGTGATGGGCGGCGAGCGGAATTTGGTCTTAATGCTGGGCGTCATCGCCGGCGTCTTCATTTTCTCACTTGGCCAGGTGTGGGCGGCGGTGTTGGGCGTCGTCCTGTGGGTCATCGGCCAGTGGGCATTGAGTCTCGCCGCCAAGTACGATCCAATCCTCTCCAGGACGGGGCTCCGCCACCTGCGCTATGCGCGGCACTATCGAGCGGCCGCGAGCCCCTTTGCCCCGCTCCGCGAGGTGGCCTGATGCGCGCGCTCAAGGAATTCCGTACCAAGGCCTATGGCCTGCCCGACCTGCTCCCCTGGGCGGCGCTTGTGGGCGACGGGCTAGTCCTCACCAAGAGCGGAGCTTATCTCGCCGGCTGGGAGTACACCGGACCGGATCTGGACTCGGCCACCCCGTCTGAACTCGCGGCCATGGCCGCACGGATTAACGCGGCGCTCAAACTGGGTGATGGCTGGGTGCTTAACTGCGATGCGATCCGCTCTCCCGCGCTGGACCGGCCACCCCAAGGCGCGTTCCCGGACCGCACCACGCGGCTGATCGATGAGGTACGCCGCACTTACCTGGACAGCGACCGGGCCGCGTATACCAGCCGTTATCTGCTGACCGTGACCTGGACCCCACTGCCCGATACAGCGGGCCGCGCTTCGATGCTGTTCGTGGAAGGCGGCGAGCCGGCGTCGGCCACGCGCAACCTGCTGGCCTTCAAGGAGCGGCTGGGCGAGATCGAGGGGCGTCTCGTCTCCTTCCTCAAGATCCGCCGACTCAAGGACATGATCGATGAGCGTGGCGTCGTGGAGAGTGAGCTGCTGGGCTTCCTGGAATTCTGCGTGAGTTTTCGGAACCGTCCGTTTCGAATGCCCATAGTGCCCATGTACCTGGACGCAGTGCTGGGGCGCCATGACCTCACGACCGGCTTCCAGCCCCGTGTGGACCGGACCTGCCTCGCGATCCTCGCCATCGACGGCTTCCCCAGTCATTCGTTTCCGGGGATATTGGATTTTCTGTCCAGGCTGCCGGTGCCGTACCGCTGGAGCAACCGTTTCATTTATCTCGATCCCGGGCCCGCCGAGAAACTACTTAACCGCTATCGCTCGCGCTGGAGCCAGAAGCGCAAGAGCGCCATGAACGTGCTGCGCGAGCACTCCGGTGGCGAGGCCACCCACATCAACATCGATGCCGACAGCATGGCCCACGAAGTGGTAGCGGCGATAGCCGAGGCCTCCAGCGGCGCCGTACGCTATGGCTATTACACCAGCGTCATCCTGCTGGCGGGTGAGGACCATGACCTGGTGTTTCAGACGGCGCGCGAAGTGCAGAAGATCGTGGAGAACCATGGTTTCGGCGTGCGCATCGAGGACGTCAACGCGGTAGAGGCATACTTGGGCTCGATGCCCGGCAACAGCGCCGCCAACGTACGCCGGCCGCTGGTCCACACCCTGAACCTGGCCCACCTGCTGCCCTTCACTGCAGTCTGGCCAGGACCTGAAAGCCACCCTTCGCCCTTCTATCTGCCACATAGCCCGCCGCTCACCTGGGCGACCACCTCGGGGGCGACACCCTTTCGCATCTGCCTGCATGCGGGCGATGTGGGACACACTGCCATCCTGGGCCCGACCGGCGCGGGCAAGTCGACCTTGCTGGGGACCCTCATGGCCCAGCACTTCCGCTATCCCAACGCGCAGGTGTTCGCCTTCGACAAGGGCTATTCCGCGCAGCCCCTGGTGCTGGCCTGCGGTGGAGAGCACTACGATATCGCCGGCGAAGATGATGAGCTTGCATTTTGTCCACTCGGACGGGTCGACGAGCCCGGGGAACAGGCATGGGCCGCCCAATGGTTGGAGTCGCTCGTTGAACTCCAGGGGCTCACGGCAAATCCACGGCAACGGGATGAACTCTATCGGGCGGTGGTGCAGCTCGGTCAGGGCAGCGAGTTGGCTGAACACCGCACCCTGACGCACTACCTGACCCTGCTGCAGTCGCATGAACTGAGGGACGCGCTGCGCTTCTACACGTTAAAGGGCAGCGCTGGGCATCTGCTGGACGCAGATCGGGATGGGTTGGGCAATGACCGGTTCCAGGTCTTCGAGATGGAGCATTTGCTGAACCGGGGGGAGAAGGTGGTGTTGCCGGTGCTCACCTACCTGTTCCACCGTCTGGAGCAGCGGTTCAAAGGAGAGCCCACATTGCTGGTGTTGGACGAGGCCTGGATCCTGCTCGGTCACCCGGCATTCAAGGCCAAAATCAGGGAATGGCTCAAGGTACTGAGGAAGGCGAATGTCTCGGTGCTCTTTGCCACGCAAAGTCTGTCCGATCTGAGCCGATCCGGCATCGCCGACGTGATCCTGGAATCCTGCCCGACAAGGATCCTGCTGCCCAATGCGGAGGCCGGGACCGAGAGCATCCGGCCCTTCTATGAGTCGGTCGGACTCAATGCCCGGCAGATCGATATCCTCTCGATGGCAATACCGAAGCGCCAGTACTACATGATCCACCCCGATGGGCGGCGGCTGTTTGAACTTGGCTTAAGCCCGGTGGAGCTCGCCTTTGTCGGCGCGTCGGGCAAGGAGGACCTCGCCCGCATCCGGGAGCAGGTTGCAACTCATGGGGATGCCTGGCCGGCGCACTGGTTGAGGGAACACGGCCTCTTCGATGCGGCCCGGCTCTGGGAGAGCGACTGAGGGGATATTGCGCCCAACCTGGACCTTGACGTCAAGCTCGCGCTTGGATTTCCCCACCAGCCGATTGGCCCTACCCGGTCTTAGAAGGCAGCCACTATGAAACTCTCAGTCACTCCCACCTTGATTCTCGCGGCCCTGCTGGCTTCATATCCTATTGCACCGGCCTTCGCTGGCGGGGGTGGATTCAATCCATTGGGGGCCACCTTACCTGAGCAGATCGTTCAGGAAGGCACGCTCATCAATCAATTGACCCAAACGATTACCCAGACCTCCCAGCAGTTGCAAATGCTGATGAACCAGATCAAGAACCTGCAGAGCTTGCCAACTCAGTTGTGGCCGAATATCGGGAGCCAACTCAGCCAGCTCATCAACATCGCCGGGCAGGCCCAAGGCCTGACCTATGCCTCGATGAATACGGCCTCCCAAGTGCAGATGCAATACGGGAATACAAGCACCCTGCTCCCCAATTACACTCAGAAACTCCAGCAGTGGACCACCAACCTGAACAGCCAGGTCGCGACCATCCTGCAGCAGTATGGACTTGAGGCCAACAATTTCGGCTCCGAGCAATCTGCTCTGCAAGCGGTCCAAACGGCCAGTCAGTCAGCGGTCGGGCGGATGCAGGTACTCCAGGCCGGCAACCAGATCAGCGGCATGATGGTGAACGAGCTGCAACTCCTGCGCGGGGACATCTTGTCCGGCAACCAGGTGATGATGAATGCCCTGGCCAACAAGGCCAATCAGGAGCAGCAGGACCGCAACACCGGGGATGCGTGGATCAAGAGCAATTCAACCTACCAGACAAGCTATTGATCGCGGGAACGAATCGCTGGACAGGTCGGGCCAGAAAGGCACCAGCACAAAGACACATTGCGTCTGGCATGGAAGCACGAGCGACAGGGGCAAGTGCCCTTACGGCCAGGCAAGTCCTGCTTGCTGGGCGACTTGGTCGCCCATATCGTCTGGATACACCGGGTGAGACGCTACCATACGACTTTGTTAAACGGGAGCCAATGCATGAGTCTGATCGGCAACATCATCTGGTTTGTGCTGGGGGGATTTGTCATGGGGCTGGCCTGGTGGCTTGCCGCCCTGCTGGCGGCGATCACCATCGTGGGGATTCCATGGGCCATCGCCGCCTTCCGCATTGGCAGTTTCAGTTTCTGGCCCTTCGGCCGTGAGATTGTTGAACGGCCGTCCGGGGCAGCCGGTGCCACGTTGAGCCTCCTGGGCAATTTGATCTGGGCGCTCCTGGCTGGCTGGTGGCTGGCGCTGGGTCATCTGATCTCGGCGTTCCTTTGCGCCATCACCATCATCGGCATCCCGTTCGCACTCCAGCACATCAAGCTGGCCGGGTTATCATTTTTTCCCTTCAGCAAGGAAATTGTGACGACGGCTTGAGAGAAATTTGGCCTTGAAGTCAGGGCCGTGAGTTTCCCGGCGAGCGGATTAGGGACGGCACGATGCGTTGCCATTCAAAAGACTCCCGTCATGAACCCCTCGCTATTGCTGGCCACTGTATTGCTTTTATTCGGGATGGCAGAACCGGCGGCGGCCGCCAACACGCTGGATCAGATCCAGCAGAATTTCCAGAGTGCAAGCAGTGGCTGGATGAGTGCAGCACTGCCCTACGCCAATCACCTGTTCGGAGGTCTCGCCGCCCTGGAATTCAGTTGGGCCGGGGTTCAGTATCTGCTCAGGAAGAATGACCTGCCCGAGTTCCTGACCTCGGTCACCCTCAAGATCGTCTCGCTCGGCTTCTTCTTCAGCCTGCTGACCATGGCGCCCACCTGGGTGCCCCTCATAATCAGCAGTTTTACCCAGGCGGGCGCGGCCGTGTCAGGTACCGCCGCCATGACCCCGAGTGGGGTGTTTGATCTGGGACCGCAGGTTGCGACACTGATCATCCAGGTTTTGGGGTCCCCCTCCATTTCCACTGGCCTGAGTGGCCTGGGCAGTTACTTCTTTGCCGCTATCGCAGCAGGTCTCAGCGGCCTGCTCGTGGTGATCGCGTTTGCACTGGCCGCATTGCAACTACTCATGACGCTGATTGAGAGCTACATCGTGATCGGCGGCGGAGCGCTCATGCTGGGGTTTCTGGGGTCACGCTGGACCCTGCCATTTGGGGAGAAATATTTCGGCTATGCCATCAGCGTGGGGATCAAGCTCTTTATCCTTTATCTAATCATCGGCATGGGACCGACCTTGGCCAATGCGATCATCAGCGATCTCAATTCGGCGGCGGCAGCAGCAGGGAGTGGTACGCCACCGCCCGGAGCGTTCCTCACCGCTGCGGCCGCCTCGCTGATTTACGGCGCCCTCGCCTTTATGATCCCCGACCTCGCCGGATCACTCATGAATGGTTCGCCGGCTATGAGTCTGGGTCATGTCGCCGGTGCTGGAGCAATGATCGCCGGTGGCATGGTGGGCGCAGGAGCTGCTGGACTTTCAACCTCTGCCCGGATGGCAAACAGCACGATCGGTGCAGCTAAGTCATTCGGTAGCCTGGGCAGCCTTGCTCGGGATCAGGGCATCGGTTCCGCCCTGGGCGCGGGTGCCGGCGCGATGGGTGCGATGGCGATGGATGCCCTCAAGGGCGTCTCGGGGCAAACTCACCGGGCCATTGCCGGCAACCTGGGCGACAACGCCGTGCAGGGTTGGGGCGCGGGTACGCCGGGCGGGAATCTGGCCAACCGGATCCGTCTGGGCGGCGTGCTCAAGGGGGCCGCGCAAGGTGCGCAACGGGGCGGCGCTAACGTTGGCGAAGATGTCTCCCCGCAACTTACCCACCCTCTGCCCAGTGCCACATCCGAGACAAGTCCGCAGGCAGGCGCATCGAGCGTAAATGCAACCGCTGTGGGGGATGGCTTCACGGGCGGGACGAGTCCGACGGCAAGTTCAGTGGGTCAGGGGATTACGCGCAGCTTTGATCCGGGCCACAGCGATCCGAACCGCCTGACGGACAAGCTGGACAGACTGGCAGATCGACATCTGCCGCGCAACGTGCCGCATGACGGCCATGCGGGCGGAATCAGCATTCGATTCAACCATACCGAGTAGGAAGGGTGGTCGACGAACCTTGACGTCAAGGTCTTCGCGTTCCCGCAGGGGCTTACATTAGCACGGGCGCGCACCCGCCTGGGAACAGCATTCACAGTTTGGCCGAAGTCACTGGTTCGACCCTGGAACCATCCGAACGGTTATCGCTATCCCCAACGCGCACCCGGATGATGTCAGTCGCAATCGACTGAATGTCATGGAGGATTCGGACTCGCTGCGCATCGTGAGGTAAGGCGGACGCCGAGACGCGCTTGCCATTCATCCGAATACCACGCAACGCATTCACGATTACCTTGAAGCGGCCGGCCACGCCGACGATCTTGATCGACCGATGTTTCGTCCGTTAAGCCACAATCGCAACGGCCAGGAATCGCGCCGTCACATGGACCCAGATGCCATAGACCGCGTACGGCGCAAGCACGCCGCCGCCATCGGGCTCACTCCGGGTAATTCGGCGCATTCAATGCGCGCGACCTTTAGCACCACGGCGCTAGACAACGACGCAACGGTGGACGACGTGCAGCGCGCGGCTGGGGATAGCGAGCCCGGCACCACGAAGCTCTATGACCGCCGCGGTTATAATCCGGAGAAATCGGCAAGCTTCTTTGCGACGCATTGAATGCCCCTTCCATGACAAAACAGGAACGCCTCCATAAGAATGCGTTGTGCGACCTCCTCATGAAGGAGGGCATTGATGGCCGTCCCGACGACGATGCCATAGCCCGTACTTGCTCGCTAACCACTCTTGCCGTAGACCTTCAACGCACGGACTGCCTCGCTTGTGCCCTCGCCTGGCACGAGATTCTTGAGAACAAGGGAATTACCGGCACACAAGCCATTGTCCTTGATTTAAGTAGAGCGAACGCCATCGCCGGAAACCGATATGGAACCGCGTGGCAGTGGGACCAGCCCACCCTCGCACGCGAGATATTCTACCTTCGTCGTGCCGTCTCAAACCCGGCGTTCTCACAGGCGCCAGACGTCGCGAAGTGCAAGTGCCTCAACAATCTGGGCAGCCGACTGCGAGTTGCCGGTCGGGCAATAGAGGCACTTGAATACTGGAGTCGCGCGCTGGAAGTGCAGCCACATTTCGGGATGGCATTGTGCAACCGAGCTGGAATCCTAGTGAACTATGCAGCAGCCCTTGATGATCCCAATGAAAGTGTTCTCTTTATGTGGATGGCCCACAACGAGGCGGCGGCGGCACTCGCGCCTACGGCGCTCTACACAGACGCTAGTGACGAACGTACCAAAGATAGTGTTAAGACTCTCAAGGAGTCGATCGAATCGCAAATTGACCTGGCCGGAATCTCCGCATTAAATCCCCTCGTGTCTCAGGATCCCTCTGCTAGTGAGGACGAACGCAACTACCGACACTGGTGTCTGGTCAATGTTCTATTTCTTAATCCGTCGAACGACCTCGGCCCGTACACTGTGGCCGCGAGTGACTCAATC
>JBKQNQ010000091.1:0-4792 GCA_052145875.1 Thiobacillaceae bacterium
GTCGAGATTATCACGGCGTCCAGCGCCTGGCCCAATGCGGCCTGGCTCAATTTCGCCGTCACTGGCAAGGCACGCTCCCATATTCGCCATTATCTGCGCACTGCGAAAGCTGAGGAGTCCGCCCGGCTGGGACAAGGCCTACTGGCCAACGCTCTGAAGGCACTCAATCCGAATTCACCGAGCCCTTCGCTCGCCCAATTGCAAAAGCTGACCCGGGAAACACATAATCGCGGGGTGGAAGAGCTCTACGCCGATATTGGCCTGGGTCGTAAGCTGCCGATGGTCGTGGCTCACCAATTGTTGCATCTCATGGGTGACGAATCCGGACATCCCCCGCACCCGCAGAGCATCACGATCCACGGCACCGAAGGCGTGGCGGTGGAACTTGCAAAATGCTGCCACCCGATACCCGGTGACCCGATCCTAGGTTTCATCCACAAGGATCGCGGGCTCATCATCCATACCCACGACTGCCCCAGCATTGGTGGATTTCGTGCTGACCCGGAAAAGTGGCTTGACGTAGAATGGGAGCCGCAGTCCGGTCACCTGTTCGACGTCGCGATCAAACTTGTCGTCGCCAACCAACGCGGCGTGCTGGCCAAAGTTGCCGCGGCGATATCCGAGCAAGGCATCAATATCGGCAACATCGCAATGGAGGAGGAGGATGGCAGTCCCTACACAATCCTTTTCTTCACGCTGCAGGTGGAAAACCGGATTCATCTCGCCAATATCATGCGCTCGCTGCGCAGCCAACCCGAGGTTGTGCGTATCTATCGCGTCAAGAGCAGGAAAGATGGGCGCGCTCAATCCCAGTAAGCACATCCAATCATGGAAATACTCTTTGTGAGTTGACTCAAATATGACACGAACAATTATCTCCACGGCAAGCGCCCCCGCCGCCATCGGCACCTATTCCCAGGCGGTCAAAGTTGACCAGACCGTCTACCTCTCGGGTCAGATCGGTCTGGACCCAATACGCATGGAGCTCGAAGAAGGCATCGACGCGCAGGTCCACCGCGTCTTCCGCAATCTGGGTGCGGTGGCGCAGGCTGCAGGCGGAAGTCTTGCCGATGTGGTGAAGCTCAATATCTTCTTGACCGACCTCGCTCATTTTGCGAAGGTCAACGAAATCATGGCCCAGTATTTCACCCAGCCCTATCCCGCCCGGGCAGCCGTGGGAGTGGCGCAACTTCCGAAAGGTGCCTTGGTCGAGGCGGATGCCGTGATGGTTCCGGCCTAAGCAGGGTGTCGACGGGGTTTTCGTTCGCGATCAGCGAAAGCATACGGGACAAGCTGCTCAAGCTCGGTATTACCAGTGATGCCGATTTGATCCTCCATCTTCCGCTGCGTTGGGAAGACGAAACCCGGATTGTCGCAATCGGCGATCTTCGACCCGACACCACTGCACAGATTCAAGTTTCCATCGGACATGCTGAGGTTACCTACAAACCACGACGCGCGCTTCATCTGGTTGTCAAAGATGGCACCGGCGATGTTGCTGTTCGTTTCCTCCATTTTTATCCCAGCCAAGTCAAGGAATTTCAACCCGGACGTCTGTTTCGCTTTAGCGGCGACGTGCGGGGCGGCATGTTTGGTCTGGAAATGGTGCACCCGCGCTATCAGCGCGCCGCCCCCGATACCCCCCTGCCAGCCAGCCTGACCCCGGTCTACCCGACCACTGCAGGACTGTCTCAGGCCACGCTGCGCAAGCTGATAAAAAAGGCTGTCGGGGAGGAGGCGATTATTGATACCCTTCCGCAAGCAGCACTGACACGGTGCTCGCTGCCCAGCTTCGATTGGGCAGTACGCACCCTACATCATCCGCCCCCGAGCGCGTCAGACTTGCTGAAGGATAGCCGTACGCATCCGGCATTTCGTCGCCTGGCATTCGACGAGTTGCTCGCTCAGCAACTCGCGCTTAGACTATCCAGAAAACATCAAGATACACTGGCCGCGCCGATACTGAATTCGCGACACACATTGGCACAGCGCCTTCTTGGCGTGTTGCCGTTCAGCCTGACCCAAGCACAAGAGCGGGTCTGGAAAGTTATCGGACAAGACCTTGCGCGCCCGCACCCCATGCGCCGGTTGCTGCAAGGTGATGTCGGCAGCGGCAAAACAGTGATCGCCGCGCTGGCATGCCTTGAAACGGTTGAAAATGGCTGGCAGGCCGCGCTTATGGCTCCGACCGAAATTCTTGCGGAGCAGCATTATCGCAAGTTTTCGGAATGGCTTTCGCCGTTGGGAGTCACCGTTGCCTGGTTGTCGTCCTCGCTAAGCCGAACCGAGAAGCGGATGGCGCTCGCCAAGATCTCCAGCGGCGAGGTTCGCATTGCAGTCGGGACCCATGCCCTGTTCCAGAAGGACGTGGAGTTTTGGCGGCTTGGGCTTACGGTCGTCGATGAGCAGCACCGCTTCGGCGTCGCGCAACGGCTGGCGCTGCAAGACAAGGGCAAGATGCCGCGAGTGGCACCCCTGACGGCTCATGTCCTTATGATGTCTGCGACGCCGATACCTCGAACGCTGGCAATGAGCTATTACGCTGACCTGGATGTCTCAGTGATTGATCAACTGCCGCCCGGTCGAATACCTGTGATGACACGTTTGGTGTCGAGTTCGCGGCGTGATCAGGTATTGGAGCGGGTGCGCCGTATTTGCCAGGAAGGCGGCCAAGCCTATTGGGTTTGCCCGCTGATTGAAGAATCGGACAAGCTCCAACTGCAAACGACACTCGATACCCACGCGGCGCTTAGCAGCCAGTTGCCTGAGATCTCAATTGGCTTGGTCCATGGCCGCATGAAGCCAGAGCAAAAAGCCGCGGTGATGCAGGCGTTCAAACATGGGGAGATCCAGCTACTGGTCGCCACCACAGTGATCGAAGTGGGTGTTGATGTACCCAATGCAAGCCTAATGGTGATTGAGCATGCCGAGCGTATGGGCCTCGCGCAACTACATCAGCTCCGGGGTCGTGTGGGTCGCGGGAGTCGCGAATCCGTTTCCGTGCTGCTCTACCAGGAACCCCTAGGTGAAACGGCGCGCGCGCGTCTTAAGATCATCTACGAATCGACTGATGGATTTGAAATCGCACGCCAGGACTTGCTGCTGCGCGGGCCAGGAGAGCTGCTAGGCGCAAAGCAAAGCGGCATTCCGATACTGCGCTTCGCCGATCCGGAACGCGATGTTGACCTGCTCGAAGCCACTGCCCGACTTGCGGATTCCTTATTGAAGGACTCACCGGATATCGTTGGGCGTCATCTGGACCGTTGGATCGGTCATCGACAGCAATTCGAGCACGTTTGAGGGTGACGCTTCTTTGGCATAATGCGACTTTCATTCAGAAGCTTACGCCTTGGCCAAGATCACTCCCCGCTGGATCAGCCATCCATTCATGATTCCGCCCGCTTTAAGCGATTGGCTCGTTCATTGTGGTTCGCTCACGCGTCGGCTGAAACGTGCTTGCGGTGCATTTTCGGTGAAGAAAGTGAGCACCAGAATTTGCGCCGCTAACCACGATGAAGTGCGAGAGCTCGGGCTTCGACTTGGCGAATATGCGTATGTCAGGGAGGTTGTATTGTATTGCGATGATCAGCCGGTCGTGTTTGCCCATAGCGTCATGCCGATTCATCACCTGCGTGGCCCCTGGAACATGGTAACGCGATTGGGCGCGCGCCCGCTGGGCGAGGCGCTTTTCGCCAACCACCAAATTCGGCGACACCCCTTGACGTACCAAACGATCCATCCTCACCATCCCCTGCATCGCCAGGCCCTGCAAGCCGTCTCGCTGCAACGCCTGGGCAGCCTTTTCGCCCGTCGCTCGCGCTTCACGCTCAGGGGTCGGTCCTTAATGGTGACGGAAGTTTTCCTACCTGCCATTCTCAAGGTTAAGCATGGGTGCCGTTGAACGCTTCGGCCTATATGTCCGACTGGTCAGGTTGAACAAGCCAATCGGTGCCCTGCTCCTACTGTGGCCAACCTTGTGGGGCTTGTGGTTTGCATCCGCTGGGTTTCCCCCGCCGTCGATCCTGTTGATTTTCGTGCTCGGGGTTTTTCTGATGCGCTCATCGGGTTGCGCAATCAATGACTACGCCGATCGCCACTTCGACTCTCACGTCGAGCGAACCCGCGACCGTCCACTAGCGTCGGGGATGATCACTCCCACTGAAGCGCTGGTTGTAGCGGGTGTGCTGGCGATTGCCGCCTTCTTGCTCATCGTGCCGCTGGACAAACTCGTCATTGCGCTTTCCGTACCGGCACTGTTTCTGGCGGCAAGTTACCCGTTCACCAAGCGCGTCTTTGCCGTCCCGCAAGCCTTTCTTGGCATTGCATTTGGATTTGGGATCCCGATGGCCTATGCCGCCGTGCAACGGTCTGTGCCCTATGAAGCGTGGGGACTGGTGCTAGCAAATGTGTTCTGGTCCATCGCCTACGATACGGAATACGCCATGGTGGATCGCGAGGATGACATCACCATCGGGATCAAGACCTCAGCAATCACGTTCGGCCAGCATGACCGCTTGGCGATCGCACTGTGTTACGCGTCAACGATCGGGCTGGTTGGCTGGATCGGCGCCCATGCAGGCCGCGGGCTGATATTTGAAGCCGGGCTTGCGGTTGCCGCGTTCATCGCGGGGTATCATTTGTATCTGATTCGGAACCGCGAACGGCACGCGTGCTTTAAGGCTTTTTTGCACAACAACTGGTTTGGTGCCAGTATTTTTGTCGGCCTCGCACTGGATTATGCGTTCTAGTCAGACTGGACAATCAACCCGGGATAGGGTCGTCGATGGGTAGG
>JBKQNQ010000092.1:0-2713 GCA_052145875.1 Thiobacillaceae bacterium
CATCGAGCCATTGCCAATGTTCCCAATCTCCTTCGAGCGTACATGTCGTTGTCCAACGAGCTGCGCTTCGGAACCAGGCTCGATCCTCGTCTGCGCGAGCTGGCAATCGTGACGGTGGGCTGGATAACCAACATCGAACACGAATTTACCGCACACTCGAAGATGGCACTTGCTGTCGGTGTCCGACAAGAGCAACTGGACGGGCTCGGGGCTTACGATAGCTCTCCTTCCTTCAATGCCCACGAGCGTGCCGTGATTCGCTTTGCGCTTGCATCGACCCAGGACGTGAGCGTTTCCGACGAGATATACGACCAGTTGCGGCAATTATTCGATGACGCCCTGATTGTCGAACTGGTCATGGAAGTGTCCTTTTACAATCTCGTGGTTCGCGTGCTGGGGGCGTTGGGCCTCTGAAGCGACCCGCCTAGCCAAGCCCGCCGCGGGGATCATATATATTCGTTCAGCGGTCTCAGGAGGGGCCGCGTGTCATTCCCATCATCCTGGCTATGCCTGGCGACCGGGTGATACCCGCGACCATAATACGCCAAGCCCACATGGTTCCCCGCTTCGATACGTACTGAGACGATTTCGCAAAGCAGAATGCTGTGGGTCCCTGCTTCGACAGACTGGACGATGCGGGCATCGAAGTTGACCAGCGCGTTATCCAGCGCGGGCGCCCCGGTTTCAAGTACTGTCCATCTCTGATCCCGAAAGCGTTCCTGAATCGTTACTCGACCTGCAAATGCCCTGGATACTTTCTCCTGGGCGGCAGTGAGGACATTTACACATAGCACCCCATTGCCTTTGAACACCGCGTACTGCCGGCTATTGCGATTTATGCAAGCAAGCAGCATCGGCGGGTCGTCGGTTACACTGCAGACTGCGCTTGCCGTAAAGCCACCCAAGCCGGCATGACCATCCGTGGTGATGACGGTTACCGCTCCGACCAGCCGCGACATGGCTTCCCGAAAGGTGGATTGATCGATCATTTATGTGGTTGCGACGGCTGGCCAGCCACACGGATGCGATCTCCTGTGCAGTCGCCGCGAATCCGATAGGCGCCAATGGCCATATGAGGCTAGCGAAATGTACCGAACAGGGCCTTGGCTTCCTTTGGGGCAAGCAATTTCATCTTGAGTGACAGCGGACCGCCCATGCCGTGCAACCGCCCGCCGTCCGCCAGCGAACCTACATCAATCGGCTCACCGCCCATATCGCGGATCAATTGAGCCACCTTCGCCTTTGCCCGAAAATCATCACCGGAGAAGAAGACGGCGCCGCTGTCGCCCTCGGGCGGAAGACCTGCAGCAAACACGGGAATGGGTTCGTAGTTGAACGTTTTCACGACGTGTGCACCTGCCAGCATCTGCGCGATCAGGTCACTGGAGCCTCGAGCGCCGATGTCGATTAGATCTTCCGGGCCAGGACCGCGGCGGTTATTGGTAGTGTCAATGACGACCTTTCCTACCCAAGAACCTGCGGCAGCAGTTGCAGCTGGCGTCTTCTCCCACGGAGTGGCAAGCACCACCACATCTGCTTCTACGAGCATCGTCCTCGGCTCCGCCGCACTCACATTTGGCCCGAACTTCTGTACGAGAGGCCGCAGCGACTCTGGCCCGGAAGAGTTGGTGAGTATCACGCGATGACCACCCGACACGAGTTTCGGTACCAGCATCTGCGCCATTCGTCCGGCGCCTAGAATTCCGATCTTCATGACCTTTGAATTCGACGATGGGTGGACTGAGTCCCGCTGACCGTCAATCACCCTTCCCTTTCGATGACGTTGCGCAATACTCCAATTTCCGAAATCTCCACCTCCACTACGTCGCCATGCTTCATGAACAGCGGCGGCTTGCGTCGTGCGCCTACGCCTCCGGGCGTGCCCGTAACGATCACGTCACCCGGCTCAAGTTCTGTAAACGTAGAGCAGTATGCAATGATCTCGGCGATCGAAAAGATCATTTGCCGGCTAGTCGCGCGCTGGAGTTCAACTCCGTTCAGTCGAGTGCTCAAGTGCAATTCCGGATCATCGCCGACTTCGTCCGCAGTGCTCATCCAGGGCCCAAATCCACCCGTGTGCAGGAAATTCTTACCGGGCGTCCACTGGTGAGTGTGTCCTTGCCAGTCGCGAACCGATGCATCGTTGTAGGGAGCATAGCCGGCGATGTGAGCCCAGACCTGATCTGCCGGAATGCGTCGTCCCTTCTTGCCGATGATGACGGCAATCTCGCCTTCGTAGTCGAGCTTTTCGGACTCGGGCGGCAGGGGGATCACTCCCTGATGGCCGACCTGGGAATTGGTGAAGCGAGCGAACACCGGTGGCCTGAGCGTCGGGTCACGCCCGGTTTCGGACCGATGTTCCTCGTAATTGATGCCGATGCAGATGATCTTTGGCGGATTCGGGATAACAGGCAGGAACTTCACGTGCTCGGGGGCGACGTCGGGCTTCGCGTCCTTCAGCATCGCGGCCAGCTCCGGCAGTGCGCCAGCCTGCAATACGCTCAGCAGGTCGGGAAATCGCCTGCCGGAACGCCCGGTCAGATCGACTATGCCGCCGTCGACCCAGGCACCAAACCTGCGCGATCCATCAACTTCGAAACTCAGAAGCTTCATCACATCGCCCCTCTGATCAGAGTTAGGCAGCCGATGTCACTTGCGCTTGACGTTGCGCACCCAATACATCGACCACACCCGCACAGGGCAGGAGCAGCCT
>JBKQNQ010000093.1:0-3152 GCA_052145875.1 Thiobacillaceae bacterium
TGTCGTGCTCATGGATGTGCAGATGCCGGTGATGGACGGCCATGAGGCCACACGGCGTATTCGGGAACTGGCACCGGGTCTGCCCATCATCGGGTTGACCGCCCACGCCCTGGCCGAAGAACGGGAACGGTGCTCGGCCGCAGGCATGGTGGACTGTGTACCCAAACCGATCGACATTGACACTCTGGTCAATGTCATCCGAAAGCACACTTCCTAGAAGCACGCGACGACGTGCAAGCGGTCATATGTCTGGCCTGTCCTATGATCCGCATCGATACCACATAATGCGGTCACCAATGCCTAATTCGGGTTGGCTTTGAGCCAAACCCTAGGCTACATTGCATCTGGCTGATAGAAGCCATGTAAGTGCCAGGTATCAATGCCGACGAGATGTTTACTGCTTAGTCAGGCCAAGCTTAACCACGGCGGGGGGGTTAAGTGTAGTTCCATCCCCTACAAAGGTTATCGATCCTGTCGCCGTTATCGTGTTCGTGCCGTTCATCGTCATCGACATAGCGTCGATCTCACCTGTGAAAAGGTCTCCGACAACCGTGAATTTCCCCCCTTGCATCGTCGTATTGCCTTGCGACAAATCCAGCGAGGCGGCGAGACGCATTGGGGCACACGGGCCAACAGCGAGCGTACCATGGACGAACAGGTAGTTCTGATCTCCCATAGGACCTACCGTGGTGAGGAGTTGCTGGTCACTAATATGCAGCGTAACCGGCACATCCTTGAAATACCCTTTTGGCGTCGCCATCTCAGCCGACCCAGTCCAGTCCCCGGTCGTATCCCACATCGTAATCTCTTCGGTGGCGGGTGGTGCAGCTCTCGATGACTCCAAAGGAACCAGCCAACCAATCACGACCACCGCAAATCCGGAAATAATAGTTGCGAGCTTGTTCAATTCAGTACCTCCTTGCAGTTCAAATGCGTATTGGCAGTGAAAAATACGATTAATTCTTGGTCAGGTCCAAGAAGGCCATGGAGGGGCTGTCCCCGTCCTGCCCGGTGAAGTGCATGCATCCCATCAGCGTCGCCATATTCATGTCGTTCATCGTCATCGCCATCCCCATCCCGCAGCCTACGAAGCCCTGTCCAGCCCACATGCCATGCAGGGTCTGCTGCGTTCCGCCGTTCATGGGTTGCCCCGATTCAAGCTTGGAAAAGAAGGGAAGTGCTTTACCCGAGCCATAAGGCGGCGAGAAAGTGATCGTGCCGCGGAAGAAAGTATTGGCGGAATTCGTATGGGCGGACGCATTCTTCATGGTCTGTTGGTCCTTAACATCCAGCGTCACCGCCACATCATGAAAATACCCGGCTTTCGACACCGCATCTGCTATTCCGGTCCATGTCCCCACCATATTCACGACTGGAACCGAGATGGTGTCAGCACTAGTCCCTTCAAGGGGAGCCGCCCAAGCGGTCAGTGCCACCGCATATCCGAGAATTGTTGCGAGTTTGTTCATGGTTCATTTCCTCCTTGCAGTTAGAACCCTGCGACAGGGTCGCTCATTTGCCGGAACCTGTCCTGGCCCGCATTGGGCGGCTTCGACGCGACCTCATCTGGTTCCCCAAACTCTTTCGGGGAATGCCGCTTATCAGCCGAGCATTGCGACCCGTGGAGCAACTTTCAACCTAGTAACCCACCGACACTTGTCAACACAACTGCCGCCGCGTCGCATCTCCGAGATGCGAGCAGTCGCGAGTAGCGCTGGCCTGCCATATCGGTCACATGCAACACCACAAAAGGCGAGGGTACGTCGCGCGTTGTGATCACGTCGCTTGGAGCTTTAGTGGGCCGTCCTTGCCAAATACGCCCGCGCCTCGCGGCCCGCGGGCGTCTTGTTCTTTCGCTCACCCAATACCTCCCGCTGAGTCATTGGGTTAGGCAGGCCACAACAAGAGCCATCTGTCTATTGCAGAAAAGCGAGCACAAGCGTTAGACACCGCGCCCAAGAAAAAGGAGGGTATGTGAACAAGAACATATGAGGCGTCCGACCCGCCGTAATTTTCCAAGCGACGCGCCAACCTGCATATAAGCCCAAGACAGAAGCGACTCCAATGACACCCGCGGTACTCAGAAGCAACCCAATGGCGCACACTCCTTCCCAAATGCCAACAGAGTTAAAAAGGTGAAAGATCGTAGAGAACAACAGCAAAGAAAGCCCAGCAATTGGGACGGCAAATAGCTGAAAGAGAAACACGCCCGGCCTCAGGTCGCCCCGCGCGGGCACTCTCCTCAGTCTCGGTAGCCCAATTCCGCATCTTCTGCGCCTCCAGCTTGCCGGCAGTGCCTCTCAGAGCATGGGCAGTATATGCAATGGCCTCCAGCCCCCTTCCCAGGATCACCGCGTGCAGCTTTCCCAGCATGTCAATGTGGGAGGCATACGTCACGCGGAGCGACCTGTCGATGAACTCCTGTCTGTTGTCAAACCGATTATAGAGGGCCACCCAATCGATGAGTTGGGTTGACGATTTCGCTTCGGTCTCCGGGTTCACTTCCTACATCGATTCTGTTGAGTCCGCTTCGCCGCCAAACTTCTCGATGCGAGCTTGTCCAGGCGCCTTTTACTTCGAGGAAGTGTGCCTTCGGATGACATGGACCAGGGTATCGATGGCGATCGGTTTGGTAACGCAGTCCACCATGCCCGTGGCCAAGCACCGTTCCCGTTCTTCGGCCAGAGCGTGGGCGGTCAGCCCGATAATGGGCAGATCCGGCGACATTTCCCGCATGTGCCGAGCGGCCTCATGGCCATCCATCACCGGCATCTGCACATCCATGAGCACGACATCAAATGCGGTGACCCCGGCTTCCTTCAGCCGCTCCAACGCCTGCTGGCCATTGTCGGCAAACACCACATGGGCACCTTCGTGAGCCAGCATGTCCTCCAGGATAAGTTTGTTGACCTCCACGTCCTCCGCCGCGAGCACCCTCAACTTGCCCAATCGCGGACCGATTGCATCCGTTTCGCCGGGATAAACCTCAATGCCTGGCATCGCAGCCGGCATCGGAAGGCGCAACGTAAAGGCGCTCCCCATGCCCGGCGCACTCTCTACCGTGATCGCGCCCCCCATCATCTGTGCCAGTTTCCAGCTGATGGCAAGCCCCAGGCCGGTGCCGCCGTATTTTCGGGTGGTAGAACTGTCAC
>JBKQNQ010000094.1:0-7184 GCA_052145875.1 Thiobacillaceae bacterium
ACTGGCCGATATTGAGAAATGCTGCCTGATCCTCACCACTGGAGGCACCGGCCCTGCTCCGCGCGACGTCACACCGGAAGCGACGCTCGCCGTCGCACACAAAGTAATGCCAGGATTTGGCGAGGCGATGCGAATCGCCAGCTCGAAATATGTACCCACCGCCATGCTTTCCCGCCAAGTCGCGGTCGTACGGAGCGCCTGCCTGATCATCAATCTGCCCGGACAACCCAAGGCGATCGAGGAAACGCTGGATGCAATCTTCCCGGCTGTGCCCTATTGCGTGGATCTGATTGAGGGCCCCTATATCCAGACCAACCCGGGTAGAGTTGAGGCATTCCGCCCCAAGTCAGCCATCCGCCAACCAAGCCGAAACTAGCGCTGTCTTGATCGCAATCATCGATTCGCTCGCCCAGGCCTTCAGAAGCCTATTCAACTTTCGGATGCTATGGCTCATGATCTGGCCCGTATTAGTCTCGCTGGTGTTCTGGGCCGCACTCGCGGTTGTGTTCTGGACGCCGATCACCGGGCTTATTGCCCAGCTGCTTTCCTACCTGAAGCTTGAAACCTGGCTCGTCGGTATTCAGCCCGCATGGATCGCGGCCGCAATCCATGCCCTGCTCGTGCTGTTGGCCTTTGTTCCCGTCGTCATGTTCAGCGCCTTGCTGCTCACGTCTATTTTTGCCGTGCCCGTCATGCTAAAGCAGGTCAGTCTAAGCACTTACCCAGCGCTGGAGCGGCGCAACGGGGGCAGTATTGCGGGCAGTATGGCTAATGCTTTCATCGCAACCATCGTGTACATCGGCCTGTGGGTTGTGACGCTTCCCCTCTGGCTCCTGGGGCCCGTTGCCGCGATCGTGCCTTTCATTGCTTCAGGATACCTGAATCAGCGCCTGTTCCGTTATGACGCGCTAACCGAGCATGCCGACCCGGCCGAACTCCGTAACGTCATCGAACAAAATAAGGGGGCGTTGTGGGGGCTAGGTATCCTGTTGGGCCTCGTGCAGTATGTGCCGATACTCAATTTCTTTGCACCTGTATTCACGGGCCTGGCCTTCGTGCATTTTTGTCTGGCGAAACTCAGTCTCACCAGACAAGCCGTCTGATCAACCCTCTCGCGGTCCCGCCAATCGCTGTTCAACGGCAAATACGGCAGCCTCAACCCGTGAGGAGAGTTTCAGTTTGGCGAGAATATTGCGCACGTGGAGCTTCACCGTGTCATGGCTGATTCCCAAATCACGCGCAATAGCCTTGTTGCTTTCACCCTTTGCAAGATACGCGAGAATCTGAGTTTCCCGCTGCGTCAGGCGATTGAGGAGCGAACTCTTGCTGCCGTGTCTCTTGGCATCGAGCAGGTTGACCAGCTTGGCCGTCATTTGTGTTGCCACGACCGTTTCGCCCTCGGCCGCGCGATGTATGGCGTCGACCACCTCCGAAGGTTCCATGCTTTTCAGTAGATAGCCTTGCGCTCCGGCGCGTAGCGCGTTGGCCATGTCTTCGTCGGATTCGCTCACGGTTAGAATCAGGGTCGCGAAGAACAACCCTTCTTCACGCATCTTGTCCATCAGGGTGATGCCATCGTCTGGTTTCATGTTCAAGTCCAGCAACACGACATCAGGTTGAAGTTCAACCAGCATTCTGCGCGCTTCCTCCTGATCACCGGTTATGCCAACAACTGAAATGCTGCCAGACATTTCCAGAAGTTCAGCCAGCCCCTTGCGAAATAGCGTGTGGTCGTCCACGAGGACAACACTGGTCTTGTCGGCCATTATTGTCCTTTTCGCCCGCCCAGCTTGGGAAAGCTCAGGATCACCCGTGTACCGCCGCCAACGCGGCTCTTGATTTCGATCTTGCCACCTATTTTTGTCGCGCGCTCATGCATGATGTTCATCCCAAAGTGCATTCCGGGTCCCCGGTGGCCCGCGGCGTACAGGCCGATGCCGTCGTCACACACGCTCACGCTGTAGTTCTGCGGGTTCTCCTCAAGCTTGACCAGCACATTTCGCGCATAAGAATGCTTGCAGATATTGGCCAGTGCCTCCTGGGCAATGCGATAGATTTGTGCTTCCTGATCCGGGGTCAAGTTCAGGTCCCGGGTGAGATTAATCAGCTCGGTCTGCGCCTCGGTCTTTTTTGCGACCCCACCCAGCAAATCATGCAGGGCGGGAATGAGGCCGCGCGAGTCCATGCCTTGGCGAAACTGGGTAATGAGTTCGCGCAAGCCGGAATACGCCGACTCCAGCGCTTCGTCCACTTCCACGAGAAACTTGTCGGTAAGTTTGGCGTCACCGCTGCTGACCGCCGTCTCCAGCATTTTGAGGCGCATTTTCATATAAGCCAATGTCTGCGCCAGCGAATCGTGTATTTCGTTGGCGAGCATCTGACGCTCGCTCATTAGGGTGACGCGAATATTCTCACGGGTAAGACGGGCGTTCTCCAGTGCCAGCCCAAGATGCTCGCTGATCGACGAAAACAGCAGCTTGACCTCGTCAGGCACGCTGGCATCCAACGGCATGAACAGATTGTAGACACCCAGGAGCTGGCCTTTGTGGCGCAGCGGCACCGCAAACACGCTGAGACTGCGTTCGCCGAAAAAAGCCAGATTCGCGTTTTCCCGGCATTCGTGAAGTGTGGGGCCGCTGTGCACCCTGCGATCGTTCATCGCCTGGCCGCACGCCCCGCAACCCACTGGAACAACCAACTCGCGATCGACAACTTCCTGCGGCAATCCGAGGGAGCCGATCAGTCTAAGGCCCTTGCCATCTGACGTGATCACGCGCACCGCGCCTGCCTCTGCACCCGCCAGTCTAATCATGGTTGAGAGGAAACGGTCGAGGAGTTGTTCCACGTCAGCATCCGTGGATAGCGAGGTGGCGATCTCCGACAGCACGTGCAAGGCAGGGAGCTTGTACAATCCCTGTTCCTTGGGAGTCACCTCAGGCTTGATGACGTGGGACATTTTAGAACCTCTAAACTGGCAACATGACAGATGCCATGTTGATATTCTAAGGTTACGCGGACACTGAGCAAAGCCCGATGGCAAGCTTGGGGCTTTTTTGTTACCTTGGCAGGATCAGAAACGAGAGCGACCATGAAGTATTGTAGCCAGTGTGGCGGGGAGGTCACGTTACGCGTCCCTTCGGACGACAACCACCTTCGCCACGTGTGCACCGTCTGCGGCACCATTCACTACCAAAATCCCAAAATGGTCGTAGGATGCATTCCCGAATGGGAAGACAAGATCTTGCTATGTCGTCGGGCGATTGAACCTCGACACGGATTATGGACGTTGCCAGCAGGGTTTATGGAAAATGGCGAGACCACGGCGGAAGGCGCCGCACGGGAAACCTGGGAGGAGGCCGGCGCCCTAATCGAAATGGGGCCCCTGTACACGCTCTTCAATCTGCCCCACATTAATCAGGTGTACTTGATGTTCCGCGCCCGCTTGTTAAATCTGCAGTACAAGCCGGGTGTTGAGACCCTTGAAGCGAGGCTATTTGCCGAGCAGGAAATTCCCTGGGACCAACTTGCCTTTCGCACCATCAAGGCCACACTCGAATTGTACTTTCGGGACCGCGCCAATGGTGGCTTTGGTTTTCACTTCGGCGATATCAGACCTGCGTAATCAGGGTTCAGGCGACTTTTTCTATTGTGTCCCTGGCCAATACCTCAAAGCTCGAACGTGCCCAGTCCTCGTGGGCTTCGACGAGGTTTCCAAGCTGCAGATGGTATACCACCTTGCCATCATGAAGTTTCAGTTCCTGCGCGCGCCCAAATATCGCTTGCGGAAGCAGCACATTGCTCACGCCCGAAGACGTATCAAGCATCGGCAGAAAGATCAGCTGGCCGGAGGAAGGAACGGATGCGTCGAACAATTCAAAATTCATGCCTTTGGGATGACGGCTGAGCATTTGTGCGCCGACTTTCTGCTTGCCATTTTCGACGTGGCACCAGCGGACCACCATCAGTTGCCAGCTGCGTTCTTCGGGCTCGGTACTGATCAACACCAGTTGCCCCGGAACGACCGTTTCACCATCGGCGACGGCAAACCCAATGCCATCATAGCTTATATCCCCTGTGACCCAGGGTTCAAGGAGCGGTTTGGGCCCCCCCGATCCTTGCGGGTCGAGAATTTTGCAAATTGCATCCATGCCAACCGCTGCCCAGTAACGCCCGCTATTTTCCGTGCGCAGCGTTCGCCGTCGCACGCCCCCGCGTCCAATAATGCTCGCAAGTTGGCGGCAAAAGTAGCGAGCCTCATCGCTCGATAGTGAAAATGCTGCCTGCTCCACTTGATCATGAATCTCACGCAAGTCCAGATAGCGCAGCCGCTTGCCCGGCATCCAGCCGTGGTCCAAACTGAACGCCCCTTGCCCGGAGGAGAGGTCCACAGCATAGGCGTGATGCTTATTGGTCAATCGCACGGACGGGACAGGAAGGGAGGCCAAACCCTCTAGAATTTTCGCCGCCAACTCGATGTCCCGGGCCTTGAAGCCTGCTGGATTTGCCAGTTCGAGCATTAGGGCCAATGTGTATTCCCGCGCGCACGTGGTTACTAGGCCAAACTCGTCAAGCTCAATGTCCGTCATGTGCAGTCGCTCGGCCACCCGGTAGAGCTTATTCAGGCGTCGCCAAGCAAATGGCGTCGGCATTTGGCCTCCGTGATAGTCCCAGCGAAAACCCAACGCGGTATAGCGGATGCTTTTGAGCGCAAGAACCGGCAACCAAGGCTTGAACACGTTTTCGGCGGAACCTTTGAGGACCTGTTTGAGGAGATTCACGTGCGCATGCGCCAACTGGAGCCAAAACATATGACACTCACGCCACAAGGCGTGTTTGGCATGTTTCATGGTCTCCTGGTTACGCAGGTATTGATCCACCACTTTGGCCTGCAGGGCCAGCCCCTCCTGTTCGAGGAGACGCAATGCCTTGATGCGCCCTAATGTAGGCGGCTCCGCTGCTCCATTAAACCGTTCTAGCGCCTCAACCAATGCGTGATGGGCTTCGTAGTCGGACGGCTTGGGTGGCTCTCCTTGCCGGATTGGGGCAGCAAGTTTAGCGGGAGTCGGCAGTCCCTTTCTGCCGGCCTTCGAACGCCGGCGCGAAATGAATTTCAACATCTCGAAAAGTTCAGACATGGCAACTACTCCAATGGCGTCAGCTGTGCATATGCAACAACCATGCCTTGCAGTGCACCAAGACTTGCGGCCGGTTTCAACCCGGCGCGCGCCGACGCGCTGCAAGATTATCGCGGGGGTCCGTCGCCAGAACGACGAATTCATGACATTGGCGGCGGGAAGTCCGATCATCGGACTGTGGTCGACCTTTGGCCGCGCCCGGATCGACTGAATCGGCTGCGCCATATAAAATCCGCTTGTTGGGGAGCGCCCCCCTGCGGCACGGCAGGGAAAGGGCCGGTGTTAAGGATCACGGGCAAATTGGTGGAAGCGGTGGGGTCCGCGCAGGCGACGTCCGGGTCAAGCGTCCCTACCCGACAGACCCACCGTTGAGCCGTCCATGGAAGCCAGACTTGAAAGCCTGGCAGAGCGGTTCGGTGCGTGGGTCTTGAAAACCCTTGCCCGGTTGCGTGTTGTCAGATCCTCAGGACATTGGGTGCAGTCTCGCTGCAAGGCTGGTGGCGATTGTTCAGCGCCCAGAAGCATTGGAGGTGTGCCAGAGCGGTTTAATGGACTGGTCTTGAAAACCAGCGAAGGTGCAAGCCTTCCGTGAGTTCGAATCTCACCGCCTCCGCCAATTTATTGTACCAAGCTGTTCAATGGAGTAGATTAAATAACGTACTTTCAATAAGTTATATTATTTTTCGTTCAATAAAGTCCAAGCTAAGCTATTGACAGCCGGGAACAAGTGGGGGCAACATTTGGGGCAGCAAAGTTTCCAAACGTCGGAGTTGCCCCCATGTCTCTTACCGATCCAGCGATACGAAACGCCAAATCTGGTGAAAAGCCGATACGCATTTTTGACGCGAACGGTCTTTATCTCGAAGTCTCGCCAAGTGGGGGCAAGTGGTGGCGCTTCAAGTACCGATTTGGGGGCAAGGAAAAGCGGTTATCTCTTGGCGTTTATCCTGAAGTCGGACTGAAGGACGCTCGCGCCAAACGTGACACTGCCCGTAAGATGCTGGCTGACGGCGTCGATCCCGGCGAAGCCCGTAAGGCGCAACGGCTGGCAAAACTAGATCGTGCCGCGAATTCCTTTGAGTCAATTGCGCGAGAGTGGTATCAAAAACAATTGCACACATGGGTATCCAGTCATGCCGACGATGTCCTGCGCCGCCTCGAAAGCAATCTATTTCCCGATCTTGGGAGACGACCAATTGCAGAACTGGAAGCACCTGAATTGTTGGCGTGTATCAGCAAGATCGAAAAGCGTGGTGCCTATGACTTGGCTCACCGCGTCTTGCAAGTCAGCGGGCAAGTATTCCGCTTCGGTATCGCATCCGGTTATTGCAAGCGTGATCTGTCCGCAGACCTGCGCGGTGCCTTAGCACCCCATAAAGCCAAGCATCAGGCCGCAGTGAGGCCGGAAGAATTGCCTACTCTACTTCGTGCTATTGACGATTACGAAGCGACGGGTGACTTACAAACCCGCCTGGCGCTCCAATTACTTGCGCTTACCTTCGTTCGGACTGGCGAACTGATCGGGGCAGTGTGGGACGAGATTGATGTCGCTGCTGGGCTTTGGGTGATCCCTGCAGCGCGGATGAAGATGAGGACGGAACACATCGTCCCATTGTCGACGCAATCGTTGGGAATTCTTGAAGAACTCAAGCGCTTGCGCGGGAGCAGTCGTTTTGTCTTTCCCGGCAGGAACCGTGACAAACCCATTAGTAACAATACAATGCTCTTTGCACTATACCGGCTTGGCTACAAAGGTAAGATGACCGGGCACGGATTCCGTTCTGTTGCCTCAACTATCCTCAATGAGCAGGGTTATAACCGAGATGTAATCGAACGGCAGCTTGCCCACTGTGAAGCCAACGAGGTTCGTGGAGCGTACAACCGGGCAGAGTATCTTCCGGCGCGTAAAACGATGATGCAGCAATGGGCGGACTACCTGGACAAGCTCAAGGCTGGTGCGGAAATCATTCCCTTCAATAGCGCTGCGTAAGGACCCAAGATGACTAACGATCACCAGCCCGATCTCGTAAGAGAAGAAAACGAAAAGCT
>JBKQNQ010000095.1:0-4367 GCA_052145875.1 Thiobacillaceae bacterium
GCACGGGATCCGTGGAGGACATGTTGGAGGTGCTAAACGACGTCACGGCCCCCGGGCCGTCCGACTGGCTTGACGGCTCATTCGATCTAACCGGCGCCAACGGCGATTTCGGCCTGAGTGGCTTCGGTGACGTTATCAGCAATCTCTTGGCGGGTGAAAGCCAAGCCGGGTTTGACGTTGGGTTCGACGCCTCCGCGCTCGGGACGTTCACCGAGGACCTCACCCTGGATGCCACAAGCAACAACAACGGCGGATACAGCGGTGATGCACAAGACCAGGACCTCACCCTCGTCCTCACAGCTGACGTGGTGGCCCCCGGTCAGACCGTGCCTGAGCCAAGTACGCTTTTCCTATCCGCCGGCGGACTAGCGGCGCTCGCGTGGATGCGTCGGTACCGACCGTTTCTGGGGGTACGGCCGCGTCGAAACCGTCGATAGTGGCTCACAAGCTGGGCGTGGATTGTAGTAGTATGCGGGGGCGGTACGCGGGGTACCGCCTTTATTTTTGGTAGGCCTAAAGCAGGAGGATGGAAAGCGATGCAGCGGTTAGTCAACTGGGTAATAGCCCCCTGTGCAATAGTTATTACCGTTTTATTGTGCCTCCTTGGTTATCGACGCCTGTATGTCCAGGCGCCTCCCCGTCTTACCACCTCCTATCAGGCCGTCGTTCTTGACAATGGTCAATCGTTTTTTGGACAAATTGATGACCTCCGAAGCCCCCTTTTGACCTTGCGTAGCGTCTATTACATCAAGAACCAAGTCGACCCGACGACAAAAAATGTCACCAGTATCTTGGTCAAGCGAGGCAACGAGGTACATGCCCCGGATTACATGGTGGTCAATAAGCAACATGTGCTCTTTATTGAACCAGTGAACGCCGGCTCCCAGGTGGCGAAACTCATCGCAGAGAGAAAAGCCCAGGGTAAATGAACGCTTCCCTTTCCGGATCCCCCGCCAATTGAGACTTCCCATGACTAAAGACAAGCGTGTCTATTTTATCGCTGGCCTGCCACGGAGCGGCTCAACGCTGTTGGCCAACATCCTCGCGCAAAACCCGAAGGTCCACGTGACCCCCACCTCCGGGATTGTCGACATGTTGGTGCAAGTGCGCAACAGCTGGGACCGCAGCGATGCCTTTCAGGCCATGGAGCGCCATCTAAGCGAACAAGTCAAAGAAACCGTTTTACGTTCGATGCTCCAGGCGTACTTTGCCCACGTGGAACAACCGATCTGTTTTGATAAGAATCGCCATTGGTCTGAATTTCTGGAGATGGCGTCTGTGCTTGTGGGCGGACGCGAGCAGGTCAAGGTCTTGGTCACGGTGCGTGATCTGCGGGATGTGGCCGCCTCATTCGAGCGTCTTTACCGCAAGACGGCAGCGACCGGCCAGTTGCCGCAAGAGGCCAATATGGCCTTGAAATTCAAGACTGCATTGGGTCGGGTCGAGGTGTTCGTCGACGATGCCCAACCGGTGGGTCGTGCCTATAACGCCATACGGGATGCGGTCACCCGCGGCTGGAAAGACCGTATGCACTTTATCGATTATGAAGATCTCACCCGCAAGCCTCAACAGACGATGGAAAAAGTCTATCGTTTCCTTGACGAAGATTCTCATGATCATGATTTTGAGAATGTTCAGCAGACCACCATCGAGGATGACTTTGTCTACGGGTTTAAGGACCTCCATGTCATTCGACCGAAGGTCGAACATCAACCGCCGTCCTGGCCTAAGGTATTTGACGATGCAGTTTTTCAATCGCCTATCTGGAAGAACATAGAGAACGCGGCGCAGTTCTGGAAACTGTACTTGAAGGCTGGCAAGACGTAAGCCTTGGGACTTGCCACGCGTGCGTCTTGATCATGTCCCATGCAAGCGCTTTTGCTCGATGAACATCAGGCTTTGGTTAGGGGCCGGGATGGTTATTTGCTGGCAAACCGTCACGATCGCTATATCGGCCAGTCCCTCGAACACGATGGCGAAAACTGTGCCCAGGAAAGCGATTCCCTTGTCGGCCTAGTGGATAGCGGAGATCTGCTGGTGGAGGTCGGGGCATCGGGCCGCATCGTAGCTTTCGAGCCCCAGCGAGCCTGCTATGCCTTGCTGCAGGCGCAAATCGCACCGAACCAACTCGACAACATCCATGCGTACCGATCAGCGCTTGGTCAGCGCGGGGAGCTCTGGCTATCCGCGGCTCAGTATTCCGAATCGGGGAACTTTGGAGGTATCGGGCTCACGGATGTGCCACAGGAACGCGAAGAGAAAGTAAGGGTCGGCACGCTCGATGAGTATTTCTCAAGCGACAAAGTGACGCTACTTAAGATCGATGTCGAAGGCATGGAGAAGCGAGGTGCTGGAAGACGGTCTTGGTTTGTTTGAGAGAGCCCAGGCTCACGAGAAATCTTCTCTAGTGGGGAGCCCCATCCTTTTGGGGCGCTAGGCAAATCATGGTCGGAGAAATGGCAAATCCACCGTCAGTCCAGCTTAACCCAAACACCCATGAACCTGCATACCGAAGCATTGCGCCGCGAAGCGGAGAGGCAGTTACAACGAGGCGATGCATCGCGCGCCAAGCAACTCGCCCGCGAGATAATCGTGAGCGAGGCGGATAACGCCGCGGCGCTGAACATGCTCGCCCGGGCGATTACAAGCCATGACCGCCTGCAAGAAGCCATATGCAACGCGCGCGCTGCGATTGGGGCGGACGGAAACAGTGCCCATTTCTTTGTGACCCTGGGCGGCATTACCCCGAAACAGCGGCTGGCCATGGCCGCATAGCCCCACTTCCGAAACCCCCAAAGAACGGGAGGATTGCCGTGCAGAATGTCGGGAAATATTACACTGTGCCCGTTTGCGCGACGCACTCGCATTCGCCAGTCAGACACTTTATTTATCTGTTTCAAAGAGATGAATGCTGTGCGTTCCCCGCCGGGCATCCTTCTTGCTCAAGTTTTACTACCAGAATTTAAAGCGGACATTGGCATTCTTTGATCCGGTTCTGGTGTAAGGAGATTGATATGTTGTTACGCAGTCTGGCAGTAGCGGGCGTCATCGTTTCGACCGTGTGGGGAATTGCACGCGCGGACATCATCTACAACATAGATGTCACGGGCGACGATGTGGTGACTGGCAAGCCTATGTCGATAACCGGGACGATAACAACGGATGGGATGTCCGGGCAGTTGGCGGAGGTTGACATTCTGGCGTGGGATCTGACGACGACGGGGCCTACATTAAATTACGAGATCACGAACAAGTCACCGGGACCATCTTTCTTTTGTAATCCTCTGGTACCCAGCTCGGACCCGTGTGGGCTATTGGCCACCGGGGGGAATCTTCAATATAATTACGGGCTTGTTGATTCGGCTATCCAATTCAATTCTGAAGTGGCCACTAATGTGTTTGAGGAAATTGGTTGGAATCCGACCGGTGCCATTGCGCAGCAGTTCAACGACGTGTGTGTGAACGGGTGCCCATACGAGGAAATCGCACCGGTTGCGCTAGGGGAGGCCACGATAGGGTCGGTACCGGAGCCCACGTCAATCGCGTTGCTAGGCCTCGGCCTAGCCGGCGTCGGCCTGGTGCGTAGGCGTAAAGGGCGGACAGGCCTGGTCTAACCTTCTACCTGGCTGCGCAGTGTCGCGGTAAGCGGGTGGCTCATCTGGACAAGCGGAGCCTTATCGCGCCGGTGTCTCTTGCCACAGAGACGGTGAGGCCGCGTCGCGCGATCTTGGAGCCTCCGCTGGGTGTTCATTGGTGCGCAAACAAAAATGCCCCGATTTGTGAGCTTGTGCGCGCCGACCGAAGCCAAAACCTAACGACCTCAAGACACAGCCCACCACTTATGGTGGCTTCGGGGGACGTCATGTCTATCCTCCAGGTGCTGCCGGATTATTGATTTGTAGAGACTGTTATGTAGCTTCCTCGCCTGTTAATCGGTTGCTCTATCGGTAACAGGGGGGTCTGAAAGCTTGGACGACTCGGCCCAATCATTCACGCGTTGCGCGAGTTCCCTGAAATTTTGGTGCAGTTGTTCAAGCGCGAAGCTGAGGGCGAAGATATGTTCCGCACCATCGCGAGGCAAGCTTGACGTAAGACCTTCCCGGCGGAGCGCTGCGACCTCGGCAGCATAAGCAACAAGTGCTAAGTCCAGGTCCTCTAGCGAAGGCGACACCCGACGTCCTCGCAGCGCTGCGCCACTCTTGTACAAATAGCCGGTTACTGCCCCTTTCAGATGCGCTAGCCCGACTTTCCCTATTCGGGGGGTTGGCGACAGATAACTGATTGATTTTACGTGGTGTGGCCTTGCAAGGTCTCCACTACGCTTCGCACAGGTCGGGGTGGCGGTGAATCTGTTTGGTGGAGATTTT
>JBKQNQ010000096.1:0-3539 GCA_052145875.1 Thiobacillaceae bacterium
ACCTCCATAAGAAAGGACAGGATAGAACGGCACGGCAAGAGGAAAGGCCTCAATGTGCTGATGGTGTGAGGAGAATCAATCCTCGGGTCTCTTTGAGTTAGCAACCCTAAAAAGGAGAAGGAAATGGCGGATAAGAAACCCAATATCGTTGTCGTCATGGGAGATGACATCGGCATTTGGAACATCGGCGCCTACCATCGCGGCATGATGGCTGGCCGCACACCAAACCTCGACAAGCTGGCCAAAGAGGGCATGTTATTCACCGACTACTACGGCGAGGCGAGTTGTACGGCGGGACGGGCCGCTTTCATCACTGGCGAGCTTCCGATGCGCACCGGCATGACCACGGTGGGCCAAGCCGGTGCGGACATCGGGCTTCCCGCAGAGGCGGTTACCATTGCGACGGCGCTCAAGTCCACGGGTTATGCCACGGGCCAGTTCGGCAAGAACCACCTCGGCGATCTCAATAAGTTCCTGCCCACCGTCCACGGGTTCGACGAGTTCTTCGGCTACCTCTATCACCTCGACGCGATGGAGGACCCCGCGCACCCCGGTTACCCGCAGGAGTTGTTGGACAAAGTCGGTCCGCGCAACATGGTCCACAGTTGGGCGGCGGACAAGGATGACCCGACCGAGCAGCCGCGCTGGGGCAAGGTCGGTAAGCAGAAGATCGAAGATGCCGGCCCGCTCTATCCCAAGCGGATGGAGACGGTGGACGACGAAATCCTCGACCTTTCGCTCAAGTTCATGGACAAGGCCAAGGCGGACGGCAAACCCTTCTTCGTCTGGCTCAACCCGACTCGTATGCATGTCGTCACCCATCTCTCGGAGAAGTATGAGAAGATGCGCAACTCGAAGAATGGCTGGACCATTCATGAAGCCGGTATGGCGCAGCTCGACGACATCGTGGGCGACGTGATGAAGAAGCTCAAGGTCATGGGTGTAGACGAGGACACCATCTTCATGTTCACCACCGACAACGGCACCGAGAGCTTCACCTGGCCCGATGGCGGACAAACCCCGTTCTTCGGAGCCAAAGGCACGGTCTATGAAGGTGGTTTCCGTTGCCCTGCGATGATTCGCTGGCCCGGCCACGTGCCGGCCGACACGGTCGCAAACGGGATCATCTCCGGCCTCGACTGGTTGCCGACCTTTGTGGCCGCCGCCGGAAACCCGAACATCAAAGAAGAACTGCTGAAGGGCAAGCAGATCGGCGACCGGACCTACAAAAACCATCTCGACGGCTATAACCAGATGGACATGATCACCGGCAAGGGTCCATCGGCCCGTCACGAGATCTTTTACTTTGGAGAAAGCACACTCGGCGCCGTACGGTTGGACGACTACAAGTATCGGTTCATCGACCAGCCCGGCGGCTGGATCGGCAGCAAGGCCCAAGTTGACGCGCCGGTTCTCACAAATCTGCGTCTGGATCCCTTCGAGCACACGGCCTTCCCGGAGGGAAATTACGGCTCATACACGTATTTTAACTGGTTCCTGTACGAGTTCTGGCGCTTCGTGTTTGTCCAGCAGGAAGTGGCGAAGCTGGCCTTGACGGCCCTCGAGGTCCCGCCGATGCAGAAGGGCGCGAGCTTTAACCTCGATGCCGTGAAAGCGAAAATCGAGGAAGCCATGAGGGCACATCACGGGCAGTAGCCGAAATGTCACCCAGGCGGGCGCCCCACATGGGGCGTTCGCCAAGGGGTAAAGGCGAACGCGTAGTTCGGGCAATCTGTTTTACGTGTTGTTGCGCTGTGCCGCAAATTTCAGGTGAATCATTACCTTTCTAAGAAAAATGGCGCCTCATGCGGGGGCGTGGGGCGCCGCACTTCACTTGGTGGAACAGACAATGTACCATTTTTGCGAAGGAGGAGGTCAGGATGAGGATACTGAAAGTAACGGTGATCACGGTACTGCTTTGCATCGGGTTGCTGGCGGCCACTGCGTTTCCGGTTGCCGCCCAGCAGGCTCCGGGGCCCGACAATTCGGGAGAGCACGTCAAGGGATATGACGATTGGCATTTCTCCTTCGAGTTGGGTGAATGGATGCCTGCTTTCACAGGGAGCGTTACTGCCAAAGGTAAGAGTTTGCCAGTCGATTATACACTTATGGATGAACTTCAAACTCTTAATTACATCGTGTTCATACTCGGTGGGCGATTCGAGGTGAGCAAGGGACCATGGGGATTTTTCATTGATGGGTTCTATTCGAAATTGAACACGAGCGCATCGAATGAAAAAGACATACAGATTCCCATTCTTGATCCACCCAGCTTCAGGCTCCGGGGCAATGCCGATATTACGGGTGTGTATTCTGTGGGCGAAGCGGCGTTGTCCTATGACGTCTATGCCTCTCACTGCCTGGTTGCGAACATGCCTGATCTGGCCGTAGCGGTGCTTGGCGGCGCCCGCGACACCTATTTACAGTCAATAGTGGACCTTGAGGTAAGCGGCCCCCTCGGGAGGAGCAAGACCTTCGCGTCCGACAAGTCCACAGACTGGGTTGACCCTTTTGTTGGCTGGCGAGTCCTGTGGAGACCCGGAGAAAAGTGGACCACGTCCCTTAAGACCGAATTCGGGGGCTTTACCGTCAATTCGGATTTCTTGTTCAACATGGACTTGGAGGCAAAGTACAAGATCAACAAGTGGTACTACGCAGATTTCGGCTACAGCGTCCTTTACACCGACTATGAAACAGGAAGCGGCAATAACAAATTCGCTTACAATATGTGGAATTACGGACCATTTGTTGGAGTGGGTGTTGAGTTCTAGATGAAGAACGGGCAGGTAGGGAACAGAAGGGGATTGCGGAGAAACAGTTCCTTGCCTGCCAGGCGCACCCTTCCTGATTGAGGCGTTAGGCCGGCAGGTACTTGGATGACCTCACTGGGCTCCGGTGCGAGAACTACCTGCCGTGATTCGGGGATGGCATCAATCCGGAGTGGAGCGGATACGTGAACCGAAGAGATATGATCAAATTCAAAGACGAGTATCTGGCAAGGTTAGCAAACGTCGATCCCTCCGGACTTGCCGCTCAGCTTGCTTATCTTTTCCTTTTGTCCCTTTTCCCGTTTCTGATCTTTTCGATCACATTGCTCGGCTATACCTCCATTAAGGCGGACGATGTGATAAATCTGGTAAAAAGGTCAGTGCCTTTCGAACCCGCGAGCATTATCGCGGATAATGTCCGTAGCGTGTTGGCGGGCAGAAAAACCGGACTTTTGTCTTTTGGCGTCGTTGCTGCGATCTGGTCCGCGTCGAGTGCGGTGAATTCCATAATAAGCGTCCTCGACAAGTCCTATAAGGTCACTGAATGCAGATCATTCCTTAGATCCAGGGCAGTGGCAATCGCTCTGACATTCATGATGATTCCCGCCATAGTGGTGTCGCTTCTCCTTCCTGTGTTTGGAGAAAAAATTGGACGTTTCATCTTTTCATATATGGGGTTAGCGTCGGTATTTCTCACGCTTTGGAACATTGCCAGGTGGGTCCTCAGCTTCTGCATCATGATGGGGGTGCTTGCAGGCATCTACTACTTTG
>JBKQNQ010000097.1:0-15439 GCA_052145875.1 Thiobacillaceae bacterium
GGGACCGGTTCCCGTTTCGTCTGTTTTCCTTGTTCTTCATTCCGGTTGCCTTGTTAGTCGTCGGTGGCGCATGGTATGTGGGGCACCAGCGGATTGATGGTGAGTTAAACCTCGTCCAATCCAACGAGATCAGCAAGGTGGTCTTGGGCGTTCGGCGCCTGGACGGCGGAATGCAGGAGCCGCTGGACCAGTTGCGCACGCTCGCGAGCGCCCCTGCAGTACGTGGGGCCATTGAGAACGGCACCCCGGAAGCGGTAAGGAACATGCAAGGCGCCTTCGTGAACTTGATGGCATTCAACAGCGATTACGACCAAGTGCGCTGGATTGATGAGAACGGATTGGAACGGGTGCGCGTGAACAATGTGGATGGCCATCCCACATTGGTACCGAAGGACCAGCTGCAGAACAAGGCTGACAGTTATTACTTCTTGGAGGCGATGCATCTCAAACCCGGCGAAGTGTATATGTCGCCGCTCGATCTCAACATCGAACATGGACGGATTGATGTCCCCTACAAGCCCATGCTGCGGCTCGCGACCCCGGTCCAGGCGAACGGCGCGAGCAATGGCATCCTGATCGTCAACGTCGCGGCCCAGGGCCTCCTGGATGGCTTTACCGAAAGTGTGGTGGAGAATCGCGATCACGTCATGTTGGTCAACCCTCAGGGCTATTGGCTCAGCAATCCAAATCCGAAGGATGACTGGGGCTTCATGTTTGGCCGCGCCGACACCATGGGCAATCGCTACCCCGAGGCCTGGAAGGCCATATCCAGCCGCCCAACGGACCAAGTCGAACTCAAAGACGGCCTGTGGACCTGGAGCACGGTCTACCCGCTCAAGGTCGACGGAAGCAGGGGGATGGCAGACGTCCCTTCCTGGCTCGTCGTAGCTCATCTGCCGCAGAATTACTTGGCGATCATACGTGACGACGCCTGGGAATCAGTCAGTATTTCAACCCTTGTTCTCCTGGTTCTAAGTGGGGTCGCCTCCGGGTGGCTGGCACTTGCCTTGACCGGTCGCAAGCACGCGGCGGTCGAGGCCGCCCGGGCCCAAGCCAGTATGGAGGCCGCTAAACGTGTGCTCGAGATGCAGGAACGGTTCCACTTGGCGGTCAAAGCCAATGTCAATGGCGTATTGGTGGTTGACATGGACGGACGCATCGTCATGGCCAATCCGGCACTCGAACGCATGTTTGCTTACGAGAACGGGGAACTGCTCGGCCAACCGTTGGAAACCCTGTTGCCCGAGCCGGGGCGCCTTCAGCACATCCGGGATCGCGAGGCCTATATGCGTGCGCCGGATGCAAGGGCCATGGGTACGGGGCGCGACCTGAACGGCCGGCGCAAGGACGGAAGCGTGTTTCCTGTTGAGATCAGCCTGAGTCCCTTCACCGATAACGGCAAGCAGTATGTGGATGCCATTGTTGCCGACATTTCGGCGCGCAAGCAAAGCGAGTTGCTGCACCAGAAGAGTGAAGCGCGCTTGCAGATGCTCTGGCAGACCAGCCCCAACGGGCTTCTGGTGGTGGATACCAAAGGCCGGATACAGATGGCCAACCCCACCCTTGAACGCATGTTCGGCTACGAACCGGGAGAGCTTCTGGACCAGCCCGTCGAACGTTTGGTGCCGGAAGACAGTCGTTACCGGCACACGCAGCAACGCATGCATTATCTCCAGAACGCCTCGGTACGGTCGATGGGTGCAGGGCTCAACCTCCAAGGTCAACGCAAGAACGGCACCCGCTTCCCCATCGAAGTAAGCCTCGCAAGCTTCACCGAGGAGGGGCAGGTGTTTGCCCAAGCCACCGTCGTGGATATGACGGGATGGAAGATTCATGTTGGGCTGGTAGCATCAGCATCACATCCTCAGTCTACGCAGTGAGAGTTCGCAGGGGCTTGGTTAGGATTTGAAGGCATCAGACGAAAGATCCGTGCCTCGGGGCGCTCTCAAGCTGACGTTCCTCTACGGCAGCGCGGTTTCGGGGCCGAACTCATCCGATCTTCAGACTCGCTTGCCGCGCCATTGGGCACCCTGGTTAAGGCCGTGTCGCCACGCTAATTGGCCAGAGACTTATGCCCTCCTTTCCCACTGCCAAGGATGCCGGTCGATATCCGGTGGGCCCCCGCAGCGGGTCACAAGGCGCGCACGCGGTGCCGCGCGGCGCGGGAGATCGGTTTATCGCTGCGGTGCCCTAGGTGCCGTGCCGGCGTTGAAGGGGACGAAGCCGCCCGCTTGACCGGGGGATTGCCCCCATCCGAGCCAGGCAGCAGCGTTGGGTGGATCTCCCGCCGCCTGGACGCCGTTCCTCGATGCGCTTGCCTCGGATATCTTGGTGAACGGTTCCATCACTTTGGGATTCATCCATGCCGTCATCCATTTCATCCACATCGCCGGATTCATCATGTTCCCGCCGACGTTCCAGGCAGACTGATCCGTGGACAGGGACATCCAGTGCACATAAGTCGACGGATCCATGAATGGCCGCATGGCCTCGGTGTAGAAATTGGGGTCCATCAAGGCTTGCATCCATTTCGAATAGATCACGGGGTTAGACCACTCCATGTAGTTCTCCGTTGTCCGTGGATCCATGATGAGGCCGGCTACCCGGGCGTAGGACTCGGGATCCTGCATCCGCCTTGAAAATTCGAGATAAATTGCCGGGTTACTGAATAATTGCGTCAGTTTGACGAAGTTCTTTGGGTCCTTGAAACCCCAGCCGTTGATGGTGAAGTCACTGCATCGATCCGCCCAGGCGCCAATGCTGGTCGGCGCAGGCTGCCACCCGGGTGATCTTTCGACCGGCGCCGGCATCGGCGGGCCAGGCTGTGGCAGCGGCGGCTGGCCAGCTCCCGGCAACAACGGTTCATCTGCTTCAGGCATCCCTGCCCAAGTCGATGTCGTAACTAAAAGCGCGCAACACAAAATCAAGACATTTTTCATGGTTCTACCTCCGGCAACGGCATCGCCGCAGCTGATCGCATGAGGCTGTTCAAAAATTCAGAATAGAGCCGGGATAACCGGGCTCAATAGGGCAATTCTTTAGTGCAGTGAAGCCAGCTTTAGGTTCCGATCTCCGCCAACCGGGGCGACTGTCTCCACGGGCAACCGATCTTTCGAGCCTGTCGTGTGCGAGTGCCCGCGCCAGTAGCAACCACCCAACACGTCGCGGTCTGGACTCTCGCGTACGCGGTGGGCCAGCTGGACGACGTTCGCTCGCCGGAGCGGATTCGGCTGCGTTCTCGCGGGTCACGCAGAGGCAACTGGTTTTTCTCTTTTTGGGTAGCCGCGGGTGTGGGGCTCGCCCATGTAGTGGGATCAGAATCACCGGCTTTGCGCACCGTTGCCCGTGAGGTACCTGAGGTGACTGCCTATTTCACCTTGTCCCCCATGCTGGTAACCTCCCAACAGAAAACGTCAGCAAGGCACAGCGGAGCATGGCAAAGCAAATCGAGTCCGAGACCGCGAAACCGAAACGATCGGCGAAAGGTGCAACGGAGAAGCGCCTCCAACGCAAGGCAGTTGCGGACTTTTTCCCAATTGTGGGGATCGGCGCGTCGGCGGGGGGGCTTGAGGCCCTGGAGCAGTTTCTAAGCCATGTGCCTGAACACAGCGGCATGGCCTTCATCGTCATCCAGCATCTCGATCCCACGCGCAAGGCGATCATGTCTGAATTGCTGCAACGGGTGACTGGGATGGCGGTTGGGCAGGCCGGGGATGGCATGAAGATTCAACCGAATGCCGTCTATATCATTCCGCCCAACAAAGATATG
Organism: Thiobacillaceae bacterium; assembly: GCA_052145875.1. Lineage (GTDB taxonomy): Bacteria > Pseudomonadota > Gammaproteobacteria > Burkholderiales > Thiobacillaceae > DASQBT01. The sequence goes on from JBKQNQ010000097.1 coordinate 3,770, forward strand.
TCCATCCTTCATGGCAGTCTCCACCTGCTCGACCCGGTGGAGCCGCGTGGTCAGCGCCAGCCCATTGATTTCTTCTTCCGTGCCCTCGCCGATGATCGCCGCGAGCTTGCGATAGGGGTCATCCTCTCCGGAATGGGCTCGGACGGCACGCTAGGTCTCAAAGCCATCAAGGAAATGGGTGGGTTGGTTCTAGTGCAGGATCCAGCCTCGGCGAAGTTCGACGGCATGCCGAGGAGCGCCGTCAATACCGGCCTGGCGGATATCGTCACGGCCGCTGAGGCCCTGCCCGGGCGCCTTATTGCGGCTTGCAGCCATCCGAACCCACATCACCCGTCCGACACAAGCCTGGAGGGTGCGTCGCATGGAGCCCTCGAGAAGATCGTGATTCTGCTGCGTACTCAAACTGGCAACGACTTCTCTTTATACAAGAGAAGCACGATGTACCGCCGGATTGAGCGGCGCATGGGCATCCACCAGATTAACCGGATTACGGCCTACGTCCGGTACCTGCAGGAGAACCCTGGGGAGCTGGATCTGCTGTTCAAGGAACTGCTTATCGGCGTCACCAATTTCTTCCGCGACCCAGCGGCTTGGGCGCAGCTTCAGGATGAGGTCCTGCCGGCCCTGCTGGCGCGCCACCCGAGGGGCCGGAACCTGCGCGCTTGGGTGCCGGCGTGCTCGACGGGCGAGGAAGCCTATTCCCTGGCGATCGTGTTCCGAGAAGTGCTGGCGAAGGTTAAGCCCAAATCAAGATTTACCCTGCAGATATTTGCGACCGACTTGGATCAGGACGCCATCGACAAGGCCCGGCAGGGCTTTTATCCTGCAAATATTGCCGACGACGTTTCAGTGGAGCGTCTGGACCGCTTCTTTACTCCATCACAGGGAGGCCACGTGGTGACCAGCGAGATCCGCGAAATGGTCATTTTCGCGCCTCAGAACATCTGCATGGATCCGCCCTTCACCCGGCTCGACATGCTTTCCTGCCGTAACCTGCTGATCTATCTGGGCACTGAGTTGCAGGAAAGGCTGGTTCCACTGTTTCACTACAGCCTCAATCCTGGCGGCATCCTTTTTCTGGGTAGCGCCGAAACCGTTGGCCGCTTCACCGATCTCTTTGCACCGCTTGATCCCAAGTCTCGGCTATACCAACGTCGCGAGGGCACATTGGACGTCGCGCTGGAATTCCCCACTCGGGTCTTCCCTGTCCTCACGGGCGGAGAGCCAAGCGAACCGACCCTCGGGCCCACTCCCAACCTCCAGACCCTGACCGAGCAGATGATTTTGCGTCTGTTCGCCCCGGCCGCCGTGCTGGTCAATGACAAAGGAGACATCGTCTACATCAGCGGTCGTACCGGCAAGTACCTGGAGCCGGCTGCGGGTAAGGCCAACTGGAACATTCATGCCATGGCGCGCGAGGGGCTGCGCGGCGAGTTGGCGCATGCCTTGCTAAAGGCCGCGCGCCAGCGCGGCATCGTTAGTATTGATGGCATCAAGGTGGAGAGCGATGGCGGTTCGCAAAGTCTCAAGGTCACCGTGCAGGTCATTGACGAACCCGAGGCATTGCGTGGCATGGCCCTGATCGTGTTCCAGGACGTCGCGGTAGCTGCTCCCGAAAAAGTGGACCAAGCGCTCCGCATCCCTGCCCGCGGTGGGCGGACGGCAGCGTTGGAAGGGGAGTTGCGTCGTGCTCGGGAAGAGAGCCGCGGCCTGAGGGAGGACATGCAGACATCGCAGGAGGAACTCCGCTCTGCCAACGAAGAGCTCCAGTCAAACAACGAAGAGCTTCAATCCACCAATGAGGAATTAACCACCTCAAAGGAAGAAATGCAGTCTTTGAATGAGGAGCTCCAGACCGTCAACGCCGAGTTGCAGTCCAAGGTGGATGATCTCGCGCACGCCAACAACGACATGAGAAACCTGCTAGACAGTACCGATATTGCCACTGTCTTTCTCGACGGACACTTGCGAGTGCGCCGCTTTACACTTCCCACCACGCGCCTGATCAAGCTCCTTCCCGCGGACATGGGACGGCCCCTGTCAGACATCGTAACCGATCTGAACTATCCTGACCTACAAGCCGACGCTAAGGACGTTCTGCGCACCCTGATGTCGACCGACAAGCAGCTTAGCACCCGTGACGGGCGTTGGTACAACGTGCGCATCATGCCCTACCGCACCCTGGACAATGTAATCGATGGCGTGGTCATTACCTTTGTCGACATCACCGCGACAAAGAAGTTGGAAGCCGAGTTGAGGCACGGGGACCTCGCATGAAGAAGAAGCCGGGTAGCGCTACAGATCCGCTGCGTCAACGTGCGGAGAGCATGGTGGCGGCGTCGCGATCCATGCTTCCTCATGCGGATGCACAAAAGCTGATTCAGGAACTGGAAATCCACCAGATCGAACTCGAGCTGCAGAACGAGGAATTGCGCAAGACCCGTCTGGAGGCCGAGACCAATCTGGAGCGTTACACCGAGCTCTACGATTTTTCCCCGGTGGGCTACCTCACACTCACCCCTGAGGGCCTCATCTGCGAGGCTAACCTCACGGTCGCAACACTGCTGGGCATGGAGCGTGGCAAACTGGTTGGTCAGCGTCTGGGGAGACTCGTTTCCGATCTGCCTTCCTTCAATTCGTTCCTTGAGAAAGTCTTCAGGCGCCCGGTCAAGGAATCCTGCGAGGTAATGGTCTCTGGCACGGGCACGGCGCGGCGCATGGTGCGTATCGACGCGCTCGCGGCCGAATCAGGCCAGGTCTGCCGTGCGATCTTGACCGACATCAGCGAACGCAGACTGATGCAGGAGCGTCTGGACCGGTTCATCAAGTTCAGCATGGATCAGGTCAACCAAGCGGCATATCTGATTGGACCCGACGCTCGCATCGAGGACGTCAATGAGACCGCCTGTCGGATGCTCGGCTATGGCCGTGAGGAATTGATCGGCATGGCCTTCTGGAAGATTGGACCCAACTTGCAGCAGGAATCCTGGCCGGCGCATCGGCAGGAGATACGGGCCCAACGGACACTGAGGTACGAGAGCGTGCATCAGGGTAAGCTCGGCCAGCGATTCCCGGTGGAAGTTGACGTGACGTTCCTCGATTTCAACGGACAGGGGCACACCTGCGTTCTTGCCCGTGACATCACCGAGCAAAAAGACGCAGAGGCAGCGCTCAAAAAAAGTCAGAGCCAGTTGCGTCTATTCATCGAACAAGCGCCGATCAGCATCGCCATGCTTGACCGAAGCCTGAACTACATCGCCACGAGTGCTCGCTGGATTGCTGAGTATGGCCGAGGCCATCGCAACGTGATCGGTTGCAACCACTATGAAATTCACTCCGATGTCTCCGAAGAATGGAAGAAGGTTCACCGTGATGCCCTAGCCGGAGCCTTCCTCAAGAATGACGAAGACATGTGGATCCACGCGGATGGCACCAAGCAATGGTTGCGTTGGGCGGTGTATCCGTGGACCGATGAGTCAGGGGATACCGGCGGCATTATCATTTCTGCCGAAGACATTACCGCGCACAAATTGGCGGAAGACGCTCTTCGGGAGAGCGAGCAGCGCTTGACGGGACTGGTCAATTCGGCGATGGATGCCATCATCGCCGTGGATGCCAATCAGAGAATAGTGCTGTTCAATCCGGCAGCGGAACGAATGTTCGGGTTCTCGGCAAGTAAAATCATCAACCGGCCGCTCGACTGTCTGTTGCCAAGAGCTGCTCGCAATGCTCACGCAGACCATATCCGCGCGTTTGGGGATACTGGTGTCACCAGCCGCAACATGGGAGCCTTGGGTGCGATAAACGGTCTACGGCACAATGGTGTGGAGTTTCCGATTGAAGCCTCCATCTCGCAGATAGACCTACCCAGCGGCAAGGTATATACCGCCATCCTGCGGGACATCAGTCAGCGCAAGCAGGCCGAAGAGTCGCTGCGTTCAAGCGAGGCGCAGTTCCGCGCGGTCTTTGAGGCTTCTTCCGTTGGCATGTGCCAGGCTGACCCCGTGAGCGGGCGATTACTGAAGGTGAATCGCCGCTTCTGTGAGATGACTGGCTACAGCAAAGAGGACTTGTCGAATCGGCCATTCGCGGATATTACGCATCCGGACGACAGGAGAGTAAATCTTCAGGAATTCGCGCGCTTGGTGCGCGGTGAAGTTCCGGAGTACCGGAGCGAAAAGCGCTATGTCTGCAAGGATGGCAGCATTATCTGGGCCGATGTCACGGTAAACCTGATTCACGATCTGAATTTGAAGCCGTTACGCACCCTCGCGGTGGTACAGGACATCACGACGAAGAAGCTGGCCGAACAGGCCCTGATCGAAGCCGACCAACGCAAGGATGAGTTTCTCGCCCTTCTGGCTCACGAGTTGCGCAACCCCATGGCGGTGACGGCTACGGCTGCCTACCTGCTTCAAAATAAGGGCCTCACGGACCCGGAGATGTGCCGCTGGGCGGCCACGACCATCACAAACCAGACGGAATTGCTCAAACGCCTGGTTGACGACCTGCTGGAAGTTCAGCGCGTGAGCCGGGGACGAATCGCATTGATCAAGACCCGCTTGGATTTGGGACAGCTTATTGACCGAGTGGTGAAAGAACGCGAGGCACTGATCGAACGGCGTCAACAGCACTTAACCTACAGTCAGCCGGCGCGCCCCGTGTGGATCGACGGTGATCCGGCCCGAATGACTCAGGTGATTATCAATCTCCTTGATAATGCGAGCAAGTTCACCCCCAAGGATGGCCAGATCGCGTTGTCGCTGGATCGCGACGGAGATGAAGCGGTGATTCGTGTTCGCGACAATGGGCGCGGCATCCCCCCCCAGTTGTTGCCGCACATCTTCGAAATATTCACGCAGGGACAAGTCTCCATTGCACGAGACGATGGCGGGCTGGGACTTGGCTTGGCCCTGGTCAAAGGTCTCGTGGAACTTCATGGCGGCCGGGTGACCGCTGCCAGTGAGGGCCCCAACAAGGGGGCCGAGTTCACCTTACGGTTGCCCGCGTTAGCGCGGGAGGACCCGCCGCCACCCGATTCCATTGCGCCGAAGGAAGTGGTCGCCCGCAAGCGCCACATCTTGATTGCCGATGATAACGCCATTGCTGCTGAGGGCTTGACGCGTGTGCTTCAGGATGCCGGACACGAGGTGCGCGTCGCGCTGGATGGTGCGCAGGCGCTGGCTGCGGCAAAGGCGGCGCGCCCGGAGATTGCGATCGTGGACATCGGCCTGCCGGTCATGGACGGATATCAGCTGGCCCGCCGTCTGAAAACGCTCCCGGGAGCCAGTCATCTGCTTCTGATTGCCCTGACCGGCTACGGACAGGAGAAAGACCGAATGCAATCCAAAGAGGCGGGCTTTGGCCATCATTTGGTAAAACCGGCCGACTTGAAACAGTTGCTGGAAATAATAGACGCCTGGAGTCCTGAGGAACACGCCTGAGAAGTCTACGGTCCCATTCGCATCGACACAGGGGATAGTGATTTACGCTCAGATCAGATGCGCATGCAACGCGTTCAGAAATTGGTACAACAACGAAAGGTAACCGTTTGATTCGGGTACGCGCTGCAATCCATCCGGCAGGGAAGACCGGGTGGGTGAGCCGGACCTTTCCCCCAGCAAGAATTCCAGACCACGAAGACGCGGCGTGCCGTGGCGACGGATCGGCAGGCACGGCGCAGGATCACATCGCGGCGTGCCGCATCGGGAACGTTGATGGTCGCGTGCGTGCTTGGAGTCCGCGCTTGGCCGCAGAGGATCGGGTCCCGAGGGGGGTAGTCAATGGAGGATCACGCGGGGCCTCCCCGATGTGGCAAGCCAACGCAAGGTTCGGGGTCAGCCACGATGGTGAGACGGGGGCAGGGGTCTTCCTCCGACGATCACGTCGGCTGCACGTACGGCAAGTGCGCTAATGGTCAGCGACGGCGCTTCGCCGCCCCCGCTCGATGGGAAAAGGCTGGCGTCGGTAATGTAGAGATTGGCATGGTCGTGACTACGACAGTTCGCGTCCACGACAGAAGTCTTGGCGTCTTCCCCCATGCGGCACGTTCCAAAGACATGGGTCGCGGAGAAGTTGTCCCATGCTCCGACCTCTTCAACCAACTCCGCGCCGGCCTCTTTCAGCAATCGGCGAGCCTGGTTTGCCATGAACCTCAGCCGTTCAATTTCACGGCGGCTCAAATGCGAATGCAGTCGCGGCAATTGAATCCCCAAGCGGTCCGTCTTGAGCGGATCAAGGTCAATGTACGTCTCCTCATTTGGGAAGAACTCCCCAACTGCGCCAACCGAGAGGGCGCTTCCGAATGAATTTCGGACGCCGCCTTTGAGTTGACTACCGAATCCGCCCACAACACGGGTCGCGTAGGCAATGGGTCCGGTAAAGCCAATTTCCTGGGTACTGGAATTGAAACGGCAACCACCGGCCAATCCAGGGATGGAATCTGGCGCATTGTAGTCCCAGCAGATGGCATCCGAGGGCAACCCGACATGGCTGTTGGTCATGCCCGGAACAACGCCGGAACTGTCCCACCTGAGCGTTTCCATGAAATTGTGCCCAACTTTCCCGGAACCGTTTGCGAGGCCGTCGGGATGCTCAAGGCTTCGGTTGGCCAATAGGAGCCGAGGTGTCTGCACCGCACCGGCAGCGAGAAGGAGGATCGGTGTATCGACGCGCTGGATGGTCTTATTATCGAGATAGTCCACCGCCTTGACGCGTCCCCCGAGAGTGGCCTGCAGGCGCACCACCGGACTATGGGATTTCACGGTCAGACGACCACTTTCTTCGGCATTGCGAATGAAGGTGACATCCGCCGAACCCTTGTCACCAAGTGGGCAGCCTCGGCTGCAATTGCCGCAATAGTTGCAAGCCGGGCGGCCGTCATACACCCGCGAGAGGGCAGCACGGGAGTTTGCCTGCCAGCGCATGCCGAGTTGCTGACCCGCGGCCACCAAGCGGCGTGCGGGCGGGCTGAGGGGATGCGGGGGCAGGGGGTAAGGCGCGCTGCGCCAACGTGCACCTTGCTCATCGGGTCCTGCAACGCCGATGAGTTTTTCGCAAAGCACGTAATAGGGCTCGAGGTCGGCATAACTGATAGGCCAGTCGAAACCCACGCCGTACTGACTTCTCAGTTTCATGGCCCCCGGGTGAAGGCGGTGCGATTCGCCGACGAAGTGCAGGGTCGTGCCGCCCACACCCTGGACATGCCAGTACCCGGGTCCCAGTACCTGTCGCGTATCATCCCGTACCAGTCGCCCCACGGCCCGGTTCCACGAGCGCAGGTCGTCATTGGACGAATCGAGCCTGTCAAGCGCGGCGATGGTGAAATGGCCGCGACTCCCGGCCGGGTCAGGGAACAGATGTCGTTCCCAGTCAGGCTGATTGAGCTTGTAATCACGTGCGGGATCGAAGCGGGGGCCGGCCTCCAGCAGGAGGACCCGTAGGCCATGCTCGCACAGGCGCCAGGCCGCGGCGGCACCCCCGGCGCCGGCGCCAACAATCACGGCATCAAACCGCTGGTTCATGGCCAGGGTGGCGGGTAGCCAAGCGGTTGGGGCGGATGCGTAATTGGCAGTCCCGGCCAGGACGCAGGTTCGCTGTAATAGATCTCAATGGCGGCTTGGCGCATCAGCTCATAAAAGCGCCGAGGGACTCGGTTCCACTTTGAGGTTGTCATCCAATTGACGAGGATCAGTTGCTGCTCTGGCCTGAGTTCAGCAAACCGCGGGCCACCCGTCATATCCAGCCACTGGCAACCGAGAGCGACAAGACGGCGAAAGCGCGGATCCAATCCAGAAAACTCCCAGAGTTTCGCATCGACGCCCAAGTCGGTCGCGGAGCCGGAGAGAAGATCACGCGGTAACAAAATATCCAGAAAGGCGCCAAATGTGGTTCGCTGCGATCTTGTCGGTGAAGGTGCGGCCAAGACCGGCCCAGGGTCGAGCGCCTGGCTCAAAAAGAAAACGCCGACGACCTGTAGAAGGCGTCGGCGCTGCTCAGCCGGCAGCACGGTTGCCGTCAGCCCGGGTTATTGGTGATTGTGCAAGCGCCATTCAGATAAGCCCCTCCCGCGCCATTGACAGGCACGCACTGCTCCGTGGTCGTGGGAGTTGGCTTCTTGAACTTGCTTTGGGTGTCAATGGTGATATAGGGGTCAAAACTGCCACCCTTATACAAATCCAGCCCCAGATTGCTATAGGGTGCATTAAAGCCGAGGCCCAACAGCGGGGCGGCCGTCAGGAAATTGTAGCCCACACCCAGTTCGCCCTGAACTGTTTCCTTGCCATTGAGGTAGCTGAGCTTTAGTTTTCCGGGTTTGATACCCCCGAGAAAGCTGATATCGAGACTCAAGTCGCCCCCTTGGGTGTCCCCGTCAGACTTGACCGAGGCCTGCGCGACGCCCAACACGAGCGAGGGTGTAATGCCGCCGCTCAGGCTCCAGTTGAGGCCGGCGTACGCTTTAGTCTCAGTCTTGGTCGCGCTGGTCGTTGTAATGACCGGATTGTAGGTTATTGCATTACCGGCCATGGCTATCGGGCTAACCAGAGCCGAAACGATTGATACGGAGAGCAGGGATTTTCTCATGCGAGGGTCCTAAGTGGAGGGGTTCATTTGCCTTTCCCGCCGAATCTATCACAAGCGGCCCCTTTGCGGGTAATGAAATGCCTGGGACGACAGAACCGTTGACCACTGGCAGCGCGATCGGTGGCCTAAGAGTGGACGAGAGACGGATGAACTCTCAAGGGCGGGGGCAACCGTCGAAGTTCATCGCCACTCTCAATTAGGAACCAGTAGCCCGCCACAAGGCGGACCGGCTCAACGGTTCCCGGGCATCTCATAACGCCAGGTACGGAGGTTGAATGGCACCACAAATCGGTCGACCACGGGCTTCGGGCGCTTGCCGATCACTTCGCGCCGCTTGGTTACGATCAGCGGAAACACGCGCCGGGTGGATTTCGACGAATCCAAAGCAATATCGTAGCTGTTCGCTTGGTCGTCTTCGCGCATCACCGGAATGGTGCTCACGTCGACGAATTTATCACCGCGGGGAGCAAGGATGTTGTAATAGGCAACCGAGATCCCTTGCCAGGTACCCCCGCTCGAAAAGACCCAGGCGTAGTAATCCGAAGGGCCGATTGCAGTGAGCCGCGCGGCCCCCGCGCCTGAATCACCGAAGCTTCCAAACAACAACGCATCGGTCGCGGCAAGATACCTGGGCTTACCGGCCCTTACAACGATGGCATAGGCGCCAACCAGACCCGGTAACACATGGGTGGGCAGCGCGTCGATTGTCCCGTCCGGATTGATGGGCACGCCCGACGTCAGCAGGTAGAGGCGTCGCCCACCATGTGCATGAACCCATTTGGATTTGAGCGGCTTCACACAATAGCGTCCGTACTCCTTCTGCACGTAAAGCCAACACTGGTGAGCTGCGACATAGCCAGCCACATAGCGGTGGTTCATCACGTCACCGATCAGATCATCGTGGGGCGTGCCGGAAGCTTGGGGTGTGAAGCAGCTCAGGATCGCGAGCGCTGTCGCAAGGGTTTGAAATCGCATTCGCCCATCCGGTCGTTGCCGCTGGATAATCCCAAATATAGAACAGCCTGCGCCTCTCGATGAAACAGAAGAACACCCTTCCACGAGGAATTGGCTTCATCTGGAAGGAGTCATGCGGCCGTGCGCGCGCTGAGATCCACTGTGTGGCCGCGGGCGGCCCGTTGTGAATGGCGCCAGACGACCAAGATTGCGGCCGGTTACGTTTCCAAGGCCTGTGGCTCTGATGAGACCGGTTTGGTTGGATGAGTTGACCATTCTGAAGTGCATGCTGATCGCCCCGCAATCAGCATGGCAGCCTCCTGTTCTGGTGCCGGAGGCTGCCTATATCGCTTCGAGCATATCCTGGCACTTGCAACGTCCAACGTTAACCAGGGAATCCAGCGTCACACACGCATCAGCCCGAGACAGTAGTAGCCGCAGGTGTAAGGGCTTCTCGACTCACTTCATCGTGCCGTTTTCCAGTGCCTGTCCCGAGCTTGCCTAACTGGGGCTAATCAGGAGGAGGAGAGGCAGCGTGGCGCCGCTGCGCCTGAGTGCATCTCAGGCCTTGGGCCCCGCCATGCTGCAAGCACAGGGCAGGACCGCGCCGCCCCGGTGCAACTGGAACAGCGCGTATGGTTTAACAGTGAGCTGAAAGGCCGCAACTATCTGGTGCCAGGCTTGGTCGCGATTATCATGACCCTAATTGGCGCGCTGCTCACTGCCTTGGTCATGTCCCGAGAGTGGGAACGGGGCACCTTGGAGGCCCTGCTGGTGACTCCGGCAACCATGACCGAGATTCTGTTGGGCAAACTCATCGCCTATTTTTGCTTGGGAACAGGCGGAATGATGCTTACGGTGGGCTTAGCTGTGGGACTCTTCGACGTACCCTTTCGAGGCTCTTTCCTGCTGCTCTGGGCATGCGCTTCGCTGTTCCTGCTGGCGGCATTGGGAATGGGACTCACCATCTCAACGCTGGCCCGCAATCAGTTCGTGGCCGGCCAAATCGCCATCATTGCCACGTTCCTGCCCGCCTTCCTGCTGTCCGGGTTCATTTTCGATATCGACAGCATGCCAACGGTAGTACAGCTTATCACGCATGTAATCGTCGCCCGGTATTTTGTCGCCATCGTCCAGACGTTGTTTCTCGCCGGTGACATCTGGTCCGTGGTATTGCCCAATGCGCTGGCTCTGGCTGTGATGGCGGCGATCTTTCTGGGCATTACCTGGCGCAAGTCCAGAAAGCGCCTGGAGTAGCCATGTGGCAACGTATCCTCGCCTTGGTACACAAGGAATTCTTGGCATTGCTGAAGGACCCCAAGAGCCGCGCCGTGCTGATTGTGCCGCCGATTGTTCAACTCCTTGTGTTTGGCTACGCCGCCACCTTTGATCTGAAGGACATCTCGTAGGCGCTGTACAACGAGGATCGGGGTGCGGCCTCCCGGGATCTCGTGGCGGCCTTCGACGGCGCCCGCTCCTTCCACCGCGTTGCGGTCCTGCACTCGGAAGGCGAGATCGCTCCCCTGCTCGATGCCCGCCAAGTACTGGTGGTGATTCACCTTGGCCCCCGATCCAGCGCTGAACTCCTGTCGGGTAACCCCACTCCGGTACAAGTCATTATCGACGGACGTAACTCCAATACCGCCGCGATTGCGCTGAACTATGTGACCACCATCGTCGATCGCTTTAACGTTGGGTGGATTACTGCCCATGGCTTGCAAGCTTTGCCTGCCCGCCTGGAAATCCGACCGTGGTTCAATCCCAATTTGGAAAGCCCCTGGTTCTTTATCCCGGGTCTAGCGGGCTTGCTCACTCTGGTGGTCACGATGTTGGTGACAGCCCTTACGGTGGCTCGAGAGCGGGAGCAGGGTACGTTTGACCAATTGTTGGTGACACCGTTTCGGCCCGGCGAGATCCTGCTGGGCAAGGCCCTACGGGGGTTTATTATTGGCATTGCCCAGGGGACGGTGATTATACTCATCGCGACCCTCTGGTTCCATGTTCCGCTGCGTGGCAGCCTGTTCGCACTGCGGCCAGATCTCGGCGAGATATTGCGTCCCCTGGATTTCCTTCTCTGCGAAGGCGATGTCGCCGCGAGATTGTGTCCAGAACAGGTAGGTCAGCAATGAGAGC
>JBKQNQ010000098.1:0-3231 GCA_052145875.1 Thiobacillaceae bacterium
CGGTGGAAAGCTCCGGATCACACCGGTTGGGAGCGTCACTGCAAGGGCGCACGATCGTGGCTGGCGATCCTGGCGTCCAGCAGAGGATAGCGTTCCGGTCATTTAGCGGGGTCTTTTCAACGAACCCTGGCCACGTTTGACCGGAAGCGGTCCCGATGAGGGGTCTGCCATTGCCCGTAGATGCGCGATCGAAAATTTTCTCCTTGCCGTGCACAATAATTTCAGGCGTGATTCGTCTTAACAAGTATGGACATAATTCTAGATGCGGACAGGCGAATGACTGAGCAGAACGCACGTGCTGCCGAAGCCATTGCACGGGAGCGTGGGCGCCTGAAGAATTTTATACGACGGCACGTCACGGATCCAGGCGACGTTGAGGACATTTTGCAGGATGTGTTCTATGCCTTCGTGGAAGCCACCCGGCTGCCGGAACCCATCGAGCAGGTTGCCGCCTGGCTGTATCGCGTGGCACGCAACCGCATCATCGACCGCTTTCGCAAGCGCAGACAAGAGCCGGTTCCTGAAACATTGGCCGAACTTGATGAAGAACGCTGGCTGGAAGACGTGTTGCCGTCATCGGATGCCGGTCCCGAGGCAGCATATGCGCGAAAAGTGCTGTTAAGGGACTTGCACGCGGCGCTCGACGAGCTCCCCGAGAAACAACGTGATGTCTTCATCGCGCACGAACTGGAGGGCTTCAGCTTCAAAGACTTGGCCGCGAAAAGCGGCGTTCCGATCAATACGCTGCTGGCGCGCAAACGTTATGCCGTGCGACATCTTCGCGCGCGACTGCAAGCGATCTACGACGAATTCAATCTGTAAAGGAAAGGAAAATACCATGGGCATGAATTGCAAAGCAAGATGCGGAAAATTTGCGCTCCTCGCGGTATTGGGCCTCGCGGCCCTTGGATGGGTGGTTATGGCATTGTGGAACTGGCTGGCCCCGATTTTGTTTGTTGGTGGCAGGGAAATTAGCTACCTGCAAGCCTTGGGGCTCCTGGTGTTGAGCAAGATCCTGTTCGGCGGGCTCCGGTGTCGCGGTCGCTGGCATGAACGCTGTCACGATAATCGCTGGGACCACATGACCCCGGAAGAACGGGAAAAATTCAAAACGGGGATGCGTGGCTGCTTCTTCAGACACAAACAGGAAACTTTGGAAACGACCGACTAAAGCGTTCCAGCCGGTTCCAGTACCGTGTGGGGCACGCTTGAGCCCCACTCCGACATCCTCACGTCTGCAGGTTCGTCGAATCGTGACCCCGAAAAGTGCAACGCTACCCGGCAGGAATCGGGTACCATGCCTCCGCAAGGAGGTTGCAAACGGACCATGCCGTCAAACTTCCACGGCCAGCCGGACGGGATATATTTCGTGGTTCGGCCCGATTGAGGTGACGATCGCGCAGTGGCCGAGCGCAGGCCCGTTGAACCATTTTGGCGCCGCGCTATCCGATCGTTTGCAGCAGCTCGTCACGACAGGAGGAATTCGAATGAAGCGTTGGCTGGAGCGCGATGCCAGATTTAGCGCAGGGCTTGGCGCCTTGCTGGTCGCCGTCGCCGCGGCAGCCGCGGCCGAGGCTCCCAGTGGGCCGCCTGAGGCTAATGTCGTTCGCGCGCGCCTCGCCAACGGATTGCGGGTGATCATCGTCCGTGATGCGCTTGCACCGGTCGTTTCGACCGCCGTCAACTACCGGGTTGGTGCGGACGAGACCGCCCCTAACTTTCCCGGCACAGCTCATGCCCAGGAGCACATGATGTTTCGGGGCTCGCCAGGCTTGTCCGCGGATCAGCTAGCCAATATCGGCGGCATCATGGGTGGCAACTTCAATGCGGACACGCGGCAGACGGTGACGCAATACTTGTACACGGTTCCTGCCGAGGATCTCGATATTGCGCTTCATATCGAAGCCCTCAGAATGCAGGGCGTAAACGATAGCGCCAAGGACTGGTCCAAGGAGCGTGGCGCAATTGAGCAGGAGGTGGCCCAAGACCTATCAAACCCCACATACGTCCTCTTCACCAAACTGCGTGGTGCTCTATTTACGGGCACCAGTTATGCCCATGATGGACTCGGAACGCGCGCTTCCTTCGACAAGACCACGGCAGGCATGTTGAAGCAGTTCTACAATCGCTGGTATATGCCCAACAATGCGATTTTGGTCGTTGTTGGGGACCTTGATCCGGCGGCGACCTTGACCAAGGTGACACAACTGTTTGGCGCAATTCCCCGCAGGGTTTTGCCGGCCCGCCGCCCCATTAGATTGCAGCCAGTCCGCGCACAGTCGCTTACGCTCAACAGCGATTTGCCCTACGGCATGGCGGTGATTGCCATGCGCCTGTGTGGCCTCGACAGCCCAGACTATGCCGCTTGCGAAGTGCTCGCCGACGTTCTGAGCAGTCAGAGGGGAGCGCTCCATGAACTGGTGCCGCAGGGCAAGGCACTTTCCACTGAATTCAGTTTTGAGCCTCTGCCCAAGGCCGGGATGGGGTATGCGATCGCGACCTTTCCAGCCGGGGGCAACCCCGATGAATTGGAACGCGAGGTACGTGCGGTCCTCGGCCGGATCGCCCGTGATGGGGTCCCTGCGGATCTCGTGACAGCGGCCAAACTCAAGGAGCGCTTAGCGACGGAATCCGAGAAGAACTCCATCTCGGGATTGGCCGACGTCTGGTCGGAGGCGGTAGCGGTGGACGGACTTGAGTCACCCGACGAAGATCTGGCTCGTATCGAAAAAGTGACCGTTGGCGACGTTACTCGGGTTGCCCGGAAATACCTCGATCTCGACCATGCGGTCGTTGCGGTTCTCACGCCCCAAGGCGCGGGCAAGCCTTCGGGTGGGCGCTTCGGCGGGCTCGAAAGCATCGCGCTCGGTGAGGCAAAGCCCACGCCGCTCCCCGCCTGGGCCCAGTCGGTTCTGGGCCACCTCACCGTGCCGGCTTCGACGATCCATCCCGTGGTGAGCCAGCTGTCGAACGGGATCACCCTGATCGTGCAACCGGAGGCGGTAGGCAATTTGGTCAGCGTCTACGGGCACGTCCGCAACCGCCCAGAACTCGAGGCTCCCAAGGGACAGGAGGGGGTGGACTTGGTGCTTGATCAGCTCTTCCCTTACGGTTCTGAGCACCTTGACCGGATTGCCTTCCAGCGCGCCCTAGACGCCATCGGCGCGCTGGAAGGCAATCCGGTCAAGGTGCTCAGAACCGTAAGGGAAGAGCTGATCAAGCACCAAGTCC
>JBKQNQ010000099.1:0-6643 GCA_052145875.1 Thiobacillaceae bacterium
CGTACTCCACGCCACGGGAACCCGGATGATGGGTGGGCTTGGTGGGCTGATTCGTTTTATGCCGTGGACGGCATGGTTGACGTTAGTCGGAGCCCTAGCTATTGCAGGCTTGCCTCCGTTGAATGGATTCGTTTCCGAATGGCTCCTGTTGCAGGCTTTCCTGTTGACTCCGGGATTGAGTCAGTCCTATCTCAACATGATGATCCCGGTTGCTGCCGCATCTGTCGCCATGGCCGCCGCGTTGGCTGCCTATGTGATGGTCAAGTTCTATGGCGTGGTGTTTCTTGGTGAGCCTCGCGATCCAGCAATCGTGCACGCGCATGAGGCGGGCTGGCTGCAGCGGCTGGGGATGTTGTGGCTGGCGATCGGGTGCGTGTTTCTGGGCCTTCTGCCGTCGCAGGTTATAGCGCTGATATCGCCGGTGGTAAAGCAGCTGGCGGGGCAGAAATTAATCAACGACGGAAGCTGGTTGCTCCTGGCGCCACTGAATGCTGAACGGGCGAGTTACGCGCCACTCATCTTCTTGGCCGTCGTCCTCGTGGTACTCATGTTGATCTTTCTCGCCGTGCGCTGGGTCTATCACGGTCGGGTGCGCCGGTCCGATCCATGGGACTGCGGCTTCCCGGAGCAGACGTCTCGTATGCAAGATAGCGCCGAAGGGTTCGGCCAGCCCATCCGACAAATTTTCGAATCGTTCATGCAGGTGGAGCGGGAGACACCGGATCCGTTTGATCGCAAGCCTCGTTACCATGGTGCCAGCTTCGACAAGCTCTGGTTTATGATCTACGTCCGAATCGGCCGCTCAGTGGGCTGGCTCTCGGACCAGGCGGGACGCATGCAACATGGCCGCATCCAGTGGTATCTGATTTACAGCTTCGTGACCCTGATTTTCCTATTGGTGTTTACGCGATGAACCCAGCAGGTATTGCTCTTCAAATTACCCAAACGCTGTTGGCAATCTTGCTGGCGCCAGTGCTGCTGGGATGGACCAATCAGTGCCGTGCGTGGTTGCAAGGCCGTACCGCGCCACCCCTACTGCAGCCCTATCGCGTGATACGCAAACTGTTCCATAAGGATGCGGTCATTGCTTACCACGCGTCGCCGTTGTTCCGCTTCGCGCCTTACATGGTGTTTGCATGCATGGCCCTTGCGGCGGGCATTGTGCCCATGATTGCGAACGATCTGCCCTTTTCGCCGGCAGCCGATGCGATCGCTCTGGTAGGGGTCTTTGCACTGGCACGCGTGTTCATGGCCCTGGCAGCCATGGATATTGGCACGTCTTTCGGTACCTTGGGTGCGCGACGGGAGATGTTGGTTTCATTTTTGGCTGAGCCGGCCTTGTTGATGGTTTTCTTTACAGCGAGTCTCATTTCACAGTCCACCTCGCTGCCACGTATCGTTCACACCTTGGCCCATCGCGAATTTGCCATCTATCCAAGTCTTGCTTTCGCTGGCGTCGCTTTCTGGATGGTGTCGCTCGCTGAGAACGCACGCATCCCGGTCGACAACCCGACGACTCACCTTGAATTGACCATGATTCACGAGGCCATGATCCTGGAATATTCCGCACGCCATCTCGCTCTGATTGAATGGTCGGTCGCATTGAAACTTTTCACCTATTCGGCGCTTGGCATCGCCTTGTTCGTGCCTTGGGGCATTGCCGCGACCGGGGATTACGGCGCACTGCCGCTGGCCCTTTTTGCCCTGTTCATTAAGTTGGCCGTCGGTGGGTTCAGTCTGGCCTTCATGGAGACCATCAGCGCGAAGATGCGGTTGTTTCGCGTTCCGGAATTCCTCGGTACGGCTTTCCTATTGGCAGTGTTGGGCATGTTGATCCACTTCCTCTTAGAGATATCATAAATGTCGCTGACTTATTACCTGCAGCTGATCAACCTGCTCGCATCCGTGCTGCTGTTGATATCCTTTGCCATGCTCTCTCAACGCCGCATTGTGGGGCTCATCACCCTGTTCGCTTGGCAAGGAGCCGCCCTTGCAACGTCCACCGTTATCGTCGCGTGGTCCACCAATCAGCCCGAACTCTACTACTCAGCCACCCTAACCCTGCTTCTCAAGGTGATCGCCATGCCCTGGTTTTTCTACCGGCTGGTGCGCAAACTGGACGTTGATCGGGACGTTGAGCCTATGATCAACATCCCGACTACGATGCTGATCGGTATCGTACTCGTCATTTTTGCATTCAATCTTGCGCAGCCGATCTCACAGATGGCGGGAACGGTCACACGCTCCACGCTGGGCATTGCGATGGCTTGTGTATTGCTCGCGTTCCTCATGATGATCACGCGTAGCAAGGCCATTCCCCAAGTAATTGGTTTCCTGGCCATGGAGAACGGTCTGTTCTTTGCTGCCACCAGCGCGACTTACGGCATGCCACTTGTCGTTGAACTGGGGGTTGCGCTGGACGTGCTGGTGGGCGTGTTCATCTTGGGTATCTTCTTCTTCCAGATCCGCGAGACCTTCGACTCGCTGGACCTGAAGCACATGGAAAAACTGAAAGAGCATTAAGGTATGGACTTTTACTGGCTACTCGGCCTGCCGTTGACGGGGGGCATATGCCTGGCGATCTGGGGAAACCGGCGTTCCGCTCCTGAGATCAATTCACTGTTCAGCTTGCTTACTCTGCTCGCGGCAGCATGGCTAACCGCGCGTATTGTCGCCCAAGGCCCGATGATTCTCAGCAATGGCTGGTTCTTTATTGATTCCTTCAACGTCTTCTTGGTGGCGCTAACTGCATTCGTGGCGTTCACGACGTCGCTGTTTTCACGTCCTTACATGCGCATCGAGCAGGAACATGGGAGGCTGAACGTGGCCCGTTTGCGCCTCTACCATGCGAGTTATCAGATCTTTATTGGCACGATGCTGTTAGCCCTCACCACCAACAACATGGGCATCCTCTGGGTATCAATGGAAGGGGCGACCCTCGCCACGGTGCTGCTCGTGTCACTTTACCGCACCCCGGCAGCGTTGGAAGCGGCTTGGAAGTATTTCATTCTGTGCGGCGTCGGGATTGCGCAAGCACTTTTTGGTACGATCCTGCTCTATTTCGCGGCGGAAAAGATACTTGGGGCGGGCGGGGGCGCTTTGCTGTGGACCCATCTCAATGCGGTCAAGGCACGGCTCGAACCAACGGTGCTGCAGTTGGCCTTTGTCTTCCTCCTGGTAGGCTACGGGACAAAGGTGGGCCTCGCCCCCTTGCACAACTGGTTGCCGGATGCGCATGCAGAGGGCCCGACTCCGGTCTCGGCCGTACTCTCGGGATTACTCCTCAACGTGGCCCTTTATGCCGTGATGCGAAGCAAAGTGCTCGTAGACGGTGCCTTGGGGAACAACATGGCGGGCAATCTGATGATGGGGTTTGGTTTGCTCTCCGTCGTCTTGGGGGCGTTTCTGATCAAACGCCAGACCGACGTAAAACGCATGTTCGCCTATTCGTCGATTGAACACATGGGGCTCGTGACCTTCGCATTTGGCATGGGCGGGCCGGTCGCGAGCTTTGCTGCGCTTTTGCATATGACGATGCACTCCCTTACCAAATCAGCCATCTTCTTCGCCGTTGGGCACGCCACCCAGAAGGCGGGAACACAACTCATGGACGGAATCAGTGGATTGATCAAGACCAATCCTACGATAGGCTGGGGATTGATGCTGGGCAGCATCGCGATTCTTGGGGTCCCTCCCTTCGGCGTATTTGCAAGTGAGTTCCTCATTATTACCACTGCCATGCACGAGCATCCGTGGGCCACACCGTTCCTCCTCACTGCCTTGGGCGTTGCCTTCGCGGCTATCTTCGGAAAGGTGCAGCCCATGGTGTTCGGGTACACGGAATTGCCGCGGCTGCCCTACCAGCCCGCTCTCGCGCCCGTATTTATTCATCTTGCCTTGGTGCTGATGATGGGGCTGTTCATCCCGCCCTATCTGGCGGCTTGGTACAGGCAGGCCGCACATCTCTTGGGAGGGTGGGGTTGACATGAGAATTGGCGACCAAGAATTGAATCTCTCCCTTCAACGTGGGAGCACTGCAATATGGCGAGGCCAAGTGGAAGCAGCACGTCTGCCTGCGCTCGCCCAGTCAGTGAAGACAGAAGGCGGGCAAATGACCGCGTTGTGGGGATCGGATGATCGCCACTTGGGTAGTGGTTACGCGATTCATGTCACGTTTCTCACGGGTTCCGGAACAGTCTGGATCAGTGCCGCCTTGACGACGGGTGCCCCTGCGTATCCCGACCTGGCGCATGTCTTCCCACAAGCTGAACGTATGCAACGGGCCACCTATGATTTATTGGGAATACGGGCCGATGGGAGCTCCGATACTCGTAAATGGCTGCGTCACGGCGCTTGGCCCGAGGATGGCTACCCCCTGCGCAGGGACTTCTTGGGCACGCCCTTGCATGACCTCGATGCCTATCCGTTCATCGGCGTGGAAGGGGAGGGCGTCCATGAAATTCCGGTTGGCCCGATCCATGCAGGCACCATTGAGCCCGGACATTTCCGTTTCTCCGTCATCGGCGACCGCGTACTGAGGCTGGAGCAGCGTCTGGGCTTCACCCACAAGGGGATCGAAAAGCGCTTTGAGGGGATGGACTTGGCGACGGGGGCACGGTTGGCCGGTCGCGTTTCGGGCGATTCGTGTTCTGCATTTTCATGGGCCTACTGCATGGCCGTGGAAGCCGCCACATTGACGACCGTTCCAATACAGGCCCAGTGGCTCCGAGCGTTATTTTTGGAAGTCGAACGCATTGCCAATCACTTGGGCGATTTGGGGTACTTGGGTAACGACGCGGCATTGGGGTTCGGTTTCATGCAGTTTTGGCGGCTTAAGGAGGACTGGCTGAGACTCTGTGCCACACTCTTCGGACACCGTTATCTCTTTGACCGCATCATTCCGGGCGGTGTGGCAGTGGGGCTAGCCGAGGGCTCTCAACTTCTTTCCGTTGCCGATCAGCTAGAGACGGAAGTGCGCGAACTCAAGGCGATTTATGACGAACATGCCGGCGTGCAGGATCGCTTTACCAATACCGGCATCGTGAAGCCTAAAATGGCCGCGCAGCTGGGGCTCACTGGGCTCGCCGGGCGGGCCAGCGCACAGGCCTGGGACGCGCGTGTTCAATTTCCAATCACACCCTATCAAGAATTGGACGTCAACATGGCCACGCATCGCCGTGGCGATGTGCTTGCCCGGGCGGAGGTACGATTCGCCGAAGTGTATGAATCGCTTCGCCTGATTCGTGAAATTGTTCGACGCATGCCTGGCGGTCCACTCACGTCCGACGTCTCACATTCTGGTCAAGTGAGCGAGGGGCTGGGCTGGGTTGAAGGCTGGCGCGGTGAAGTGCTGGTGGCCGTTCGCATCAACTCTGACGGAAGACTTGACCGGGTACACCCGCATGATCCTTCCTGGCAGAACTGGCCACTTCTGGAAGTCGGTATCATGGGAAATATTGTTCCGGACTTTCCACTCATTAACAAATCCTTCAATCTGAGCTACTCAGGACAGGACCTGTGATACTGGCAACATGGCAACCCACCTAATTCTGCAAAAAATTCTTAGAACCGGCATCGTCTCCGAACCACCACCCGAGGCGGATGCCAGCCTGCGAGTGCGGATGCAGGACCTGCAGGGGGAGATTCTGCGCGTTTTTGGACGAGCCATCGCGATTCGCCACGTGGATGCCGGTTCGTGCAATGGGTGTGAACTGGAAATTCATGCGCTCAATGGCCCACATTACAACATCGAGGGCATCGGTGTGAAGTTCGCTGCAAGTCCGCGGCACGTGGACGTGCTACTGGTGACCGGCCCGGTGTCTCGCCACCTGGAAACAGCGCTGAGGCGCACGTATAACGCCACACCCGAACCCAAGTGGGTCATTGCAATGGGCGAATGCGCTTGCACCGGCGGCTTGTTTGGCGAGAGTTACGCGTCCTGTGGAAGGATCGCGAATGTGATCCCCGTCGACGTGGAAGTCCCCGGGTGCCCTCCAACGCCATTTGTCCTCCTGCAAGCCATTCGTGCCTGCGTATCCGCGCCCAAAAACAGCGAAGTGTGATGGGCCTTTTATACAATAATCCCTGGTTTCAGGAGTTTGGCGTCGATGCGGGCGCCGTAATCATCAGCCTTCTTCTTATCGGTTCCTACTACAGTTACCTGCATTCCCGTATTCGGCGAGATCCAAACTATTCGATTCATGCTGCCAATGCCATTGCCCGTTCGCTTTGGGTCAAGAATGTGATGACCAGTCCGGGTTACGAGGTGATGGCCGTACAGACACTACGTAACTTCATTATGGTCGGCATAATGATGGCCTCGACGGCCTCGCTGCTGATTATGGGTACCCTTACCCTTTCCGGTGAGGCCGAGACCATCACTCACAGTTGGCATGCCATCAATTTCCTTGGCTCCCACTTGAAACAGTTGTGGATCGTCAAGGTGATGTGTCTGTTGGCGGACTTCATTATTGCGTTTTTCTCCTACGCGATGAGTATACGTTTGGCGAACCAGGTCCTCTTCATGCTCAATGTTCCATTGGCAGATCAGGTCAACCATCCGGTACTATCCCATGAGAACGTCGCGAAGCGCCTGAATCAGGCTGGGCAGATGATCGCCGTTGGCATGCGAGCGTTCTTCTTC
>JBKQNQ010000100.1:0-15327 GCA_052145875.1 Thiobacillaceae bacterium
AGGACATTCAAAGGCTAGTCCTAGAGTGCCGCGCGCGAATTGAACGGGGTGAAATACTGAACCCATCGACTGTTTCGGATTTCAAACAGACCTTTGCGGTCAACTGGGAAAGATTTCGCGGCGGCAATATTAATGACGTATCCGACACAACCGTAGCGGCAGCGGACATCGCGCGCTGGACTGACACCCTGACGACGGTGCCAGACGACTTCGCCCTTCATCCAAGGGTACAGAAAGTGGTGGACGACCGGCGCCAAATGGGCGTTGGCCAATTGCCCATGGACTGGGGGATGGCGGAGAATTTGGCCTACGCGAGCCTTTTGAGCAGCGGGTACAACATAAGACTTTCCGGTCAGGATAGCGGGCGAGGCACATTCTTTCATCGACATGCGGTTTGGCATGATCAAAATCGGACGTCAACCCAGGTGGGAGATTACGTCCCGCTTGAACACGTGCAGCCGCGTCAGGGAACGTTTATGGTCATCGACAGCCTCTTATCGGAAGAGGCAGTGCTGGCCTTCGAGTATGGGTACGCTACCGCGGAACCCGACACGTTGGTGATCTGGGAAGCGCAGTTCGGTGACTTTGCCAATGGGGCACAAGTCGTCATTGACCAGTTTATCGCGAGTGGCGAGGCTAAATGGGGGCGGATGTGCGGGCTGACGATGATGCTGCCTCACGGCTACGAGGGAATGGGGCCGGAGCACTCATCGGGTCGAATTGAGCGCTACCTCCAGCTGTGTGCACAAAACAATTTTCGGGTCTGCGTTCCGAGCCTTCCATCCCAGGTGTTTCACCTGCTGCGTCAACAGATTCAAAGACCGGTACGCAAGCCGCTTATCCTGTTCACTCCTAAGAGTCTTCTCCGGCATCCCGCTTCAGTCTCGACACTGGATGACCTGACTACCGGCGTATTTCGGCCGGTAATCGACGACCCGCGCCAACCCCGTAGGGCCGAGCGGGTTGTGGTTTGCACCGGCAAGGTATACTTCGACCTTGAATCGGCGCGTCAGAAGAAACAGTTGGATAACGTTGCACTTATTCGTGTCGAACAGCTTTACCCGTTTCCAGAAGAAGCCTTGCGTGCGATATTGGCGGCCTACCCACGTGCCGGTACTTTCGTCTGGGCGCAGGAAGAACCGATGAACCAGGGCGCCTGGTATCAAAGTTTGCATCACTTGAATCACAGTGCGCCCGACGGACGACGGTTTGTATATGCGGGGCGACGCGCGGCGGCGGCGCCTGCGTCGGGATGGCCCGCACGTCACAAACTCGAGCAAGAAGCCCTGATCTTGGACGCTTTAGAGCAAGACCATGAACATTGACGTTAGGGTTCCGCACCTTTCCGACTCGGTATTAACTGGAACGTTACTGGCTTGGCGCAAGCGTCCCGGGGAGCCCGTCACGCGTGACGAGACGCTGGCCGATCTAGAAACAGACAAAGTCATCATGGAAATTCCTGCGCCTGCGAGTGGCGTGCTGAAAGAGATTCGTGTCGAGGAAGGGATGGAGGTCAAAGCGGATGACGTCGTTGCGGTGATCGAAACGACCCAGCAGGAGCGCGTTGAATCCGAGGCCGTGCCGTTCGCGCCGGCTGTGCCCGATAACGAAGCGGGAATCCCGCTGCCCCCGGCAACCTCGGTCGTCCAGGCAAAATCACCGGCACCCGAGCTTGCTCCCTTGCCATCAGGTTTCACCAACGTGACCGGCGACCGAGCCGAACGCCGATCACCCATGACAAGACTCAGGCAGCGCGTCGCGGAGCGGCTTGTCGAGGTCCAGCACCGATCGGCAATTCTGACCACCTTCAATGAAGTAAACCTGTACCAGGTGAACACCTTGCGCCAACAGTACAAGGGGGAGTTTGAAGCTCGGCACGGGGTGAAGTTGGGTTACATGAGCTTTTTCGTACGTGCCACCTGTGTCGCGCTTAAGGCATTTCCGGTGCTAAATGCGCGCATCGACAATGATGACATCGTGTATCAGGATTACGCGGACATCGGCATTGCTGTTTCCACGCCGCGGGGCCTGGTCGTGCCCATCCTTCGCAATGCGGAAACTATGGGTCTTCCCGATATCGAGCGTACCATCGCGTCTTTCGCCGCACGGGCGCAAACGGGCAGCCTGTCGCTGAATGAATTGACGGGTGGAACCTTTTCGATCACCAATGGTGGCGTGTTTGGTTCACTGCTATCGACCCCGATCCTTAATCCGCCCCAATCGGCCATTCTTGGCATGCACCGAATCCAGGAACGACCCGTGGCCGAAAACGGCCAGGTCGTGATCCGCCCCATGATGTACCTGGCACTATCATACGACCACCGATTAATCGACGGTAGAGAGGCGGTGCAGTTTCTGGTTGCGGTACGGGACGAGCTCGAGGCTCCAGAACGGCTGTTGTTGCAAATCTAGAATTGTGCTTACCGCGGTGCAGCCCAACAGTTGTTGTTGACCTGCCAGGTAATGGAAAGCTGCTCGCTGTTTGCATAAAGGGCGTATTTCACGCCCATGTAATCCATGCCCTTGCGCCAGAACATCGCCAGCACGTCTTTTTCACCGCTGGCAACTACATCCGTATACGGAATCACGCGCAGGGGATTGCCGTTAGTGTTGGAGTAATTTGAGGCGATCACTATGAAGTTTCGGAACGACGGAGCGATTTCCTGATCAAAACTGACCAGTTTCTCGTTGCAGAAAGTGAAGAGAAATCGCCGGCCTGCCGGACTTTCCGGCAGGTCGTAGGCAAATAAGCCGTCGCGGCCGACGTCAATAACCTGGTCGAAATTCCAGGATTTCAGTGTGCTGGCAACCTCAGCCTTGGACATTCCATTGCGAAATTCGCCGACTTCCCAGGCATGGGCAGAAGGAACATTGCACAGCAAGATGGCGAGCAGGCTATATCGAAGCATAGGGACGCGCGAGAATGGCTCTGGTCGAATTCAAAGCAGGATTTGGGCCAGTGCCTGCCAAGGGGCTAGTTCCCAGGCACCGAGCCGAATCTGTTGTTGAACCGGGCGGTGCCCAACTGCAGGGGGTGCACCGCGGCGCTCTCTTGCTCCCCGATGACTGTGACGAGACGCTCCAGCGCCGCCGTGGTGAGGTCGCTCTTGCTCCTCGCGCGGTCGTTCGGATTCACGCATAGGCAAGGAGCGCCGCTGGTGTCGCTGCGGTGCCAGGCCCATTATGTCGGGGGCGCCTGCTCGAATCCGCTTTCCTGCACTAGAGTACCTCGCCGGCATAGTCCGCAAGACGAGAACGCTCGCCGCGTGCCAGTGTTACATGCCCGCCATGTGCCCAGCCCTTGAAGTGATCCACCACATAAGTCAGGCCTGAACTTCCTTCCGTGAGGTAGGGGGTATCGATCTGGGAAATGTTGCCCAAGCACACCACCTTTGTCCCGGGGCCGGCTCGGGTAATCAGGGTCTTCATCTGCTTGGGGGTGAGGTTCTGTGCCTCATCAATGATTAGAAATTTGTTGATAAAGGTCCGGCCACGCATGAAGTTAAGGGAGTTGATCTTGATCCGTGAGCGGATCAAGTCTTGGGTTGCTGCGCGTCCCCAGTCACCGGCTTCATCATCACTCTTGTTCAGAACATCCAGGTTGTCTTCGAGTGCCCCCATCCAGGGGGTCATCTTTTCCTCTTCGGTGCCAGGCAGGAAGCCGATGTCCTCGCCGACTGGCACCGTCACCCGTGTCATGATGATCTCGGAATAGATCTTCTTCTCCAGAACCTGGGCCAAGCCAGCCGCAAGCGTAAGCAAAGTCTTGCCGGTACCCGCCTGACCGAGCAGCGTGATGAAATCGATATCGGGGTCCATCAGAGTATTGAGCGCGAAGTTCTGCTCGCGGTTACGCGCGGTGATGCCCCAGACATTGTTCTTGCTGTGGCTGTAATCCTTGATTGTTTCGAGTTCAGCGGTACGGCCTTCCATGTTGCGCACGCGGAGGTAGACCGGAGTGGCATCTTCCTGAAAGAGAAATTCATTGATATGCATCTGGCTGACCAGCGGCCCGGTCAGCTTGTAATGTGTGTGGCCATCGGCCTGCCACGATTCCATGCCTTTGCCATGCTTGTCCCAAAAATCGGGGGGGAGCTCGCGGATGCCGGTATAGAGCAGGTCCGTGTCTTCCAGGACCTTATCGTTGAAATAGTCCTCCGCTGGGAGGCCCAACGCGCGGGCCTTGATGCGCATGTTGATGTCTTTCGACACCAAAATCACCTGTCGTGGGGCAAAACGCTTTCCCAGGTGGAGCACGACTCCAAGGATCTGGTTGTCCACCTTGCTGGTGGGCAGGCTCATGGGCATATCGCTGGAAATCGACTCGGTTTGCAGAAATAGCTTTCCGGTTGCCGACTTATGGCTAATGTCAGTCAGTGGCACACCCTCATCGATCCGTTCCAGGCTACTCACCAGTTCATCCAGAAAACGGCTCGCTTGGCGGGCATTGCGCGAGACTTCGCTCATGCCCTTTTTGTGCTGGTCGAGCTCCTCTAGCGTGACCAGCGGAATGTAGACGTCGTGCTCTTCGAAACGGAACAAGGAAGTCGGGTCATGCATCAGGACGTTGGTATCCAGCACGAACAGCTTGGTCTGAGTTTTAGCAGCAGTTTTTCTTGGCATGATTTTGATTAAAGGGTTGCGACGAACGCGAGTACTTCAGCGGCATGACCGGGTGCTTTGACGCCTCGCCATTCCCGCGCCAGCTCTCCTTTGGCGTTGATGACGAAGGTACTGCGCTCGATACCACGCACCTGTTTGCCGTACATGTTTTTCAACTTCATGACGCCAAATTGCTTGCAAACGGTTTCGTCAGGGTCGGATAACAGGGGGAACGGGAACACGTGTTTGCCTTTGAACGACTCGTGCGATTTGACACTGTCACGCGAAATCCCGGCCACAAGCGCGTTAGAATCTTGGAACTTCGTATAAAGATCGCGGAACTCCTGGCCTTCGAGGGTGCAGCCGGGCGTGTCGTCCTTCGGATAAAAATAGAGCACCACGGTTTTGCCCCGGTGCTCGCTTAACCTAAACGAGGTGCCCCCGGTTCCTAAAAGTTCGAAATCCTTGATTGTTTCAGCCATATTTTCTCAGTGAAGCTTTCAGTAAGACGATGACGGCACCGGCGCCGCCATCGACCGATCGCGCCTGACAGAATGCCAGAACGTCGTCGCGCTGGGTGAGCCAGTGTCGCAACTTGTATTTGAGAACCGGCTCTCGGTTCCGAGAGCGGAGTCCCTTGCCATGGATGATGCGCACACAGCGGCAGTCCTGTCTAGCGCATTCTTGAAGGAAACCCGAAAGGCTAAGTCGCGCCTCCTCAGAGCGCATGCCGTGCAGATCAAGTTCGGCTTGAGTGACCCAGCCACCGCGTTTGAGCTTGCGTAATGCCGCTTTCGGCACGCCGGGCCGCACAAAAAAGAGTTCCTCACCAGATTCGCCAGCTTCGAGAATGTCGATCGGGTCGCAGAGCGAGTCCCGCAGAACCTGTTGCTCATCGATTTGGCGTTGGCGCGGGATGGGTTTGAGCCGTGGGGCCCGGGTGTCGGCAAGGTTGGGCGACGGAATCCGTGCAACGCCCTCCACGGCTTCGCGAAAAAGCTGAGTCGTTTCTTCGTTATGGGAGGGGGAGGGCTTGGCACCTTCACCATGGCGTTTCATGGCCACGCAACGCTTACTTGGCTAGTGAATCCAAATAACGCTCGGCATCAAGGGCCGCCATGCACCCCGTCCCGGCGCTCGTAACGGCTTGACGGTAAATGTGATCCTGTACATCGCCGGCAGCATAGATGCCTTCGATATTGGTCGCCGTGGCGTTACCCTTATTTCCACCCTGAGTGACGATATAGCCGTTCTCAAGCGTAAGTTGACCCGCAAAAAGGTCGGTATTGGGCTTATGGCCAATGGCGATGAAGATTCCGGTCAGTGCTTGATCTTGCGCACTGCCATCGGTGGTGCTCTTGATGCGCATTCCGGTCACGCCCGTCTTATCACCGAGGACTTCCTCCAGCGTGTGGTTCAGGGCAAGGGTGATTTTACCTTCCCGGACTCTCTCCATCAGGTGATCCACAAGGATTTTTTCCGATTTGAACTTATCACGACGATGCACCAGGGTCACATGGTTGCAGATATTGGCGAGGTAAAGTGCTTCCTCGACCGCGGTGTTGCCGCCGCCAATGACGGCCACATCCTGCCCTTTGTAGAAGAAGCCGTC
Source organism: Thiobacillaceae bacterium (assembly GCA_052145875.1). Classification (GTDB taxonomy): domain Bacteria; phylum Pseudomonadota; class Gammaproteobacteria; order Burkholderiales; family Thiobacillaceae; genus DASQBT01. The sequence continues at coordinate 6,215 of JBKQNQ010000100.1, forward strand.
ACACGTTGCGCAGCCGGATACTCCCTTGCCCATAAAGGTCTGCTCGGACTCCAGTCCCAAGTAGATGGCCGACGCCCCCGTGGCAATGATCAGCGCATCGCAGGTATAAGTCGCCGCATCGCCGATCAGGGCGATGGGCTTTTCAGTCAGCTTGGCCGTGTGAATGTGGTCAAAGACGATTTCCGTCTCAAAGCGCTCCGCGTGTTTCTGAAAACGCGTCATCAGATCAGGCCCCTGGACGCCGTCGGCGTCGGCAGGCCAGTTGTCAACATCCGTTGTTGTCATTAATTGGCCGCCTTGCTGCAGCCCGGTGATGATAACGGGATTAAGATTAGCGCGCGCAGCATAGATTGCGGCGGTGTATCCTGCCGGACCGGAGCCAAGGATCAGCAGCTTGCAATGCCTGGTAGTCATAAAATGCCTTCAAATGATAGAAGTGTTCGCCATCCATTCTAACAATTCTTGGTCGCCGTTCCGCAACGAACACTGTGGCAGCTCCAGGCCGGTATAATCAACCATCTTTATTCGTCGTATTTTCATGGCACAGGCCCGTTCCACAGCCGTTTCCACGCCACCGCGCCTACAGCGTCTAATTCGAGAAGCCAAAGCGCTCGTCGCGCTGGCACTGGCTTTGATGCTGATTGCGATTCTGGCCTCACACACGCCGAGCGACCCGGGATTCTCAACCACGGGCGTCAATCTCAAACCGCAAAATCTGGGTGGGACGTTCGGTGCCTGGACGTCCGACTTTCTCCTTTATATTTTCGGTTACAGCGCATGGTGGTGGGTGGCGCTGGCGGCTGGATACGCCTGGCGTACGTTCCGTCATCTGGATGAGACGCCGCTTGCGGGAAATCGGCCGCACTGGCTGGTTTGGGCTGGCTTTAGTGTGCTGCTGCTGGCAAGTTCGGGAATTGAAGCACTGCGCCTCTGGTCATGGTCGCAAAACCTGCCGTATTACGCCGGTGGTTTGATCGGGCATGGGGTCGGACGGGCATCGCTGGCGTTGTTTGGATTTATTGGCAGTACCCTGGGCTTGATTCTGGCTGCTGCCATCGGGTTCTCGCTCTTTACGGGGACGTCCTGGCTACAAATGGCCGAATGGTCGGGGCAGGCGCTGGAAGGCGCCTGGTCGTGGGCTGTCGGATTCTTGGAACGCAAACGCGACGAAAAAATCGGGCACCTTGCGCAGCAGCAGCGCGAGGACGCGGTGGCCGAGGAGAAGAAGAAGCTTGAAATTGCCAAGCCGATCAAGATCGAACGCGTCGTGACTGGCGTGCAGATGTCGACCAGACTTGAAGCCGAAAAGCAGGCGCCGCTATTCAAGGAACTGCCTGACTCGCCTTTGCCACCATTGCATTTACTCGATAAGCCCGACGAACATGTGGAAACGGTCAGTCACGAGGCGCTGGAATTCACTTCACTCATGATCGAACGCAAACTGAAGGAGTTCGGCGTCGAGGTTAAGGTGGTCTCGGCTTCTCCCGGCCCGGTAATTACCCGCTATGAGATCGAGCCGGCAATCGGGGTCAAAGGCAGTCAGATCGCGGGCTTGTCGAAAGATCTCGCCCGGACGCTGTCCGTGACCAGTATTCGTGTCGTGGAGGCGATCCCCGGGAAGCACACCATGGGTCTGGAGATTCCCAATCCCAAACGGCAGGTGGTCAGGCTGTCGGAGATTCTGGGTTCCCGGGTATACAACGATGCGGCTAGCCCATTGACGGTTGCGCTTGGGAAGGATATTTCTGGGCTACCGATGGTGGCTGACTTGGCCAAGATGCCCCACCTGTTGGTGGCGGGCACCACCGGCTCCGGCAAGTCTGTCGGCATCAATGCCATGATTCTGTCGCTCATCTACAAAGCCGGACCCGACATGGTGCGTCTCATCATGGTTGATCCGAAAATGCTCGAATTGTCGGTCTATGAGGGCATTCCCCATCTGCTTGCGCCGGTGGTGACAGACATGCGCCAAGCGGCCGCTGCTCTGAACTGGTGTGTCGGCGAGATGGACAAGCGCTATCGATTGATGTCGGCGCTCGGCGTTCGAAACCTGCCTGGATTCAACCAGAAGGTTCGGGAGATGCAAAAAGCCGGCAAGCCGTTAACGAATCCATTTAGCCTGACGCCGGACAATCCAGAGGTACTGGAAGCCCTACCCCTGATCGTTGTGGTAATTGACGAACTGGCCGACCTGATGATGGTGGTGGGCAAGAAGGTGGAAGAACTGATTGCGCGGCTTGCGCAGAAGGCCCGTGCCGCCGGGATTCACCTTATTCTCGCAACCCAACGGCCCTCGGTGGATGTCATTACCGGGTTAATCAAGGCCAATATTCCCACCCGAGTCGCCTTTCAGGTTTCAAGCAAGATTGACTCGCGCACGATCCTTGATCAAATGGGTGCCGAAAGTCTGCTCGGGCAGGGCGACATGCTCTACTTACCGCCGGGCACCGGTTTGCCAACGCGCGTGCACGGGGCATTTGTTTCAGACGATGAAGTGCATCGGGTGGTGGATTACCTCAAGGCGATCGGGGAGCCCCTGTATATTGAGGGCATGCTTGACGGACCCGACGAAGTCGAGGGCGCAGGGATGGAGGGAGGGGGCGACGCGGAGGCCGATCCGCTATACGACGAGGCGGTGGCAATTGTGCTGAAGACGCGTCGGGCTTCAATTTCGGCCGTGCAGCGACAACTGCGCGTTGGCTATAATCGTGCTGCCCGACTGATCGAAGCCATGGAGCACGCCGGGCTCGTATCGGCTATGCAACCTAATGGCAATCGCGAGGTCCTGGGGCCCAGAGGCGAGGCATAATTGCCGATATTCATCCCAAATGAGTTAAGCTAACGCGAGCCAACGGGGAGTCCACCTTTCGAGCCCCGCTTGGGAAGCCCATAAACAACCAAAGGAGCGAGTAATGGCAAAAAACGTTGGCGGTATCGACCGTGTTATCCGCGCTGTAGTCGGCCTCGGCTTGATGGGCTTGGCGATGACCGGTGGTAATTCTGATTTTGTCATGAACTATATGGTGGAGATTGGCGCAGTCGGATTCATCGTTCTTCTGACCGCGATATTGGGCTGGTGTCCCGCGTATTTGCCATTTGGCATAAAAACCTGCAAGCCCAAGTAAGTCCCACGTTCTTTCTTGTTTCTCCGGCTTGCCCGGAGAAATTCACTTCGATGCAACCTGGTGGCGTGCCCCCTGTCCAAGTGCTTGCCCTCAACAATAGATCCTACGTGATGAAGTTCCTCACTGTTCTGCTCGTTTTCTATTTCGTTCCCGTATTGGCGCAGGCGGCAGGCCTGGAGGCCCTTAAGGCGTTTGTCCATGACGTTCACTCGGCCCGAGCGGCATTTAGCCAACAGGTCATGGACAGCTCTGGCAAGATCAAGCAACAAGCGAGCGGTACCCTGGTATTCTCAAGACCAGGAAAATTTCGCTGGACCTATTCCAAGCCGTACGAGCAACTGATCGTTGGTGATGGCAATAAGCTCTGGCTCTACGACAAGGACCTGGACCAGGTGACGGTGCGCGACCTGGGTGATGCGTTGGGGTCGAGCCCCGCTGCCTTGCTTGCCGGTAGCACACAAATTGAGAAATTTTTCAGTCTGCAGGATCTTGGGCGCCGAGACGGAGTGGACTGGTTGGAGGCGCGACCCAAGGATAAGGCTAGCACCTTTGCAAGCGTGAAAATGGGCTTTGTCGGTGATCAACTGACGGCGATGGAACTTAAGGACAATTTTGGTCAGACCACACTGCTGACGTTTTCCCAGTTGGAACGTAATCCTTCGCTTCGTCCTTCAGAATTCAAATTTATGCCGCCCAAAGGGGCAGATGTCATTTCCGATTAAATGATGGCCACTTCCGGCGATCTGTTTGGACGGGGTGGAGGGACGGTCGTCCCGCTTGCCGAGCGGCTGCGGCCTAAGACGCTTGACGAGGTGGTCGGTCAGAGCCACCTCATCGGTCCCGGTAAGCCGCTGCGCGTTGCGTTCGAATTAGGGAAGCTCCATTCCTTCATCTTATGGGGACCACCTGGCGTCGGCAAGACGACGCTGGCGCGGCTGATGGCTGAAGCGAGTTTGGCTGATTTCGTGCCTCTGTCTGCGGTATTGTCCGGCGTGAAAGATATTCGCGACGCGGTCGCGCGCGCTGAGGCAAATCGATCGCAGGGACGCCATACGATCCTTTTTGTCGATGAAATTCATCGCTTCAACAAGGCCCAACAGGATGCGCTTTTGCCGCATGTGGAGTCCGGTTTGGTGACGTTCATCGGTGCAACCACCGAAAACCCCTCCTTCGAAGTTGTGGGCGCATTGCTTTCGCGGGCGCAAGTCTATGTTCTGCAGTCACTCACCGCAGTGGATCTACGCGCTTTGTTCGAACGGGTTCAGGCGACGCTGGGGGAACTGCGGGTCGAACCCAAAGCGCTGGACACCATCATTGCTTACGCGGATGGCGATGCACGGCGTTTTCTGAATTACCTGGAGCAGTCAGCGGAAGCGGCGAATGCGCAGGACAACTTGATCTCGGAGGAACTCGTCGAAAACGTGCTGGTCCGCGGGGGACGACGCTTTGACAAGGCGGGTGACGATTTCTACGACCAGATCTCCGCACTACACAAGTCGGTACGCGGTTCAAATCCGGATGCTTCCCTCTACTGGATGGTGCGGATGCTTGATGGGGGTTGTGACCCACTTTACATCGCGCGACGCATGGTACGCATGGCCTCGGAGGACATCGGATTGGCTGATCCACGGGCGTTGCGCTTGACCCTGGACGCGGCCGAAACCTTTGAGCGCCTGGGTAGCCCCGAAGGCGAACTGGCACTGGCACAGGCCCTAATCTATATGGCCTGTGCACCGAAGAGCAATGCGGTATATGTGGCTTACAATAACGCCCGCCAGTTTGTCGCGAGCGATGGCTCGCGCGAGGTGCCGGTTCACCTGCGCAATGCGCCTACCAAGCTGATGAAGGAACTCGGCTATGGCAGGGCGTATCGCTACGCGCATGACGAACCTGACGCCTATGCCGCGGGCGAGACATATTTTCCCGAGGGCATCGAACCCGGTTTCTATCACCCGGTTCCGCGCGGAGTGGAAGCAAAAATTGCCGAGCGATTGGATCGGCTTCGCGGTCTGGATGCGGCTGCGCGAAAAAAGGGAAAGTCATAGGGAGCCTTCATGCTGGACATACAACTGCTGCGCAACGACCTCGATGGGGTGGCAAGCAAACTCAAAGCGCGCAACTTTGAGCTCGACACGGCCGCGTTCACGGCGCTTGAGGCAGAGCGGAAGACGCTGCAAACCCGGACTCAGGACTTGCAGGCTAAGCGCAATGCCATATCCAGGGAGATCGGCATTGCGAAGTCCAAAGGCGAAGCTGTCACGGCCATCATGGCAGAAGTCGCCGGGCTGGGTGCCGCGCTTAAGACGAATGAGGATGCGCTGGGAAAGCTTCAGGAAACACTCAATGCCCAGTTGATGGGGATTCCCAACATTCCGCACGACTCGGTGCCCGTGAGTGCGGATGAAACAGGCAATTGCGAGGTACTGCGTTGGGGCCAACCGCGAAGCTTTGGTTTCCCGGTGAAGGACCATGTCGATGTGGGCGCTGGCCTGGGCCTGGATTTCGAAGCGGCGGCAAAACTATCCGGAGCGCGGTTCGTGGTCTTGCGGGGACAAATCGCCCGCCTGCACCGCGCGCTTGCGCAATTCATGTTGGACATGCACACGGTCGAGCACGGCTACACCGAAGTTTATGTGCCATACCTGGTCAATGCCGATTCCATGCGCGGCACCGGGCAATTGCCTAAGTTTGAGGAAGACCTGTTTAAAGTCCCGGTGCGCATTGAGGATCGGAACGACGCTGAACAGAAGACCGCAATGGCCAACGGTGCCGCTCCATTGGGCGAAGGGCGGCAGCGCACGCTCTATCTAATCCCCACGGCCGAAGTGCCAGTCACGAATCTGGTTCGTGATGAAATCATCAGCGCCGATCGCATGCCCCTCAAATTCGTCGCCCATACTCCGTGTTTCCGGTCCGAAGCTGGGTCGCACGGCCGCGATACGCGAGGCATGATTCGGCAGCACCAGTTTGACAAAGTGGAATTGGTCCAGATCGTGAAGCCAGAGGATTCCTACAAGGTACTGGAGGAACTGACAGGGCACGCCGAAGCGATCCTGCAGAAGCTCGGGCTGCCGTATCGCAAAATGCTATTGGGCACAGGCGACATGGGGTTCTCTTCGGCCAAGACTTACGACTTGGAAGTCTGGCTTCCCGCACAGAACACCTATCGGGAAATCTCTTCATGCTCCAACTTTGAAGCGTTTCAGGCGCGCCGAATGCAGGCCCGCTACCGTAACGAAAGGAACAAGCCGGAATTGGTGCATACCCTTAATGGATCGGGACTTGCGGTTGGCCGGACGCTGGTCGCACTTTTGGAGAATTGCCAAAATGCAGATGGGAGCGTATCCATCCCAGCAGTGTTACGCCCTTACATGGGCGGGATGGACGCGCTCAAATCGGGTTGACTCCTTGCATATCGCGCGAGTGATTTCGGCACAGCACCTAAGCGATCATCACGTTCCAGAAAGGCTTTATACGGACTCTCGAAGCGGGTCAGAATGTCGTAGTAGTTTCGGATACTCTCCACAAAAATGACCGCTTCCCCGCCTCGTGCGTAACCATATTTGGTGATACGAGCATATCGGCCGCGCGCCAGCAGCGGCAGGTTACGTTTGACATCTGCCCAAGAGTCAGGATTCATTTTCTTTGTCTGGGTAATCCGGCGGGCGTCCTCAATGTGTCCGAGGCCTTGGTTGTATGCGGCAAGGGCAATCCAGGTGCGATCGGGCTCTTGGATTCGATTTGGCAACTCATCTCTCAGTAAGCTCAGGTAACGCGCGCCGGCCAAAATACTCTGGCGGGGATCAAGGCGATCGTTCACGGACATGCGATCAGCCGTATCGCCGGTCAGCATCATCAGTCCCTTGACGCCGGTGGGCGAAGTTGCGTAGGGGTCCCATTGGGATTCCTGATAGCCAATCGCTGCCAGGAGACGCCAATCAATTCCGGTTTCTTCGTATGCTTGCTCAAAGTCCCTCCTGTACTTTGGCAACTCGGTTGGCCGTTTCGAGAGGATTCCAGCAATATCACTTTCATCCAGGCGTTTGATATGGCCGTAATAGCGCTCAAAGGTCTGTCTTAGGACGCCTTCTTTCTCCATTTCGGAGGTAAATTGCGCCAGTTGTGCTGCAAGCGCCGGTGGCGTGCCTCTTGGGAGACCCCAAACGACCTTTTGGTAGCTCGGAAATACAAGCGATTCGCTCAAACCCTGGTAGTAGTGGCGTGCGCGGTCAAAGTCGGTCTCATTGATGACAACGGCATCGAATTCACCTTCGGATAAGCGGCCGAGTAATTCCTCCGGCCAAGCCTCTGCCTGGACCTCCCAGCTCAGGCGCGGCACTTGCTTCTTTAGGGCGTCCATCAGTTCGACGTGGCCGCCTTCAGCAAGGACCGCAATTTTCTTGCCCACGAGATCTGTTGCGCGTGAAATCTTCGCCTCGCCCTGGCGACTGATGACGAGAGCTTGGGTAATAAATAGAGTTGGACCGGCGATCAATCCTTGATGCTTGACTGCCGGTTCGGTGAGTTCAGCTGCAACGACGTTCACCTTGCCCTCCTTAGCAAGCGCGTAAAGGCTGGTTAAGTCCGGCGAAACTACCCAGCGTACCGTCCAACCGTGTTGCGCCGCAAACCGGTTAATTAACTCATAGGCATATCCGGAAGGTTGACCCTCTGCATCGGTGAAATATGCCGTCGGGCTAAAGCGGGTACCCACGATGAGTTCCCCCGAAACTGCGGGGTCAGGAGCGGGAACGGGTTTGCTGCACCCGGCCAGCCAGAGGGCTGGGAAAAGTATCAGGAGCAGCCGAATCATTCGACAAGTCTAAACCAAAGGCGTTAGAAAACATCCAGGTGCGTGTAAAATCCGGGTGGCAATGGGGTGGCAATGTGCGCTGAACGGCGGAAAACATGGGTTGAAGCTACTGCGCAGGCAGCTATTTTCAGGAGAGGTGCCGGAGTGGTTGAACGGGACGGTCTCGAAAACCGTTGTGTCCCTTACGGGGCACCGAGGGTTCGAATCCCTCTCTCTCCGCCAAACACGTCCAAGTAATGTGGTCTTACGGCAATAATAAGTTATCAAGCCACCAGAATAGTAGGTAGAGTAGTTTGGCATTGCCGGTCGACGCAACCGCGCGATATTTGATGTACCGGACGATTACTCCACCCTATCGCTCCCTAACCGTTAGCGTTTTAGAATCCCCTCCCCTTTCGCCAAGGGCTCCAGAACACCTCTAAGTTCCAGGGGTACTTCTGGCGGTTGCATTGAACGAGCGATGAGAGGGGGGTTACTTGGTCGCTATGTCGGCCAAGAAGACGAAAGCCTGGAAGCCGCGCTACGAGCATTACCGGGCAAAGGGCCTACCCAGCACGGCGATCCTCGTCATCCTGGCCCGGGGGTTGCTCGCACCGCCTGGTCCAGGTACACCGACAAGACCGCATTCGATCCCAACCGACTCACGAGCACCTTGACCTAAGCCATAGGTTTTTTCCAGAAGCGGTAGTGGGAACTCCCAACCCACAAGGGACTGTGTTGCTAATGTTATGTCCGCTTTCGTCTGACAAATCCGATTCCACCAAGGCCAAGGGTTACAAGCGCGAGAGAGGCGGGTTCGGGAACACTAAGCGGAGGATCTGTGAACACGATTACATCCTGCGTGTACCCCTGCGTACCATCATTCAAGAACGTGAGCGTGTAGTTTCCAGTGATGGGTCCAGTACTCAAGTCCACCAACCATTGATTGGCCAAGAGTCCAGCCGGGGAATTTGCAGTAACGCTGTCCACGCGGAAACCTGGGTCGGTCGTGGTGACGTGCTAATTCCCCAACGCGTCAACTGCCCCATAGGCGATGGCCCAGATAGCCAATTGAAAGGCGGCGGATCCTGTCTCAGTGTTCAGAGAGCTGTACACCTCATCGGCCAATTGATCCAGCTGGGCCGCTCTCTCCGTTCCATTTGGGGTCCCCGGACGTAGAGTAGTCATCAGCGTGG
>JBKQNQ010000101.1:0-3246 GCA_052145875.1 Thiobacillaceae bacterium
CGGGATTTTTTCTGCAATGCATCGTGGCAATGGGCGTAACAAACCTAAGGCTGCCCGAACCGGCTGCGCCTTGCAGCGTTCCTGATACACCATGACATGCTGCCTCTCAATTTGTGATCCTCTCACAAAATGGCGGCATGGGTGCGTATGCCCCGTGTCAGCGAGTCTATCGATTGGCCAAACGCCATTGATGACGCACCAAACGTTGTGCCGTTGCCCATTCTCGCGGAATTGGAGCTGCTGCTGTGCTAGCCGCGGATATAGTTGCGCCTAAACGAGCTATCCCTGGGAATCGCTTTTGCAAAGCATGACCGCGAACCACGCTCAAAGAATTTGAATCGCTGCACAAAGCAGTATTTGAAGGACACATACCAGCACAACTTGCCGTGCGATATAAAGTGGCTTTCGCCGAGGGTCGGAATTCCACTAGCTAATCTAGCGTAATGGGCATGAGAAAACTCACCGAAACGGACATCCGCACCAACTTCAGCACAGGAAAGTGATTCCCCCCATCACACACCGAAGGGGACGAACGTTCATGGGTTGCCGCTTGCGCTCGATCAGCGTTGTCGCGATGTCGAGCCGATGGTCTATGGGAAGAAAAGCAAAATAGGAACATAGGGCAGCAATTGATGCTGGCGCACGCCATCTAGATTGCTTGAAGGCGCCTAAAAATACCTGTAGCCCGGACCCGCGCAACGAAGCTTCGAAATTTTCTGAAGAAAAAGGGGGCGGCAGGTCGATCAAGAGCCACCATGCTGCGGTATCCTTCCCTAAGGAACGCGGTTTGATTTCGTGACCGACATTACGCCAGCTGTAGCGACAGCATATGGTTCCGTGGAACGACAAGTTTCGTTCTCGGCACAGACTGGGTGGCGTCACCCTTACACGGCACGCGCACGCCTTTAGACGACATATGGCTTCTACCCCTTCCCCCGACACTCCAACCGACGACGTTCGAATCGAACATGGCGAGGACTTGCCGTCGCCGGCAACCGTGCTGGCCGAGCTTCCGCAGTCGCCTGCCGCCAGGGACACCGTGGTCTCTACCCGACGTGCGGTGCATGACGTACTGCGCGGCGCAGACGATCGCCTAGTGCTAGTGGTCGGGCCGTGTTCCATTCACGACCCTGCCGCCGCAATGGAGTATGCGGCCAGGCTTAAGGCCCAGGCCGATGCGCTAAACCAAGACCTCATTGTGATCATGCGGGTGTATTTCGAGAAACCGCGCACTACCGTCGGCTGGAAGGGATTGATCAACGATCCGCAGTTCAACGAGAGCTTCGACATTGCGGCGGGGCTGCGTGCCGCGCGAGGCATTCTGCTGCGCGTCAACGGCCTGGGGCTGCCCGCGGCTACGGAATTCCTGGACTTGATCTCGCCCCAGTACATCGCGGACCTGGTCGCCTGGGGCGCGATTGGCGCACGGACCACGGAGTCCCCATCGCACCGGCAGCTCGCTTCCGGACTCTCATGTCCCATCGGCTTCAAGAACGGCACTGACGGCAATATTCAGATCGCTGTGGACGCCATCAAAGCGGCTGCGGCCAGGCATCATTTCATCGGCATCTCGAAAACCGGCCAAGTCGCGGTACTGCGCACTACGGGTAACGAGGACTGCCACGTCATCCTTCGCGGGGGTAAGACTCCCAACTATGGCGCTACAGCCGTTCGGGCCGTCTGCGACGACTTGGCCAGAGCTGCATTGCGCCAGCAGGTCATGATCGACGCCTCACACGCCAATTCCGGAAAAGTCGCCGCGCGACAAATAGAGGTTGCCAAGTCGGTCGCCGCCCAACTCGCGGCGGGGGACACCAGCATCATAGGCGTCATGCTGGAGAGCAATCTGGTGGAAGGCCGACAGGACCTCAAGCCGGGGGTGGCGCTCACGTATGGGCAATCCGTCACGGACGCCTGTTTGGGCTGGGATACAACGGTGCCTCTACTCCAAGAGCTGGCAGCCGCCGTACGGGCTCGCCGTATCGTTGAAGCCCGGGAGGATTGAATGCGGGGCCCTATTGCCCGCATGAAAAGACCTTCAGGCGCGGTGCCGTGACATGAGCCGAAAGCTTGGGCTATGCTTATCCTCTGCCGACCTTTTCATAACCGATACCATCGGCATCCTTCTCATCACCTCCGTAAGGATCCGCGCCATGAAGAGCCTGTCTTCATGCCTTGCCCTGCTATTTTTCCTGACCGGCTGTGGAACGACCGGACGATACGGGATGGATTCCCCTTATTACGAGTATCCAAACGGGGTGCGCCTGATCCTGAATCAGCCCCTGGAGATCCCTCCCGATGCAGCCACCGTCCGCCTGCAGTATGGAAAAGTGGTTGCACCCAACGGTGTTCAGGAGGAGGACCCCTATTGCATTGTCGAGCTTTCCACGGTGGCCGACGAACCGCAGCGGGTGCAATCCGGTGCGTTCAGCGTCACTCGGGTGCGCTACAGCATCAGCACCATCGCGCGCGGTGAATCGCTCCCGACCGGGCTGGTGCAGGTGAGCATGGCCAGCAATTCATCAGGCCCATCCAACTACTATTACAAGACCGAGTTTTTCCTGCATTCGGATGCCCAGCCTAACATGCTGCGGATGACCTGCCAGAGCAACCAAAACTACACGCCCCTAAAGCGCTACTTGACGGTGGGGGAGATCCGGCAGGCCTTGGGGAACATTTTCACCCTGAAACTGCCCTCTAATCCCGTTTCCAATTCAAACCCTGACGCAGGGGCGAAACGTTTGGGAGCCCCGGTTTAGACACTGGAATATTCCTCCTTAACGCTGGATAATGGGCGCCCACATCGCTCGTGACACTGCAAGCAGGGAGATGAACGTATCCCCGAAATCCAGCTCCCAATCCGCCGCGCAGGATCATCTCGCCGGTCTAGTTGAACGCGTCACCTTCCACAACGGGGAGAGTGGCTTTTGTGTTCTGCGCCTCAAGGTCAAGGGCGAGCGCGAGTTAATCACCCTGGTAGGCCACACGCCCGCGGTTTCTCCCGGCGAATACGCCTCCGCTTCTGGCCACTGGGTCACGGATCGTGAGCATGGCCGGCAGTTTCGCGCGGTATTCGTCAAAATCTCTCCGCCCACCACCTTGACGGGCATCGAGCGCTACCTTGGCTCGGGCATGGTCAAAGGCATCGGCCCGGTCTACGCGGGTAAATTGGTCAAGGCTTTTGGCGTATCCGTGTTTGACGTCATCGAGACGTCACCGGAGCGCCTTCGGGAAATCCCCGGCATC
>JBKQNQ010000102.1:0-3200 GCA_052145875.1 Thiobacillaceae bacterium
CAGTCGCTGTTTCACCAGGGGGCGGGCGTCTCCGAACTTGTTGTCACGTTTCTTGCCATCCTTGAACTGGCGAAGGAAATTCTGATTGACGTGACGCAAGATGAACCTTTGGCTCCCATCTACGTAAGACTCCATGAAGCCCGAACCGATCAATAATCTCGATGATTTGAAACGTATTTTGGAGGCAGCTCTACTGGCCGCTGAAGAGCCGCTTGCGTTGAAGCAGCTGTCGCGCATGTTCGAACAGGAGCTCTCTACTGACATGCTGCGCCGTGCGCTCGAGGAGATTCGTCAGGCTTGGGAAGGCAAGGGTGTTGAATTGGCCCAGGTAGCTGACGGCTGGCGGTTTCAGACGACACCCGAGGTTCAAAGCTATCTTGTGCGACTGCGTAACGAGCGGCCGCCGCGCTATTCGCGCGCGGTGATGGAAACGCTCGCAATCATCGCCTATCGGCAACCGGTAACGCGCGGCGACATTGAGGACATTCGCGGCGTGTCGGTCAATGCACAGATCATCAAGACACTTGAGGCGCGTGGGTGGATCGAAACCATCGGCCACCGCGATGTGCCCGGTCGCCCCGCACTTTACGCCACCACGAGCCACTTTCTGTCCGACCTCAGCCTGCGCTCGCTACAGGAACTGCCGGCGCTACAGGACCTCGGCAGTGTCATCGATTCAGGCGACTCTGCGCCTTTTGAAGCCACGCTAAACGACGTTCCACCCGTTGTCGACGAGGAAGACGAAGCATCGAGGCCTCAAGGGTCTCCCCAAGGGACCGAAGCGCAAGCATGCTCCGCGTTTCGGATGGCCGATCCCGAGGATAATTCGCACGCTCTGGCGGCCCAGCCGCGTTGGACGCCCGGTCAGAAAGAAAGCTAACTACTGTTATCGGGCTGCTTGGAGTTGCCAAGGGTGTCCCAATACGCCAGACTAATTTTCCTATGCCTCGTCCTTCGTATCCCCGCCCCCCCGCGGAAAAGCGTCAACGTCCGTCTCAGGCGGACGTCGCCGAGACCTCGATCAAACTCCAAAAAGCGCTGGCTGATTCAGGGCTTGGGTCACGCCGCGATATGGAAGAGTTGATTGCCCAGGGCAGAGTAACCGTCAATGGTGAGACTGCCAGCATCGGTGCAAGGGTGACGTCCCGGGACGTCATCAAGCTGAGCGGGCGCCGCATCTATTTGCGACCGGCAGCGGATAAGCGCATACGGGTGCTGATTTACCATAAGCCTGACGGTGAGATTGTCAGTCGCGATGATCCGGGTGGGCGCGCTACCGTATTTGACCAGCTGCCCAAAATCCGCGGCTCAAAATGGCTGGCGGTGGGCCGCTTAGACTTGACTACCGAGGGGTTGCTGCTGTTCACCACGAGCGGTGATTTGGCCAATCGCCTCACCCATCCAAAGTTTGAAGTGGAGCGCGAATACGCCATACGCATTCTTGGCGAACTGACAATGGAGGCCCATGATCAGTTGCTAAAGGGTGTGGAACTCGAAGATGGCCTGGCGCGTTTTGATAACCTGATCGAAGCGGGAGGAGAGGGGGCCAATCGCTGGTGGAAAGGTGTGGTCAGGGAGGGGCGGAACCGTGAGGTGAGGCGTCTGATCGAAGCGGTAGGCCTAACCGTGTCGCGGTTAATCCGAACCCGCTTCGGCCCAGTCAGCTTGCCGCCGCAGCTTAAGCGTGGCCAATACAATGAGCTTGATGATCGAGTCGTGGCTCAGCTGCTGGGTTGGGTAGGCATGCAGGTTCCCGTTCGCACTCCCCGCGCGCGCAGTCATGCCGCGGGAAGGCCGACCCGGAAAACGCCGTAGCTTCAGTTCCGCTTTTCCATCATTCGTTTGATGACACTCGCGGCCCATTCGCGGCCCCCGAGCCCAAAGGCCAGGGCTAAGGCTAATCCCACCGCGCCAAAGCCAATCTGGAATGCAGCGGTCAATAGCTGAGTGCCGATCTCGAGCTGCTCCAGCGCGACAAAGACCACAAACACGATGACGGCATATTCTGAAATGGTGCTCATCGTCAAGGCACCTTCCACGCCCATGTTGTTGAGGTAGGCAAAGATCAGGCGGTTGATGAAACGGGCCATCAGGGTGCCAAAGACCAGCACGAGAATGGCCACGACAATATTTGGAATGTAGAGCACGATGCGGTTAAACAACTCGGCCACTGCATGCAAGCCCAGGCTGTTCGATACCATGACAATCATCACGAGAATAAACAGCCAGTAGATCAGGCTGGCGACGATGCGTGAGAGCGATACATTGATGTTGCCCTGCTTCAGAAAGGCGTCAATGCCGGTCTTCTGGCTGAGCTCGTCAAACTTGAGGACATCAAGTAGTTTTACCACACCGGTACGGATCAGACTGGCGAAAATCCAGCCAACAAAGAGAAGCAGTAGGGCAGCGAGCAACTGGGGAACAAACCCCGCCAGTTGAGTCCAGAATGAAGTAATGGAAGCGACAAAAACGTCGATTTGCTGTTGCATATCAAATCTCCAAAACAGACTCGAGAGGCAATTATACCGGAACCGTCGTGACGCGAATTCTGTTCCGCCTGTCACAAAACCATAATCTTTAAATCCCGACTATTGCATTGCGAACTTTCTGCGTATATTAAAGCACTCTGTCCTGAGTCACATGGCATGTCTCCCAACCAACCGACGCACCGGTTCCTGCCTCACGATGCGTTAAGTCGCCTGATTTCGACGCTGATTACCAGCGGTTACACGTGCATCGGTCCAAGCATCGAGGACGGGGCGATTGTTTTCCAAGAATACGAGATGATGGATCTGCCCCCGCGGGGAATTCAGGCAAACCAGTTGCCGGGAAGCTATAGGCTTACTGCTGACCCGAAGCAGCGTTACTTCGCCTGGGCCAATGGACCCCAAGCAATAAAGCCTTGGCTGTTCCGTGCGGTGGAACCGTTATGGCGATCCGAGCACTCCGAAGATCGGCTCAGCTTCATGGAACTTGTCCCCGACATGAAACGGCTGGCCATCATCGGCGTACGCGCATGTGATCTTGCAGCACTCGCGATCCAGGATCGGCATTTTATGCAGGGGCCCTGTCAGAACACGCACTATGCGCGGCGTCGCGAAGGACTTTTTCTCGTGGCGGTTCAATGTGCGGAACCTGCTGCCACCTGTTTCTGCGCATCGACCGGAGATGGCCCGGCACCCAAGACCGGGTGTGATAAG
>JBKQNQ010000103.1:0-3855 GCA_052145875.1 Thiobacillaceae bacterium
CGTGAGCACGGCCCTTGAGATCGGCTACCGGCACATCGACACAGCGCAGATGTACCGCAACGAGCAGGCCGTCGGCGAAGCGATCCGCGCCTCGGGCTTGGACCGCACCGACGTGTTCGTCACCAGCAAGCTCAACAACCGCTTTCACCGGCCCGCGGACGCCGGTAGAGCGTTCGACGCCACGCTCGCCGCGCTCGGGTTCGACTACGTCGATCTGTTCTTGATCCACTGGCCGCTGCCGACGCTCTATGGCGGCGACTTCATCTCGACCTGGAACACGCTGCAGGAATTCCACCGCGACGGACGCGCGCGGTCGATCGGCGTCTCGAACTTCCAGGTCGAGCACCTGCAGCGCCTCGCCAGCGCGTCCGACGTGACGCCCGCGGTCAACCAGATCGAGCTGCATCCGTACCTGCTCAACGGCGATGTTCACGCTTTCGACCACGCGCACGGCATCGCCACCGAGGCCTGGTCGCCGATCGCGCAGGGACGCGTGCTCGGCGATCCCGTGATCACCGCGATCGCCGCCCGGCTCGCCCGCTCCCCAGCACAGGTGGTGCTGCGTTGGCACGTCCAGCACGGCAACGTCGTCTTCCCCAAATCAACGACGCCCGCCCGCATCCAGGAGAACTTCGAGATCTTCGACTTCCAACTCGAGCCCCGCGACCTCAAGGCGATCGACGCCCTAGACCGCGGTGAAGCTGGTCGAACGGGACCGCACCCAGCCGCGATGGCCGTGATCCCCGACTGACACAACCCCAACAAAACCGCAACCGAAAGGAACATCGATGAGCCCATCAACAACCACCGTCCCTCAAGCTCGTTCAGCCGCAATCACCATCATCGGCGGCGAACACGACGAGACGCCCAATCCGGCCCTCGGTGACTACACACAGGGCCAGCGCACCAGCCCCGATCACCCCTCCGTCAGAGGCGACTTCGCGACCGGCATGCGGACCGCACCTCAGGCGGCAGCGATCGGCGAGTTCGCGACCGGCATGCGAACCACAAGCAACGCGACCCGGACCGGCGACTTCGCCACAGGACTAAGTGGCTGTTGTTCCGCTCCCCATAAACGGGTCAAAAACCCTCAAGTTTCTGAAATCATGCTGCCGGTAGAACGCATCCACAAGGCTGTCAGAATCGGGTAAAGCCGATCCAAGCAGGATTCCCCGGAAGACAGAACCAAGACGTTTTGCCCACCATTTGTGAACGTGGTAAATCGGTCGGTGAACTTCCTTCCGCCAGCTTTCCATCTCCGCAAGCTGTGAAATAAACTCGAAAGGAAAGGAATCGGATTCGATGAGCCGAAGCGGGGACTCAACACCATTACCGTTGGATTGAAGTTGGTTATTCATCTTCCTCCGCAGCTTCCGCAACCTCAGCAATAACCTCGCGTGGTGAGCGCATCGCGACTGCGTCAGCAGCCGAATCTTTGATACGATAAGCAATGAATGTGTGTTCTTTGCCTGCCGCCGGATTATCAACAGACTCTGGCTTGAGAGTATTGGTTCGTAAATTGAATGCGTATCCGATAATCAACTTATCCGCTTCGCGCCTCAGAAGATTTCCAACTTTGCGGAAACGAGTATTCACCGGAAAATCAGCAGGAAGAATGAGCGTTTGGTGGTGTGCTGTGCCGGTTGTGAGACCAAATGGAGTCGGCGCGACATACATTTTGCGGTCACGAATCATTATGTCACCGTAACTGCCAAAACCTTTCATACTTTTATTTTTGTGAACATAATCGTGATCGGCGTTGAGGAAATCACCGTGGCAGATGACAAGATCAAGGACTGGATACGAATCGCCATCTGGTTGAGCTGGATACCGGCCAAAAACGTAAAAAATGGTTCGCCCATTATGATTGCCAGGTGGAACTTGGCTATTCGCGTCATAGTTGGTCTCACGTCCGGGGTAGGCGAGACCCTTCACTTCAAACCCATCAGTCGAAGCAACCAAACGAAAATCGGGATAGGAATTGCGACCCCCTGATTCAAAATTCAGCTCTGTTTCAGCAAGCCGCGCTTTGAACCAGTTTTGAAAATGGAATTCCTTATCGTGCCTGCTCTCCCGCTCGATTAACCTGTTCGTGCGAATCGCTTCAGCACAGCGAGCAAAAACTTCAAGACATGGATGACTTGTCGGCATGGTGTATTTATCTTTGTTTTGAGCGTTCAAATAAACCCGCATTCATCGTAGGCGAGTAAAATTTTGACGCAACCAAAACTTGACGGGTGGTTGCAATGAAAGTTGCACAAGCACCGAGCTTTTGAATTCAAATAGTGCGTTTGTCGCTTTCAACCGCCACGGCTGGTAGCAAGTTAACCGGGAAATTGCACTGCGTCCCCCCTTGGACAGCCTTTGTCCAACCCCCTCTGCCATAATGAAATCAAAAACTCTATGAAAACCCAAACCGTCCTCTTCGACACCATCACCCCTCACCCCTCACCCGTCCACGTCGCCGGCCTGCTCACCCACATCGAAGCCGTCATCAAAAAGCACGTCATCCTCAGCGACCCCGCGGCAGCCGCCCTCGCCGTCTGGGTGCTTCATACCTGGACCTTTGAACTGCGCGACATCGTGGCTTATGTCGCCATCGAGTCCCCGGAAAAACGCTGCGGCAAAACCACCCTCCTGTCCGTCCTGGCCGCGATGGCCCGCAAACCCCTCATCGCCTCCAATGTCACCCTCGGCGCTCTCTTCCGCGCCATAGACACCTGCCGCCCCACCCTCTTCATTGACGAGGCGGATACCTTCCTGGCCGGCAACGGCACCATGCGCGGCATCATCAATTCCGGCAACACCTGGCGCACCGCCTACGTCTTGCGCCTCTCCGCCTCCAGGCGTATTCGCCGCACGGCCACGCAACCACCTTTCCCGGACCGCCCCCTCACCCCGTCCCTCTCCCCCGATGGGGGAGAGGGTGGCGTCTCGCCGGGTGAGGGGGAATCGGTTCATAGCCAGTCAACGCCCGAAAGCCGTGAAACCGGCCTGAAAAAATACAGTTGTTGGTGTCCCAAGGTCATCGCCATGATTGGCCAGGTGCCCGATACCATCGCTGACCGCTCCATTGTCGTGCCCATGTCCCGCAAACTCGTCACCGAAACCTGCGCGCCCCTCGCCGAATTAAACACCGCGGAAATCAAAGCCAAATGCGCCCGCTTCGCCCTTGACGCCCGGGACGCCGTTGCCCAATCCCCGAAAATTCGCGGTGAGGGACTCAACGACCGCGCCGCCGACACCTTTGATCCTCTCTACGTCATCGCGCGCCTCGCCGGGGACGGATGGGAACACAAGCTCCACGCCGCCGCGCTCGCCCTCAATGCCGCCGCGCAATCGAACAACTCCGGGGCCGAGTTGCTCCTGGATATTCTCTGTATTTTCATTCAATCCGGCCGGGAAAAAATCCTGATCCGCGATCTGGCGGTCACGTTGCGCGAAGGTGGCCACGGTATGAAATCGTTTGCCTTAAAATATTCGGATATAAACGAACATCGGATTTCCCAAATCTTGCGCTCCTATGGCGTCAAGACCACGACCGTCCGGGATGGAAAGCAAGTCGGCCGGGGATATGGCCTCACCCAATTTCAACACACTATCAGCCGCTACGTCCCTGTGGACGATTTCCGGGCGCTGGCGGAAGAATTGAGTAGTCGCCAGCAACTTCAAGCCGAAGCGCGGGCCGAAGCAGAAAAAGAGGAGGCTTTAATGGAACAGGCGCTGGCCGCCATGCCCAAAGACCGCGTCATCAAACCGTCCGAAGCAAGGACTCTCATAACCAGACTCAGGCAAAATAACAGCGAAAGCGTTAACGCTAACGTAACAAATGTAACAGCGCGTAACACGCCATGT
>JBKQNQ010000104.1:0-5392 GCA_052145875.1 Thiobacillaceae bacterium
CTGGCCGAATTTTCGCATCGAATGAATATCCTGAACGTGGCCTCCCACCACAGGTCGAACAATGAGACTCCCATCGAGCACGAGGGAGTCTCATATGGAACCCAATCATACTGGTCAACCCTCGAACAAGCGGATGAGCTCACCGCCCAAAGCCGCGCTCAAGCCAAAGGACCTTTGGGCCATCCGAATCCACCTCCCAAAAGAGCACCATGTGCGAGATCTGGCCTTGTTCGATCTGGCCATCGACAGCACGCTGCGGGGCTGCGATTTGGTAAACCTGCGCGTTCGGGATGTGGCGCGCGCCAACCGGAGCGGCCCCGAGCGATGGTCGTGCAGCGCAAAAGCCCAACGTTCAGTGCAGTTCGAATTGACCGACCCTACCCGGTGTGCCATCTCGGGATGGATTGAAAAGGCAGACTTAAAGCCAGAGCACGACCTATTTCCTAGTCGCCTGGCGAAATCTCCTCATGTTTTGACCCGGCACTATGCCCGGATCGTGTATCAGTGGGTTGCGGCCATTGGGCTCGATTCTACGGTCTATGCCACGCACACCATGCGACCTACCAAAGCAACACTAATCCACAAGAGAACCACGAACCCAAGGGCCGTGCAATTGTTACCCGCTCTTACCCAGCTCGGGAGTACCGTCAGATTCCTTGGAATCGAGGTCGATGACACGATTGAGATCTCGGAGCAGACCGGAATCTGGCACTGAGGGCATCGGACGCATGCTAGGAAACCCCATTGTGTTCGTGCGGCCGCTTTACGGCATGATGCCATTTGCGTACTACCGGCCAGAAGTGGTCCCTCAGGCATGTGTCCCACTATGGATAGTTCACTCTGTGCGACTTTCCGCTGCGATACTCGCCACATCAGAACCGCGTACCGGATATCACGTTTGTGGTATTCGCGAACCCGTCTCCAGTCTGGGATGTGCCTGTGAACCAGCAGCGCAGTTTCGATAGCCAGAGCGTTGAATATGACCTGGGGCGAATTAGAAAGACGCTCGCCAGAATTGAGCAGTTGCTATGTGGTCAGGCCGAGGGTTTTGCCAATTCAATGGAGCGTATTGGACTGGACATGCGGCATTGGAACGTTCTTGAACGGCTTGCCTGGCTACGGCTGCTGGCATTAGGAAAATGCATTGCGCCCATTGCCGTAGTTGATATGTCTGGCGACATGGGTGAGAATTTTCGATCGATTCAGTATCCTTTTCTGCAAAGAACCAATTCCCTAGGGGGTGCTCTCAAAATGGTAGTCCACCGGATGGCCGCGAGCCCATGCAAATAAAGCGGTGAATCTTGTCCAGCGCCTCCAACGAAATAACCCTTGGAAGAGAATCTGATGAACGATGTAACCGAGGACACGCTTACCAAGGTCCCAGAAGTGACGCTGATCTTCTGGATCATCAAGATTGCCGCCACCACGCTGGGTGAAACGGGTGGCGACGCGGTGTCCATGTCGATGAACCTGGGGTACCTTCTCGGAACTGCTATTTTCGGGACGGTATTCCTCATAGCAGTTACTGCGCAAATCCGCGCGAAGCACTTTCATCCGTTCTTGTACTGGACAACTGTCATCGCAACCACCACCGTCGGGACGACCCTTGCGGATTTTGCAGATCGTTCACTTGGGATTGGTTATTCAGGCGGTACCTCGTTGCTGATTGTCGTACTGATCGCATCGCTCGCCATTTGGCACAAATCGCTCGGCTCTGTCTCAATTGACACGGTAACTTCGAACAAGGAAGAGATGTTCTATTGGATAACAATCATGTTTTCGCAGACTTTGGGGACGGCGCTCGGGGACTGGACTGCGGATACGGCCGGACTTGGCTACAGTGGGGGAGCACTCGTTTTTAGTGCCCTTCTCGGCGTTTTAGCGGCGATGTCCTATTGGACAAATCTGTCGAGAACTCTGATCTTCTGGGCGGCGTTCATCCTTACCCGACCACTTGGAGCCGTCGTGGGTGATTTTCTCGACAAGCCGTTCAGCGCGGGTGGCCTGGCGTTAAGCCGCTATTCCGCGTCAGCGTCCCTTATCTTGGTGATTGTTTTCTGCATTCTATTCTTGCCTCAGAGAGCGTTGAAGGGCACCCGGCGAATGGCAGACCGGCCGGAGCAACAGATGCATTGAAGTCGAATCTTGCTGTTCTAATCGGTATTTTCTTGACGGCGCCGAGCCATGCTGGGCCACCTTTCGTTACTGATGACCCAGAACAGGTCGAATATCAGAGATGGGAAGTTAATTACGCGCTGAACGCAACGCATGCCCGAGGCCAGACCTTTGCCTTTCTTCCCGGAATCGATGCCAACTATGGCGCCGTCCCTGGGCTGCAACTCCATGTTCAGCCGCAGTTGGCCCACGCCGATGCGTCAACCGGGCGAACTTAGGGTCTTGGTGATACCGAAATTGGGATTCAAGTATCGGGTAACGCCAGCGTCTGCCAGACCTGATGACTGGATGATCAGTCTTTACCCCCAATATGAATTCCCCACTGGAAATGCCAACCGAAATTTGGGAACTGGCGCATCAAGCCTGTATCTGCCCGTGTGGCTGCAAACGACCCGTGCCGGCTGGACGACCTACGGCGGCGGCGGATATTGGGTCAATTCCGGGGCGGGCAATACGAACGCATGGGCAGCCGGTTGGGTGGCGCTCTATCGGTTCACGGAGAAGTTACAGTGTGGAGGCGAAGTCTTTGCCAAGACTGCCGACACCTCAGATGGGAGAGGTTCTAGTGGCTTTAACCTGGGGGGCACCTACGGGTTGGCAGCTGAATATAGCGTGCTATTTTCCGCCGGTCGCCGCCTAAGCAACGCCGCGTCGACGAATCAAGCCTCTGTTTATCTGGGGCTAATAGTGATTTACTGATCTAAGGCGTCGTCGTGCTGCCCAGGTCGCCCTTGTAGAACGCAATAGGGCTTCAATGGAACGCCTTGGGGGCCATCACGATGATGTTGAAACTACCGGCAATAATGGGCGGACGTGGCCGGGGCGTATCGGCGGTTGCTGGAGGCACCGGACCGTAGGATGCGGCCGGTAGGTATACACGATGCGTCTGGGGATCGATTGTCATCGTGCGTGCGCCTACTTGGGTCGATACGTTCTCGACGACCCGGAAATGATCGGCATCGTCTTCGTGAACGACTGTCAGGCTACCGTCGCCGTTCGATGAGTAGGCCATGTCGAGTTCGGCGTCGAAGCCTGCCCCGTCCGGCCTGCTGCCAATAGGCAACTCGGCAACCAATCTGCCTGAGTTTGCGTCCAAGACGACCATCCTGTTGTTTGCGCAAACGGAAAAAAGTCGGGCATGTTCCGCATCGATTGCCAAACCGGTTGGCGCTTTGCAGTCTCCGAGCTTCCAGTGGGATTCCATCGTCCCTGAATGGCTATCAATGACAGCCAACTCGCTTGTCGCTTCGGAATTGACAAAGATCTTTCCGTTACCATCGGTGACCGCGGCTTCCAGCGCACCGAGGGCTTCGATCTTTCCGACGACCTTGTGGGTCGCTGCGTCGAGCACGCTGATGTTGCCGCTGCGGTGGTTCATCGTGTAGACGCGCCGTTGCCTCGGCTCGTAGAGGATCGCATCGGGGCCGGCGCCGTCGATGCCCACCGTATCGATCGGCCGGAGCGTATTCAAATCCACCACCGTCACCGCATTACTCTTGCCGTTGGTGATGAACCCGACGTCGCCTGCGATCGCCACCCCGTGCGTTCCTTCTAGCTGGGACAGGGTGGTTAGTAGTGTGCCGCTCTCCGAGTCGACGACCTGGACTTCATTACCGCGGGTCACGAAGAGGTGGTGACGCTTGCCATCGACGCAGAGAAAATCCCAGCCGCCGTCACCACCGATCTTGAAATGGTCGACGACTTCAAGGCCAGGATCTCCTGACTTTGAGGTCTGCGCAGAAGCACATGCAGCCCACATGAACATGGCGGCCGTAGCACTAAGCATGAGCAAGCCGGTCGTCATCGATTCGGATTTCATGAAGCCTCCTGGTGAAGTGCCGTTACGCATGGCCCTCTATGCGGACCACGCTTAAGGGCGTATGAGTTCATGGTGCGTACCATGTCAGTTGATGACTATACGCGAGAAATGTTGCGACGGAGGCACGCATACGCCACGTGATGAGTATGAAATCGCAGCCGGGTCGGGGCTCATCGCTTCCGGTTTAATCAGGCATGTCGCGGGCGTGTTCTGGGCGCTGGCGGCCGGCGGCTTTTAGGAAACTCGAAGGGCATAATGGCTCGGGAGGGTGAAGTCGCCCTTCCAGCAAGCGGCCGCTCCCGCGAATATCCAATCAATGACCGGTGTGCAGCGCATCGCTGCTTACCCTTACTCAGAACCCAACAGGCCGCTTGGGCCGGTTATCCAAAGTGGTCGACTATGAAAAGGTGAGAGGTGTCAATGAACGGGAAACGCCGATGAGCAGAGGATGGAGTCCATTGTGAACTTTGCATAATCACCGCGCAATTGGGTTCGATACCGGCCAGCAAATTGGAAAATAACCATAGATCCTGGCTGGCGTTCTCAATGCAGAAGCACAGGACTTCACCGGCAGGTCAGTAGGGTCGGGGATACACCATAATCTGCTGCAGAGTGATGCGGCTCATAACCGACCGCTAGGCGTGCCATCGCAGTTCAGATCACCGGCGAAATTATGTCAAGCGTTCCTCGCGGTCAGTTAGCGTTAGGCCGCGCCCAGCAAGCGTTCCAAAAGCCCGGACCCCGCTACTTCACATAATCGAGCACTGTGCATAGTCGGCTTTTCATAAGGTCGATGACTTGCCGATCGTGCCGACCCTACGAGCGGCCTACTTGCGCCGGATGCTGCCGCGCCACGCTCAATGGCCGCATCGTGGGATGATGGATTTTGCGTCTAGACCAACTAACCTCATACGGCTCGCCGTAACACGACCGGTCGCTGTGCACCCCGAATAGGGCAGTCGAGAAAATCAGGGGACGGACAGTTTGTTCGGCCTGTGTGTGCGCCGTGAGCCCGGCCAGTCTCAATCCGGTATCGTTGCGGCGCAGCCCGTCGCCGAAAGCATCGGCGCACCGCGAAGTACGCCCTGCTCGAGCATGGCAGCCAATGGCGTGTCGTTCTCGAGGGTGCGCAGGTTATCAAGCGGCGGCCGCCGCTACCGAGCATCATCACCCGCGGGGTGAGGTGGGTTTGGACGTCATCGCCGTGCCCGCTGCCCGGCTGGGCCATTTGCCACGCCAGACGGCGATGAAACTGAAGACCGCGCAAATTAACCCAAAAGCGGCAGCCCAACATTTGCCGGCAACGGCACGTCCATCGCTGCAACCTTGAATGGACGCACGGTTTGTGCGACAGTTGCCATCGCTCCGCCCCCTTTTTCTCTAAACAGGTGATGGTCT
>JBKQNQ010000105.1:0-2594 GCA_052145875.1 Thiobacillaceae bacterium
CATTCCATGCAAGCGCAACGCTTCGCCGACACCGGGATGATCGACAATAAACGTAGATATGCCGCGACGCGCCAGTGCTTCGGGTAATCCTGTCAGGAATATGGTTTCTTTCTGAACGTCGAAGCCGTCGAAGTGAACAACACAAGGAGACGGAGACGCGGCGCTGGAACCTGGCGCGAGCACCAGCAAGGCCGAAAGGGCCCCCTTCTCGTAAGGAAACTCGACCCGTTGACAAGCGCCGGAGACCTTCATGAATTTTCCGAAGGTTGCGAGCATCGTGGCATACAACTCATCGCGGCCAGTCGAATGCGGCGCACACATGCGTTCCGCGCTGGCATAGTATGCAGTGGCCCGCCTGTACTTTGCGGCGGCACTGAAGCGGCGATTCTTCGCTGCATCGGCGTCTCCCGCAGCTGCCACGCGATCGGCGACCTTGATCCACGAGTCAATGAGAATCTTGGTGCCAGCGTCCGGGCCCTCCTTTGCTGCTTCAAGCGCCGGACGGCATGCCTGGTCAACTTCGCCGATCCACCCGCCGTTTCCCAGCACAATATTGATTCCGACGTTCCAAACGTAGTTTCCAGGGAAGTATTCGAACATCGGCAACTCCATTTATATCGATGAAATTGTAGATCGTCGCTAAACAGTGAAAGCATACACTCACGAAAGCACGTTTGTGAAGATGTCGCAACATTATTTATTCGAGGAAAACTTCAATTGCCGGGAACCCGCCCGAGGTTTGCCCCGACCTATTTCGGGGAGCCACGACTCACCGCCAAATCGTCAGGCAGCGCATCGCCAATCAGGTCCAGGTGCCGGCTGAGCTCAGCACAAGCATCGTTAATTCTGCGACTTAGCACAATATCCGTCAGCACTTCATGCCGATCAAGAAAATCTTTGGGACTGGCTAACCGCGTAAATGCGAGCAGTCTGTACCGCTTGGCCAAGTCGTAGTAAGCCTCTTGAAGGCCGATCAACCGGGGTGAACCGCAGCCTGAAATCAGCGCACGATGATAGTCCTCGTGGACGCCGTCAGAACTTGGATCGAGCGGCTCATCTTGGGAATCGGCGCGGGATACTGCGAGTCGCAGGCGAGCCATCTGTACCACCACCCGTTCCTCCCATTCCATGCCTCCTTTCTGGATGGATGTCTCCAAAGCCCTGATTTCGATCAATTTGCGCACCTGAGTAATTTCGTCAAGATCCGCGTGCGACATGGGGGAGACGCGAAAGCCTTTCCGGCTTTCGTTGGTGACAAAGCCGAGCGTGAGCAGGCGTGTGAGCGCTTCGCGCAGCGGTGAGGCGCCCATCCCGTACGTCTCTTTGAGCTTGTCTATCCTGAGCTTGGCCCCGGGGGCAAGACGGCCGTACACAATGTCGTTCATCAATTGGTTGGTAGCGGATTCGGTAAGTGTCACGGGCCGGCTCGTGGCTGGTGCATCGGAATTGGGGTGTTGTGTCGGAGTGAGAGTCGTCATGTTTGACCTCTAGGATCCAGATTGTCCCAACAAATTTCTGGCAAGAACCTCAAGCTCGCAATAGTCATCCTAAACCAATTCTATCGATAAAAACATTTGACATCGGCAAGTTTGTGAATTTATTCTTCGCGAGGGCTTGCGAAATCGGATGTGCGCATACCCCCAAGTCTCGCACCAGTTCTCCCTAAGACTATTATGATCATTGACCTATCACGTGCTATCGAGAATGACGTTCCGGCAGACCCACCTGGTCTAGGGCCGACGATCACGTATTCGGATCATCACCATGGCGCTCAGGAAGCTGCTTCATTTTTTCCAGGCCTGACGCCGAGCGATCTGCCAGACGGTGAGGGCTGGGCTGCCGAACGAATCCAATTGACCGCCCACAACGGGACTCATTTGGATGCACCGTGGCACTATGCCTCAACGATGGACCGGGGCAAGCCAGCAGCAACGATCGACCAAATGCCTCTGGACTGGTTTCTTCGGCCGGGCGTCCGGCTCAATTTTAGGGATATGCCTTCGGGCCATCTTGTGTCCGCGAAGGAACTCGAACTAGCGTTCCGCGCCATCGACTACTCGCCAAAGCCTTTTGACATTGTTCTGATGAATACTTCGGCCGGCAGCGCGTATGGGACGCCAGAGTATATCGATACCGGCTGCGGCTTTGGCAGAGAGGCAACTCTCTGGTTACTCGGGAAGGGAATCGTAGTGGTCGGCACCGATGCCTGGAGCTGGGATGCCCCATTTTCCTTCACGCGGCAAAAATTTACGAAGGAAGGCGACGCCTCAATTATCTGGGAAGGGCATAAGGCCGGCCGGGAAAAGGCATATTGCCAGATAGAAAAGCTGGCAAACCTTGAATTGCTGCCGCCAACAGGATTCACGGTCTGCTGTTTTCCGGTGAAGATTAAGGGCGGCTCCGCAGGTTTCAGCCGAGTTGTTGCGCTCGTGAATGAGCCGGCAATGAAGTAGATCTGGATCTGTTGCGCCCCTCCTCCCCCGAAATCCCACATCTGATCCTTCTACTGGCTTCCTTTTACTCCGCCCTTGACAAATTGCCTGTGAGACGACAGTCCTGTGCGAGTTTAGAAGAGATTTAACGATGAAGACAAG
>JBKQNQ010000106.1:0-3009 GCA_052145875.1 Thiobacillaceae bacterium
CGTCTTCATAATAGTTGCTCCCATCCTGTTCTTGATCAAACAGTGTGTTTAGACACCAGCGTAAACCAGACGGGTGAATAAAGATCCGTCAATCAGAAACCTGCCCCACCTGGCATCATAGGTAGCGGCGGGTTGGGCAGTTAGCACTTCCTCGAGTGACATGCCCTGGTTCTTGATAGCGGCCACCCTGTCGCGCATGTTGACCAGCATGTCGCGGTATTCGGTGAGTTGGGATTTATCACCGACGGGACCATGCCCCGGGATGATGATGGTCTTGTCCGTAACCTTGGCAATGTTGGCTTCAGTAGCGCGGATCATACCGTTGATGCTGCCGCCGGTCGAATAGTCGATGAAGGGGTAAAAACCATTCCACCACGTGTCGCCGATGATCAAGATATCGGCGTCGGCTAACTCCACTGAGATATCGCCGTCGGTATGACAGGGGCCGTAGTATTGGAGCGAAATTGTGGCGCCATTTATGCCCAGAGTGCGATCAGTCTTGAATACCTCTGTCGGAAGTGCGTCTTCGGGTAAGGGTGGGAAAGTAAAGTCCCAATCGTTCACTCGCGTGATGGTGGAAAGGTGCTTGCGGGTGTTCTCGTGGGCGATGATGGTGGCGCCTGCAGCGTGCACCCACTGGTTGCCGCCCGCGTGATCGAAGTGCCAGTGGGTATTAATGAGATACCTGATGGGGTCCGGGCTGATCGTGGCGAGGGCGGCGGTGAGTTTGGGCCGTGAAACGGAGATGCCGGCATCAACGAGAAGCTTGCCGTCGGGACCGGAAAAGACGGCGATATTGCCGCCGGAACCTATGAGAACGCTGATGTTTCCGCGGAGTGGCTGGACGGTGATCTCGGCTTTGGCGGCTTCGCTTCGGGCCAGATTGACAATGCCGATATCTCCAGCAAAGGGTTGAGCCGTGGCAGGCTCGTGGCGCCGAGAAGCGCCTGACGTTTGCTTGATAGCCATGATAGTCTCCTCTTTAGACCTCTATAAGACAATAAAGCCCTTGTGTTAAAGTCCATGCAGCGCCAGCGCTGCCATCCGTTCGGGCCGGGGCAGGCCCTGAAGCCTTGATCCGCAATCTACGCGGCTTCGGAAAACGTCTTAACCGACGACTTTGTCTGCCCGAGAAAGTCCAGCAGTTCACGGTTAACTTTTTCGGCATGGGTCCAGGCGATGCCGTGCGGCCCACCTTCCACGACAACCAACCGGCTTCTCTTGACAGATTCATGTATGCGCTTCCCTGAAGCGGCGAATGGAACAATCCTGTCGTCATCGCCGTGAACTACCAGTGTAGGCACATCGATGCGTTTGAGATCCTCCCGGAAGTCGGTCAACCAGGCGGAGACGCAGTCCAGAGTACCCTTGGCCGAGGCGCCTGCCGCGACGTTCCAACCGAACTGAACAACCTGGTCACTGACCAGTTTGCCGCCCAGGACGTCAACGTTGTAAAAATTGGAGAGAAATTCGGAGAGGAACGCCAGACGATCAGCGGCTATAGCTTTCTTGATTCCGTCGAAGATGCTGCCGTCTGCCCCGTCAGGGTTGTCGGGTGTTTTCAGCAGGAATGGTGGAATTGCAGAGATAAATACTGCCTTTTTCACCCGCTCTGATCCGTAGGCGCCCAGATAGCGGGCCACCTCGCCCCCTCCCATCGAGTGGCCCACCAATGCCAAATCGTACAGGTCGAGCTTCGTTATGAGCTTGTGCAGGTCCCCGGCGAAGGTGTCGTAATCGTAGCCGAAGGTCGGCTTGCTGGAGTTGCCGAATCCTCTTCGGTCGTACGTGATGACCCGGTAACCTGCGTTTAGCAGGACCGGTAACTGCTTTTCCCAGGCACTGCCGCTAAGCGGCCAGCCGTGAATCAGCACGACCGGCTTGCCTGCGCCGTGGTCTTCGTAATAGAGATCGAGGTTATTGCCGTTCTCTCTATCTATATTAATGAAGGGCATTGAGATTCTCCATTTATTGTGTGCATTGTTCTTGATGATTGTCGGTTACATTTAGAAACCCATCCCACATCACCCCATAAAAAAACGGTAATCATTACGATCGAACCGACAAGTGGCCGATAAATAGGCTAAATTTCCGTATCGACCTTAAAGCATTACATCCTGCATGGATTTCAAGGGGTGGGAAATCTGACCCGCATCCAGTGATATTTTTTGTCAGCAGTTGTCTGAAATCTTACCCCGTTGACGACCTCCGCACAGCTTCTTAGCCTGGAGAGCGTGGAGATTACGCCGGATAACCAAACATCGGTTGAACTTGAAAACCTGCGAGGCTTGACGGGCGCGAGAGGCGGCAAAGTCAATGCAGATCCGTGGAAATTCTCATGGAAAAACTATGCCATCTGGTGGCTGGGCGAACGCGTTTACTCGCTGATGCGCGATGTGAAGTTCGAGGTGACGCCGGGCGCAATCCGGTACCTGCATCGCAATCCGGTCGGGAATGACAGCGTGCTGCTGCGCGAGCTTATCCACAGTTTCCAAAAAGACATGACGCACGGGGAGCGGGTAAGGTTCCGGGAGTGCCTGACGCTGTTGTTTCCGCCGCGCGAGAGAACGCCGCGAGTATAAGCTTCATAAAATGACGGCATCACGAGGCTTGACAACAACGGGCCTTTGAGGCAAAGAGGGGTTGCAATTGGACACTGGACGTATAACGTACAATATGATAGGATGTTAAATGATCCTAAGTTTCCGCGACAAGCGGACCCGCGTCTTTTATGAGGGGGAACGGGTTAAGGCATTTCAAGGATTCGAGCGGCAAGCCATGTTGCGGCTTGACCGCCTCGATGCGGCGGATCGTCTTCTGGCATTGGACACGCCAGGCAACCGCCTTGAAGGGCTTAAAGGTGATCGCAGAGGCCAGTACAGCATCCGCGTCAACGACCAGTGGCGGATTTGCTTTGAATGGCCGGAAGATTCACCGGGACCGCTGAACGTGGAAATTGTAGACTATCACTAGGAGGTGTAACATGGCGCGAATTCTCATCCATCCAGG
>JBKQNQ010000107.1:0-16502 GCA_052145875.1 Thiobacillaceae bacterium
ACCAAATGCAATGCCATCGAGCTCCTTAAGACCAAGATCTGCTTCGTTCAGAAGCCCGTCGATCATGGCCAAAATAATGTCGCTGTGTCGCTGGCCCGCCAATTCGCTCCGCGAGACAATTTCGCCATCGCGCCAAATTGCGCACGAGCAATATTCTGTAGAAGTTTCCAGCGCCAGCACGTTCATCCGCTCATTATAAGGGTGCACCACCAGAGATTTCCCAGGCCGTTTGTCCAGATCAGGCGACCTTCTGGCTCATTCCATAGGTGGATCCAGCACGCCGAGCCGATGGCGCCGCTGAATATGACAACACCCGAGCGCAATGGCAATTGCATAACCGCGTGTCGCATAACGTGCCCCACCCCCCGCTCAGCAAAGCGGCTTGTCCAACCGCGGCCCTGGCTTTGCCATTGGTGGGATCCGTAACCGACGGACCCGGGTGCCGATCGACAGCCGCGTGCGGGTGCTCTACGCAATCGACGATGGCAAGCCCGGGTGATATGGGAACCACCGCTTTTGCGACCGGAAAAACGATTGCGTCAGGCGGCAGGCACTCCCTCGGGCACCCGCACCCGCGCAAAGAACGCCTGCACTACGTCGAGTCGTCGGGTGCGCGTCATGGGTGGCAAGGTGGCTAGCAAGCGTTTTCCGTAGGGTTTGCTCACGAGCCTAGGATCGCAGAGCATGAGTACGCCCCGGTCGGTCTCCGTGCGAATCAATCTTCCGGCGCCTTGTTTGAGCGCGATTGCGGCAGCGGGTAATTGAAACTCCATGAACCCATTTCCGCCATTGGCTTCAAGATGACGAATGCGCGCAGCAGTCACCGGATCATCCGGCGGCGCAAACGGCAACTTGTCGATGATCACCACGGAAAGCGCGTCGCCCGGCACGTCGACCCCTTCCCAGAAACTGTATGCGCCCAGCAGCACCGCGTTGCCCGCCGCGCGAAACGCCTCAAGCAGTTTGTTCTTTGGTGCCTCACCCTGGACCAACAAGGGATAGTCCCACGCGCGTGCCTTGAACGCACCCTCAAGCCGGGCTCGCGCCCGTTCAAGCGCTCGAAGGGAGGTGAACAACAAGAATGTGCGGCCGCGACTGGCCTCGATCACCGGTAGCGCCGCATCCACCACCGCATCCGTGTGGTCCGAGCAATTGGGCTGCGGCAGGTTTTCGGGCACATACAAGACACCCTGCTTGGCATAATCGAACGGGCTGTCCACCGCAAGCGTCTCCGCGCCTTCTAACCCCAGACGCGAGAGCAGATGACTGAAATCGCCCGCAACCGACAATGTGGCCGAGGTCAGTACCCAAGCGCGCGCATCGCCTTTCATCTGCTGGCCAAACAGCGCAGCCACGGACAGCGGCGTACTGTGAAGTAACACGGCACGTGCCGTGGTTTCCAACCAGCGGACCCGACCATCGGCGCCGTCGTCCCTCCAGTGGGCCAACATGCCCTGCAGTTCGGTGGCCCGGCCGCGGCACTGCGCCAGATCCTGGGCTCGCTCAGCCTGGAGGCCCAGCGCCTGGACCAAAATACTGAGTGCATCGTCGAGCGCCACTAAGGCATCACCCAGGGGCAGGTGTGTGAGTGCATCGTCAATCGGTCGCTTGACGGGCATCGCCGGATACACCAGCCGCATGTCGCGCGCAGCCTTTTCCAGCGCGTTACAAAGCACCACGAGTTCCGGGCTGTCGGGCGCATAGACATGCGCTGCCCGTTCCGCATCCTGGGCTAACTCCACACACTGGCCGGTCGATACCGTCTCGCCAAAAAATACCGTCGCGGTGTCTTCCAACTGATGTGCCTCATCCAGAATTACCAGGTTGGATGCCGGTAGCAGCTCAGACGCGCCTTCATCCTTAAGCCAGAGGTCGGCGAAAAATAAATGATGATTTACCACGACGACCTCGGCCTCCAGCGCCTGTTTTCGGGCTTCCATCACAAAGCAGGTCTTGTATTCCGGGCACTCGCTCCCCAAGCAGTTCTCCCGGCTGGATACCGCCTTCTGCCATACAGGGTGGGATTCAGGAACCGATACGCATTCAGCCTTGTCCCCACTTCGCGACGTATCAGCAAAGCGAGCTATCTTGACTAAATGGGCGTGGTCTTCGCGTCGTTCGAATATGCCCGCAGTCAAGTGACGCGAGAGGTGATAACGACATACGTAATTGGCACGGCCCTTAAGTCTCGCGACCTGAACGGGCGCGCCAATGACCTGGCGGGCCAGTGGGATGTCACGCTCGAACAGTTGATCCTGCAAGGCCTTGGTGGCGGTCGAGACAATGACTTTTCCGCCGTGCGCCAGCGCCGGCAGCAGATACGCGAGCGTTTTGCCCGTGCCAGTGCCGGCTTCCGCGACCAGAATGCCACCTTCAGCGAAAGTTGCGGCGATCCGCTCTGCCATCGCCTTCTGCTGCGGCCTTGGGACATAACCCTTTAAGCGGAGGGACAATGGGCCAGCGTCAGCAAATAGGGAATCTAACGGTTCGGGCTGCATGAGTGGCCCATTATCCCTTATGTGCGGACAATCTCACATTGGGCTCAAGGTCGCGTCGCCCTCAATAGAATCTGGCAAAGCATTAGGCGGTCGCCTGACGGGCCGAGGACACCCATCAGTTATCCCCATCGTGCAGCCCACGATCGAGCAATGCTGCATTCGACCTTGCGCGGGGGAGCCAAAACGCCAGCACCCGCCCAATCAAATCTTTTGCACGGGAATTCGGTCGTGCGAGGCGTAAGTCCGGCCGCTACGATTTGCATTGCGTGGCGCAGCAAAAGGAAGGTGATGCCACACGGCGTCGACCACATTCCGACAACAATTCACGACGCACAAGTTACACGGAGCGCTTGAGACCGGCGCTACAGCCTATCAAGTCTTCTCCCCCCGAACGGCTCTGTATCACTGGCGCTCCAACCTGTTAATCCCGTCCCACTTTTGTTAACCACGAGTCTGCATCAGGCGTGTCACCCCATACGTATCTGAGCGTGATAATACCCGTTGGCGCGGCCCATTTCTCCCTGGTAGCCAGTGCCGCAGCTTGCCGAGGCGCCTTCACGCACCCGAAGTTTCTTCTATTCTAAAAGTCATTCCCACCCGAAGGAGCGCTCAAATGACACGCCCGATTCGCCTGACTATTCTGTTTAGCATTCTTGCAATCTCATCGCTTGTGGCCTTGCTCGCGCTGAACTGGGGTGGCGCAACACCGGCGCTCGCCCAATCCGTGCTCACGCCCTGCGCGTGTACCGCACTTGAGAAGCTCGAATACAAACCCGTGAGTCCTGCCGAACCAATGGCGCGGCTCTATGTTGGTCAATGCCAATGTGGCAACATGAGTTGCGTTGTCACGGCTGGCGCGCTTCAATGCATCAAAGGATGAAATAGCCGAAACGACCACGCTACTGGGATCCGCGATGCAACGGGGTCGAAACTCGCCCCGATGCCAAGCCGGACTGACATTTCATCGATTGCGGTGACTTGCATAAGCGCAGGGACCGGAAGGCTTCGATAAAGCCGTTCACCTGGCGGGCGTCATCGGATAGGCGCCCCAAGCGCGCCTGTTTCCAGCCAGCCATATTGTGGCGCGAATCGGGGTGAGCGTGTGACCGAGGGATCTCAGGCGTCTAAGCGGCGTGAAGCCATCGCCGATCAATGAGTCCCGCTCAACGCTCGCCGAGGCGCGATGCCCCGTTGCCTCCCCAGGGACGACCACGCACTTGGAAATAACCCGCGATGCGCCTGAGCCGTTCAAACTAACGCTTGCCCGATCTCCAGATGGAGAGAATGATCCACATGCTGTTAAGGAACGCGACGATAAACCCCAGCAGGCCAAATAACGGAAGACCAAAGAGCTCAGGCCCTCCTTTGACGGTCATTATGATGGATGAACCAATCACCAACGATGCGGTGAGAATGCCCATGGTGAGCCGGTTACTTGAGTGGTCGAGCTGCTGGCCAAAGTGGTCGAGCCGCTTCAGGTCCAGGTCAATTCGCATGCGGCCCCGGCGTGCTTCGCGGATCAGTCGGGCCAGGTCACGGGGCAGGCCGACGATCACCTCCCCCAGTTCGCGCAGACTTTTTCGCCCGCGCTTTACCAGCGTGGTGGGCGTATAGCGTTCGAGAAATACCTGCTCGACGAATGGCGTGACATGGTCGAGCATGTGAAACGAAGGATTAAGTTGCTGCCCCAAGCCTTCGAGGGTTATGAGAGTTTTGAAGAGCAACGTCAGATCGGCTGGCAGCATGAGGCGGTTTTCGCGCATCAGGCTGGAAATATCCGTGAGCAAGTTACCCAATTTGACGTCTTTCAGTCGCAAGTCATCGTAGCTGTAGACGAGGTCCGAAGCGTCGCTGGCGAGTTGGGATTCGTTGGTATCGGAATCACCTGCCCAGTCGAGTAGGACTTCAAGCATGGCTTCCTCATCCTTGAGGGTCAACGCGTGCAGCAAATCCACAATCTGGTTGCGCCGAGCCTCGGTCAGACGTCCCACCATGCCGAAATCGATCATACCGATCCGGTTATTGGGCAGAAAAATCACATTGCCAGGATGTGGATCCGCGTGAAAATAACCATGGATCAAGATCATCCGCAAAACAACATTCGCGCCGTTGGCCGCGAGCACGACAGGATCTAAGCCATGCGAACGAAGCATGGCATCGTCGACACCGGACACGCCGCGTATCTCCTCCTGGACGTTAACCCGATCGCTGCAGTAATCCCAGTAGACTTTGGGAATGTGAATCACGGGGTCCTTTGCGAAGTTGCGCGCAAACTGGTCAATGTTTCGTGCCTCTTTCGCGAGGTCGAGTTCACTGCGCAATGAGCGGCGGAACTGCGCCGCAATGTGGACCGGCTGATAGCGGCGCATGTCCGGAACTTCACTTTCCAGCAAATGCGCGAAATGATCGAGAATGCGTAAATCCGCTTCGATCTTGGCTTCGATCCCGGGGCGACGTACCTTGATGACGATAGGCGTGCCATCCTTGTGCGTTGCGCGATAAACCTGAGCGATGGATGCGGCCGCCATGGGAACGTGATCGAAATGATCGAACACCTCCTCGGGCTCCCCGTTCAATGCAGCCACCAAGGCCATGCGGATTTCTTCATAGGCCACTGCCGGAACCGCGCGATGCAGTTTTTCGAACTCCGCGATCCACGAAGGCGGAAACACGTCGACGCGGGTTGCCAACAGCTGCCCAAACTTGATGTAGGTCGGACCCAATTCTTCCAGAGCCCGACGTATCCGAACGGGTGCAGGAAGCTGGGCAATTTCACTATTACTTTTCCAATGCAGCAGTCGCCCGGCGCGCTCCAACGCATTGGCCACACCCAAGAGACGAACCAGATCTCCCCAGCCGTAACGAATCAGGATAGTGGCTATTTCGTGCAGCCGACCTAAGTCGCGAACGACAGAGATGGTCTCCCAGAGCATGGCGTTATCGTTCTTCCTTAAAAAAGAGGGCCGTGGCCCTCTTTGAATTTATGCGTCTGGTGACGCGGGTGGCGCCGTCTTATCCTTTTTTTTCAGGACATCCGAGACGCCAGCCATCAATCCGCTGGCGGCATCCGTGACCCTGCTGCCACTCTCGCCCAAGACGTCTTTGACGACCTGCCGCACATCGCGGGTTTCATTATGCAGCCGATTGTATAGGCTTTCCATGTTGTCACGCATGCGATCGCCGAAGTCCGAACCCACGCGCATAAAATGATCGGACATGCCACTCCATTCCCCCTTCACATGCTTGCCCGACTTGTCAGCCAGTTCCCTCATCGCGGCACGGAACTCCTCCTCGAGACACTTGAGACGCTCCAGTGGTTCCTTCAGGTCATCCGCCTTGAAATTCTTGTTTCGTTCCATGCTTTCCTTGATCGCCAGACCGATGCGTTCGCTCACATCACCGTATGCCTGTCCCATGCCCGATATCGCCTGACTCAGGCCTTCCTTGACGCTGGTCCCTCGCCCACTCAGGCCGAGCGAGATTCCCTCGGTCAGGGAACGACCTATGCTGCGCAACTCATCGAGCGACACCTTTCCATCGCGCAGCGCGGCAACCGTCGCATCCCTTACCCGATCACGCAAATCGGAAGGGGCATTGGCGCCACCTTGTGAAACGGTTTCAGCCATGGTTTGTTTCAGGTCCTCACTTTCCATTTCCGACTCCTTGATCAACGCTTCAAGATTCAACACAATCAGCCCGCTATGATGGATACTTCACCCTATTACTATAGGCGACAGAACTGCACGGCACGACAAAAAGGCATGATTGTGCGAAAAAAACTGCTGATCCTGGCGACCCTGCTTAGCGCGGGGCCGGCATGTGGAAGTGAAACGACCGGTGCGTTGGATGATCTTTTCATGTACGCCACCAGCCTGGTCGACACCCGTTATCACAGTGGTGGGGCTTCGCCAGATACTGGACTGGACTGCAGCGGCTTCGTGCGCCATGTCTATTTGCAGACGACGCACCTGGAGCTCCCCCGGACCGCAGCCGACATGAGCCATACGGGTCAGCCGGTGGACCAAACCAAGCTGATGCCTGGAGACCTCGTATTCTTCAGTACCCGGCAAAGGTCCTTTTCCCACGTTGGCATTTACCTCGGCGAGAACCGCTTCATCCACGCCTCAAGCAGCACGACCGGTCGGGTCCTCATTTCCGATATCCTGGATCGCTATTGGGCCTCCCACTATGCGGGAGCACGGCGCATTGTCGATGCGTTTAGCTCCAGCAGCCAGCCATGAATGTTGTGTAAGCCGGCATGGGTTACCGCATGATCCCGCTAATAAAGGCCTTTGATCCGGTACGAAAGCTCGCTTTCACCCTGTGGATCGGCTTTGCCGGTGCGATGATTCTGCTGTTGGCGGTCATTGGACTCGGTGTGCATCAGATGAAGCAAATCAATGCGCGGCTGGAGCGGATCGTCGACGTCTATAACGTCAAGAGCAGCCTGGCCACCCATATGCGCGACACCTTGAGAGACCGCGCGATCGTCATGCATGACATCGTGGTATCGACCGATACATGGGAGAAGGAAGATCTGTTTGAAAAGTTTCTGGGTTACGGCGAGCAATACGCCAAGGACCGCGCTCACCTGATGGCCCTTTTGGACACTCCCGAAGAGAGCAGCCTGATGGTGAAACTCGATCAGATCACCGAGACCAACCAACCGGTAATGTATGCTGTCGTCGATGCGGCACGCGACAAAGACAACGCGGGCGCCCTCACGCTGCTACAACAGAAAGCGATTCCACTGCAGAGCAGGCTGGTGGCAGCGCTTGACGACATGTCACACCTGCAACGCGATGCGACCGAAACGGCTGCCAAGCAAGCCTTCGACGACTACCAAGATACCCGCTCCCTGATGCTCGGTCTGGGACTCCTGGCTGCACTCATCGCAATCGCTGTCGCATGGCTGGTCAGCCGTCGCGTCAGTGCACAGGCCCGGCAATTGGATAACGAAAAACTAAAATACCAGACCCTTTTCGAGTCCAATTCCGATGCGGTCGTCATCCTTGATGACACGGGATTTACCGACTGCAACGAAGCAACCCTGCATATGTTTGGGCTGCATTCCGTTGAAGAGTTCATCGCGACTCCGATCCCGGCTCTAGGCGCGCCTCAGCAGGGACCGGATTCGGACGAGGCGGCGGCGTACGCCGCGCGGATGATCGGGCGGGCAAAAGCTGATGGGCACGCCTTTATGGAATGGATCGGCCGACGCGCTGACGGCTCCCTGTTTCCGGCTGACATTGCATTGCATGCCATGCAGTTGGCGGGCAAGTCCGTGATTCAAGCAATCATGCGGGATATTTCAGGCCGCAAACAAGCGGAACACGCAATGGCGCAGGCACGTGATGCAGCGTTGCTGGCGACCCGCACCAAGAGCGAGTTCCTGGCGAACGTGAGTCATGAAATTCGCACCCCCTTGCACGGTATTTTGGGCATGACCGATCTGCTGCTGAAAACCCAGTTGAATTCGGCTGTTCAGCGGGAATATGCGCTTACGCTTAAGCAATCAACCGACAGTCTGCTGACCGTGATTAACGACTTGCTCGATTTCTCCAAGATTGAAGCCGGCAAACTTCAACTCGAGGAGGCTCCATTTGACCTTCGGGCGCTGCTTGACGAAATTAACAGTCTCTACCGCCCTCGCGCGTTGCAAAAGCAACTGTCGCTCACGCTGGACGGGTTGGATGCCTTGCAGTGCTGTGTGCTCGGCGATCCGCACCGTGTGCGACAGATACTGCTTAATCTGGTGGATAATGCCTTCAAGTTCACCCGGGTTGGCGAAATTCGGATTCAGGTTGAAAATCCGGAGGAGGGTATTTATCGGATCAGCGTCACCGACAGCGGGATTGGCATTGCACCGGATAATCTGGGCCATTTATTTGAGGCGTTTTCTCAGGCTGACAGTTCCACCACGCGACGCTTCGGGGGGACGGGCTTGGGCTTGGCCATCAGTCGCGAGCTCGCGACAATGATGGGGGGGAGCATTGACGTGCAAAGCCCCCCATCGGGCGCCCCTGGCGGCTCCCGTTTCACCCTTGTGTTACCGCTGCGTAGCATTTTGGCGCGGCCTCAGCCCTTAAGTGAAGCACTTCCCGCCCAGTTTCGTGGCCGCGCACTCGTGGTGGAAGACAATCCGGTCAACCAAAGGGTTCTTTCCTACCAGCTACGCACCCTCGGTCTCGAGGTTGACGTGGCGGAATCGGGCGATGCGGCAATCCATCGCCTTAAGCAGGATGCGAACTGGGATATCGTCTTCATGGACTGGCAAATGCCCGGCATGGATGGCCTGGCCACCACTCATGCAATCCGAGCGATGCCAGGCGCGGTCCATTTGGTTCCCATCATCGCGCTTACCGCCCACGTTGTGCCCGGTTTTCGAGAAACCTGCCTGCAGGCGGGCATGAACGATTTCCTGAGCAAACCCCACCTCGAAGGCGCCATGCATTCAATCTTGCATCGCTGGCTAAGGACAGGAAGGGAAGATCCAGCAGGCCCCGCGAACGAAACCGGCACCGCACCTGCCTCCGTTTCTGCTGAACTGCCGTTAGCCCTGGACAAGCTTCGGTTGCGCCTCAATGGCGAGGACCTCATTCTTGGTGACATGCTCAGGGTATTCATCGACACGACCGAGAATCTGCTACTGGACTTGAATGGCGCACTGGAAAGTCACGATTTCTCACTTGCGGAGAAAAAATGCCACAGTCTGCGTGGCGCGGCCGCCGCTGTTCTGGCCCAGACCTTAGGGGAACAAGCGCGATTTCTGGAACAGGCCCTTAAGCTCAACGACCTGAACACAAGTCTTGCCGCTCTGGACGACATGGAGGCCGAATTCATCCGGATTCGCCGTTATCTGGAATCACCTTCGTAGAGCAGGTTCGCGTGCTGCTGCGAGTTGACGCAACGAAGTCGAGCTCTTAGCATCCGTTGATAGAACCATGAGGAGACCACCATGCGCATCCCTGCCCTAACACTTCTGGCGGCAGCAGGACTAGCCCAGGCTGCCGATCCGACTCCCGGGGATGGCACGCCCTCCCCCTCTGCCGCGGCCCATGGCAACACGCCTTCCTTATCGCTAGATGCGGGGGGCTGGATCACGACCGTGCCCACTCCCTACGGCCCGATCATTCAACAGGAGGCGCTGCCGCCACCCCGCAAGGACTACGGGATGAGCCGCATCATCAGCCCGGAAGAGAAGAAGCGGTATTTGCAAATGGCGATGCCACTGATGGCCAATATGATGAGGGTGGACGCACGTGAAGCCATGAATTTCATGGCCGTGAAGTACAAGGCCAAACCCGGCTTGAGTTTTGATGATGTAGTGCAGTCACTCTTGCTTAGAGCCAACACGCTCAACTTTAAGTTTGTCGGCGCGAACCTGATGTGGAAGGACTTCCGAGCGGTGCTCGGCGACGACTCTGCGCCGCGGGTGGAGGTTTACAGTTTCTGCGACATTGCCGTAGGAAGACAGCTGCTCAAGCTCATTCCAGAAATGTCCGTGTTTCTGCCGTGCCGTATCACGGTCATGGAAGACGCGGACAAGAACATCTGGGTACTGACGCTGGACTGGGACGTGACCTGGCTAGACTATGCGGGCAGACCCATGGGCATCACGCCCGACCTGCGCGACGCCGCCAAGGACATACGCGCAAAGCTGGACGACATGATGCGGGCCGCAGCCAACGGCGAGCTCTAAGCAACGGGTCCGAACCCAGACGCTATAGCAGTCAGAACGGAGCGCCGGGGCGGCTCTGCGTTACGATGCGACCTCTCGCTGAGAGGCTTTCTCGAATACGATTTGCCCGCCCTTTGCATCGACACGAATTGTGTCCTTTGCTGCGAAATGCCCCGAAAGAATTTCCTTTGCCATTGGGTTCTCGATTTGGCTCTGGATAGCGCGCTTAAGGGGCCGTGCACCAAACACCGGATCGAAACCGGCTTTCGCGATCTCCGCAACTGCCGCATCGGTTACGTCGAGTTTCATTTCCAAATGCGCGACGCGCTGCTCCAAGTACTTTAGCTGGATGCGTGCAATGGAGGCGATATCTGCCTCGCCCAGCGCATGGAACACGACTACTTCGTCAATTCGGTTGATAAATTCGGGACGGAAATAATTTTTCACCTCACCCATCACTGCCAGCTTCACTACCTGATAATCATCGCCGGCCATCCTCTGGATCATCTGGCTGCCCAGGTTGGAGGTCATCACGATAACCGTGTTCTTGAAGTCGACGGTGCGGCCTTGGCCATCGGTCATCCGACCGTCGTCCAGCACCTGCAGCAAGACGTTGAACACATCCGGGTGAGCCTTCTCAACCTCATCCAATAAAATGACCGAGTACGGTTTCCGGCGCACGGCTTCGGTGAGGTAGCCGCCTTCCTCATAACCCACATAGCCCGGCGGTGCTCCGATGAGCCGAGCCACCGAATGTTTCTCCATGAATTCGCTCATGTCGATGCGGATCATATGGTCCGCGGAATCGAACAGGAATTCGGCCAGTGCCTTGCAGAGCTCCGTCTTGCCAACCCCTGTTGGCCCGAGAAACAGGAAGGAGCCGTAAGGCCGGTTGGGATCGGACAGGCCGGCGCGCGAACGACGGATTGCGTCAGACACCAGGCGCACCGCCTCGTCCTGACCCACCACCCGCTTATGGATATTGTCTTCCATATGAACCAGCTTGTCACGTTCTCCCTCCATCATCTTCGAGACCGGAATACCGGTGGCACGGCTGACCACCTCGGCGATCTCCTCCGCGTCCACCTGAGTGCGTAACAGCCGCTTTGACGAAGGTTGCCCTACACTTTCTGCCGTTTGCGCTTGTTTAAGCTGGGCCTCCAGTTGGGGAATGCGCCCATATTGCAGTTCGCTCATCTTC
The DNA here is from genome assembly GCA_052145875.1 of Thiobacillaceae bacterium. Taxonomy (GTDB): domain Bacteria; phylum Pseudomonadota; class Gammaproteobacteria; order Burkholderiales; family Thiobacillaceae; genus DASQBT01. The sequence continues at coordinate 11,381 of JBKQNQ010000107.1, forward strand.
TGCCAATCGCCCCGACGCTTGGCTTCTTCCATCTCGATGCGGGAGCGGTCGAGGGCCTCTTTGATGTGCTGGGTGCCGGCCACCTGCGCCTTTTCCGCTTTCCATATCTCTTCCAGGTCGGCGTATTCCCGCTCCAATCGCTGAATTTCCTCTTCAAGCATGGCAAGGCGCCGCTGCGAGGCCTCATCCCGCTCCTTTTTTACCGCTTCACGTTCAATCTTTAGCTGAATCAGGCGACGATCCAGTTTGTCCATCGCTTCGGGTTTGGAATCGATCTCCATTTTGATCCGAGCTGCCGCCTCGTCAATGAGGTCAATTGCCTTGTCCGGCAGAAAGCGGTCAGTAACGTAGCGATGCGACAGCTCGGCCGCCGCCACGATGGCGGGATCGGTAATCTCAACCCCATGATGTAACTCGTATTTCTCCTGCAAGCCGCGCAGGATCGCGATGGTGTCCTCCACGCTGGGCTCGTCCACCAGCACCTTCTGGAAGCGCCGCTCCAGTGCGGCATCCTTTTCAACGTACTTGCGGTACTCGTCCAACGTGGTTGCACCGATGCAATGAAGTTCGCCGCGAGCCAACGCGGGCTTTAGCATGTTGCCGGCATCAATCGCGCCTTCGGCCTTCCCGGCACCGACCATCGTGTGCAGTTCGTCAATAAAAAGAATGATGCGGCCTTCATCCAGCGCCACTTCCTTCAGCACGGCCTTGAGGCGTTCCTCGAACTCGCCCCGATACTTGGCGCCCGCCAGCAAGCCAGCCATATCCAGCACCAGAACCCGCTTGTCCTTCAGCGTTTCAGGTACTTCACCGTTGACAATGCGCTGCGCCAGCCCTTCGACGATTGCGGTCTTGCCCACGCCGGGTTCACCGATCAGGACCGGGTTGTTTTTGGTACGGCGCTGCAGCACTTGAATGGCGCGACGGATTTCATCGTCGCGGCCAATAACCGGATCCAGCTTCCCCTCTCGAGCGCGCTCGGTCAGGTCCAATGTGTATTTGTTTAGCGCCTCGCGCTGCCCCTCGGCTTCGGGATTACTCACGGACTCGCCCCCCCGAATGGCATTGATGGCCTCCTCAAGTGCGGCCTTGCCCGCGCCATGCTGCTTGAGCAGGCGCCCAAGTTCACCTTTGTCATCCCATGCCGCCAGAAGAAAAAGCTCGCTGGATATGTATTGGTCACCCCGCCGCTGAGCCTCCTTGTCGGTCAAATTGAGCAGATTGTTTAGGTCGCGCGAAATGGAGACTTCGCCCCCGTGGCCTTCGACTTTGGGCAAACGCCCCAGAGCCTGGCTGATGGCTGCCTTTAGCGCTGCCGTATGCACCCCGGCCTTGGCGAGAATCGAAGCGGCCCCTCCTTCTTCCTGCGAGAGCAACGCCGCCATCAGGTGCAGCGGCTCAATGAATTGCTGATCGCCGCCAACCGCAAGGGACTGAGCATCTGACAGCGCTTGCTGGAACTTACTGGTCAGTTTGTCGAATCGCATGGTATTCCCCGGAAAACAATACTTGCTATGTGGGGAATATCAGGCCGATTTCAAGGAGCACGGGATGTTTTAGAAGGGGAAGCCGATTGACAGGAAAAAATAGTTGTCCCAATAGTTAGATCCTCCCCCGCTCAGTGATGACACGGAGGACCGGCCCAGGCTACCTGACATCCGGCCATTGGCTGGCAAGCGACCCTCCAGGGAAAGATCCACCAGGTAAATCGGACTGGTCTGGCCATCCACTGTTTGGCTCCCGCCCCCCGCCTTGGCGCGGAGTTTCCAGTCCTGTGACAAACCCTGCACGCCAATCAGGCTGATCTGCGCCTCACGAAAAGTGCCGGGATTGAAATAGCCCATTCCCCCCCCTGGCAAGGTACTGCGATAGGTCCGCAAGTAGAGCTCAGCGCCCAATGCCCGGGCGGTGTCAGCAATGTCATAGGGGCTCACCACTAACCGCACCACCCCGCCATCACGTCGGTTCGCGTCGGTGAAGTCCTGATGATACAAGGAAGGCAGCAAGTACCAATGATCACCTGGACGCAAACTGGTTCCAAGCGTATAGGTGTTGACCAGGATGTGATCTGCAAGCGCCACTGGGGTAATGATCGGGGCGCGTTCCGCCGACGCAAACGCGCCCAGAACGTCGCTTGGCCGATACTCCCACCCCAGCCGACCCTGATAGAACGTCCAACCGCCCGTCTCACCCGGACCTGCGGCCAAATCCAGGTTATGGTCATCTCCCAACCGTGTGGAGCACTTTACGTCCAGAGTCGACACCCGGCTGGATTGAATACCGTCATCGGCTCGCCAGGTGTGGGCATCCACTCCAAAGCGTGTAAATTGCCGATCCAGAGTATCAGGCAGACTTATGCCGGTACTCACTCCCGACACAGTCAAGTCATCACTGTCGTGCTGATATTCAAACCCCGCTTCCACGCGGCGCGACAGGGCGTAATCCGCATCGTCCCTGAGTTGCCTAAGGTCTCCTCCAAGCCTGCTCTCTGGGTTGACGGCAGGTACCGCCGCGAGGTACTCCGGGCTCTGATCCTGCCAACCCAAGGCACGCTGCGCTTTGAGCACCTCGATGCTGGCATCCAGCGTTCCCTTTGCAAAAGGCAATACCACCGCTTGGGCCTGCCGTGGGTAGTCCAGCGCGTTAAGCGCCTTCGCCAATCCCGTTTCTGCTGCTTTCATGTCAGCATCCGTTTGAGCAAGCTCCTTTGCCATGTCGAAGATATTGTGTGCCGTTCGGTAAGACCCCAGCCACAGCTCGGCGCGGCCCAGTCCCATCAGTGCAGCAAAGCGGTCCCCCGGGGAAATCTCGGCATTTGAAAGTGCGGCTTCGAATTGCGCCTTGGCCTGCGCCGGATGTCCTGCGGCCAAGAGGCCCCGTCCGGCTCGGACATCCCCTCCAGGTTCGTCGGACGCCCGTGCATCAATGCCGCAACAAGATCCTAGCGCCAACGTGAGCGCCAAAAACAAATTGTGCAGCCTCATTTTGTTCCCCAGCTCTTTCGCAGGCTGATGAATTCGCTTGCATACCCCATGACAGAGGCTGGCGCCATAACCAGCTGTCCGAATAGCATGTAGGCCAAAAACCCGAGAAAGTTACGACGAATGCCAAGCTTTCGGCTTGTAAACATGCGCTTTTGAATGGCAAGCATCAGCAGGTTGTTGAGCAGCCCAAGTGGCAACAGCAGCAACGTCATGATCCCTGCCAGATAGAAATACCCCATGAACGCAGCAACGATGCCAGGCACGAAGAAAAAAAGATAGGATGCATCGATAAATGGGTAGAGCAGGTTCAGATAGATAAAGGTTGAGTTAAGCCGAAACGTCGCGAGGATTCTTGGATGGTGTTTGAAAGCCTCAATCAGTCCGCGTGCCCAACGCTTGCGTTGGCGATAATACTGCCGGAAGGTATTCGGTACCCGCGTAAAAACAACCGCATCCTCTGCATACCCGATCCGATACCCCTTAACCAGCAGATCCCAGGTCAGCACAATATCTTCGCCCACACATTCAGGCCACCCCCCGGCGTTCTGCAGGACTTCACGGGTATAAAGCGAGAATGCGCCCTGTGCGACCAAGACGCCCTGGTACAGACTCTGTACCCGCTTGATTACGGCAATGCCGTGAAAGTAATCCCACTCCTGAATTCGGGTAATCCAGTTGTCACGCGAATTTCGCACGTGGATCGCACCGGCTACGGCGACCGTTCCCGGCGGATCGGCAAGATAGCGGGCGACCAACCGCAGCATTGCTTGCTTGTAGAGGTGAGTATCGGCATCAATCGTGACAACAATAGGGTGCGTTGCAATGGCCAGCCCCGCGTTCAACGCATGTGCCTTGCCACCGTTCCTTGGGATCCTAATGATCTGCAAATTCGCAATACTCAGATTCTGTGCGATTTCCACCGTGCGGTCTTTGGACCCATCGTCAATCAGAATGATTTCGAGCGGAGCGGGATAACGCTGGCTGACGATCGAATGAAGGGTTGTGGCGATCGTATCCTGCTCATTGTAGGCAGCGACCAACACTGACAATGCCGGGAATTCCCTGTTCAGCGACGGGACTGGACGTCGATCGAGCAGCAGGCTGACAAAGACAAAGGCGAAGACATAACCGGGGAGAAAGGCTATGCCAGTGGTAACCAGAATTGCTAACCAGACGGGAATTAACCCGAATAAATCATGCAACCAGGGCTGAGCAACATAAATGCTGAACGTCACCCATAACACGGCGAACAAATGGGCCGCAATCAACTTCCCTGCAACCGGCAAATAGAGTTGGCGCGTCATTCTTATTGGTATCAGATGGCGATTATGCTCCCGGTGAAGTTGCCCGATTAGATTGGTGCAAAATGCACAAACCGCATCTAGCCCACCGGTCAAAAGCGCTTGCGCGCCACGAATGCGATTACGCCGAGCGCAGTTAACATCAACCCGAGCTGGGGCGGTTCCGGTACTGCGCTAGCCGAGGTATACAGATCCGCACCCGCAACGACCTTCCAGGTCGGGTCATTGGAGGACCACCACTCCAATGACAGCACCCCGGCTTGCAAATGGTTGTATCCAATCATGCTGTAGCTGTAGATGCCCTGGGCCAAATCGAGGTTGCTGGCATAACTCACCACGTTGGGCGGCGCCTCGCCATCACGCTCTATAGATAGGCTCTGGCTATTTGCCCCATTGAGCGTGAAGCTAAATCCGTCGTCGACCAGCACGCCCAAGTTCCATTCGCCGCTGTAGGGAATGTAGATGTATCCGTTGAAACTTGCTGCAAAGTTGTCCTGGTAGGCAGACGTCGCACTGAATAATGGAGTGGTGGGACGCACACCGTATATGTTGCCCCATACCACGTTATTGCCGTTAACCGGCCAGACCGTTGTATTGAAATCAGCATTCGCAAAATTGATCTGGCTTACCACTCCGTTGTATGTGTTTATCAGGCCGGCATTTTGGGCGGCGGGATCAGTCGGGCTGCTGCCCGAAAACTGGACAAGTGCCTGATTGGCCCGTACCAAGCTCACAAGGCCAGGATTGGGGTCGGTGTATGACGGCCAGTTCATGTTGACCTGGACCCACTGACTATTGACGCCGTTTGTACCGGTTACTGGACCGGCGATGATGGGG
>JBKQNQ010000108.1:0-3356 GCA_052145875.1 Thiobacillaceae bacterium
CGCCAGTGGACAGTGTACCGGGAGCCAGTTCTTCAAGGATTGATGCCCCGAGCAGGTAGGTTTGCACACCCACCGTGCTCACAATCATCGCCACCGCGATCAACTCCTCGAGCGAAGCGCCGCAGTCCCTCGCGAAGCGCCCATGCTGTCGCAAGCCCCGTTCGAAGAAGTGCGTCGGCGAACAATTGGTAGCCACATAAATTAACTCGCGCAACTTGGGCGTGAGGCTACCACGCTCGGCCGTGTATGCTGACAGCTCGAGGTAGGCCGCCACATAGGGCGCATTGACATGCAGCAGGCGTTCCCAGTCTTCGTTCCAATAGCCCCGTCGCTGCTTGAACGTCTCGCGGATGCGGGACAGCATCTCTTCCGGAGGCATGCTCGTATCCTTGTCAGAACGGCGACAAGGCCGGGTATCCGAAATGAATGCGCGCAAAATTCACAGCGGTGCGGTCTAGCTGTTGTGTGAAGTGCGTTCGCTGAACGGCGATATCGCGATAGTAGCGACCGAGCATCGCCTTGCTTTGGGCGATCTGAGTGCCAGCAGTGGTGAAGATGCGATCTGCAGCCTCGAAGGCAAGACGGGTGCCCTGCTGGACCATTAGGAATATCCGGCGGTCCTCCTCTTCGGAGAATTCGATGCCGCCCTCTGACTGTGCAGTGCACGCGTCGCTGTAATCTTTTACCGCCTTGAAAATAGCCGCATCAGCACTGTCCAGCAACGCCTGGCATATACCGAAATAGTGCTGGAATTCCTGATGCTCCATGAGCTTTGTCTTGGGGGAAAAGCGCATCGGCTTGTTGCGCAACAGCTCGTCGTACAGATCGAGCATGCCACGCGCGGTGCCCATCAACACGGCACCGCCTTCGATCATGAAGAACGCGGCCTTGCGGCCGTTGTACATCGGATTGGGGTGGACCTTCTTGCCCGATGCACCCACCCACATCGCCAGTGGGGAAACGCGGTGCTCAGGGATGAACAGGTTTTCAACCGTCACGCGGCGTGATCCGGTGCCTTGCATGCCCGCCATATCCCAATTGTCGATGATCTTGTAATCCTTGCGATCGACCAGCATCAGGACCGGCTTGGGCGGGGCGGCCTCCTGCGGAATCAGGCCGCTCACCATGATGTGAGTGGCGATGTCGCATCCGGAGGCAAAATCCCAGAAACCCGTTGCCATATATCCGCCCGGCACGACCTGTACGGTGATGGGCGATCCCAAAGACGGGCAACGATATTCCCCGTCACTCCCGTACGCTTCGATCTGCGCCTGTTCAGGATGATCCGCGAGAATGATGGGATGCCCTGAGGTCAGTGCCAACACCCAACCGCTTGAAGGGCACCCGCGCGACACTTCGCTCATGACCTTGATATAGGTCTGCAGATCGAATTCGTAACCGCCAAATCGTCGGGGCTGCACGACGCGGTAGAACCCTGCCTTGACGAACTCATCATTGGTCTCATCAAGTATACGGCCGGCTTTTTCGGTCGCTGCTTGACGATCACGCAGCGTCTGGCGCATCGCCACGGCGCGGCGGATCATCTCCTCTGGCGTGAGATCGGGTTCGGGTACAGGGATTGCGCAGCCAGAGCTCGATGCCTTTTGCGAACCCTGAATCCCGCGAATCTGCTGTGGATTGATCATGCCGGTTTACCTGTCAGGAGTTAATCGCTTTCTTCGAACAGTTGCCGGGTCAGATCGGCCGCCTTTAGCTCGAAATGCAGTCCCGGGTTGGTACGCGCCATAGAGATATCGCGAAAATAGCGCTGCATCCGCGCCCCATTTTTTGCCACGGCAGTTGTCTGGGCGGAGCGAAAAAGTATGTCCACTGCCTCACTTACGAGTTGCGCCGCATGCTGCAGCCCGGCTTGAAGACGCATGTCATCGGAGCGCAAGTATCTGCGCTTACCTTGCAAGCTCAACTTGGCCAGTTCCATATATTCATGGGCGGATCCCATGACGGCATGGCGCGCCACCTCCACCTTGCCCAGCGCTATCCCGTAAGCGCGCTGGTAATCCGGGTGCCTCCATCGCAGTACCGCATTGGGCCCGAAGCCATTGCGGCCGCGAATGATGGTTTCGTATTCATCCAAAGCCGCGTAGCCGAGACCCACCAAAATTGAGCTGATTTCGATCTGAAAGAACCCGAGGATCCCGCCCGCGTACATCGAATTGCCGTGCAGTTGGGCGCCGGCGGTACCATGGGCGATGTTCGGAGCGAAGAAGTCTTCCCTCACCAGGCAGTACGCCGGTATCCATGCGCCGTCCATCTGCACGCTGTTGGAGCCGCTTGCGCGCATGCCGATGAAGTCGCCCCAATTATCCAGCATCGTCCATTGGGATCGCGGCACCAGCGCGACCCCTGCCTGGGAAGCCCCGCCATCAGCCTCTTCTCCGGCGATCTGCACGCCCACGAGGACGTGAGTTGAGTAGGGCGCGCCAGAGCAATAATCCCAGGTGCCATCCAGTCGCCAACCACCATCCGCTCGGATTGCAGTCCCGGAAGGCAGGGCGCGGGCCGCTGCCACAAAGTGCCCGTCGTGGCCAAAGGCCTCAGCTTGCGCGCGTTCGCCAAACAGCTGGGCCACATTCAGTGCGTGGCCTGCTCCCAGACACAGGCACCAGCCACTCCCCGGACACCCGCGCGCAACCTCGATGATCAAACGGGCGAAGGTCGGAACGTCGAATTCGTAACCTCCGTAGCGCCGCGGCTGCAGCGTCCGGTAGAACCCCGCCCTCCTGAAAGCCTCGTGCATCTCTGGCGAATACACGCCGCGCTTCTCCGCTGCGGCCTGCTCGTCCCGCAAAGCTGCGCGCAGATTTACCGCCCGCGCGATGAGCTCTTCTGGAGCCAACCCTGGCTCCGGCTGGTGCATCGTATCGCCCACTGCCTTCTGGGCAATGCTGAACATTGGCGCCCCCCGTGCGGCCTATTGGATGCCTAGCACGTGCGCTCACAGTAGTAGGCCCGTATGGGACGGACAACATATGGCTGAGGGTGTCCGGGCTGTGTATCTGCAGGCAGTCGGGAGCGAGCCCCGGGGGCTGTGCAGCGTCGTCGCCCCCAGCGGGTTGAAGGCCAGGGAAGCGGCTCGGCCCTCGCAGCGAAATGAAATCAATGGGTTATCTAATAATCTCCGTCGCCGCGTCGGCACTCGCGGCGGCGCGACAACCGATGCGCATGCTATAAATGCGCATCAGCTGTGGTTATTGACCCTCTAATACGTCTAACAATAGCGCAGGGGCGTTGCGGCACAGAGTAGAGAGTTGCCCAACCAAAAGTACGGCGCAGATGCCTAAACGCACGGTGCATTTGGGCGGGGGCACCATAACCGCCGCTGTATCTGTAGATTC
>JBKQNQ010000109.1:0-14285 GCA_052145875.1 Thiobacillaceae bacterium
TATCTGTTTGACCGATTTGTGTCGATGATGCAAAAGAAACACCGCTGACATGCCGAAAAGAACCGACATAAAAAGCATCCTGATCATCGGCGCGGGTCCCATCATCATTGGGCAAGCATGTGAGTTCGATTACTCCGGGGCACAGGCCTGCAAGGCGCTGAAGGAAGAGGGGTTCCGCGTCATATTGGTTAACTCCAATCCCGCAACCATCATGACCGATCCGGAGATGGCGGACGTGACCTATATTGAGCCAATCACCTGGCAGGTGATTGCTAAGATCATTGAGAAGGAGCGCCCAGAGGCCCTGCTGCCAACCATGGGCGGGCAGACCGCACTCAACTGTGCCCTGGATCTGGCAAAGCACGGCGTGCTCGATCAATTCCGTGTGGAGATGATTGGCGCAAAGAAGGAGTCCATCGACAAGGCCGAGGACCGCGAGAAGTTCAAACAGGCCATGACCAAGATTGGGCTCGGCTCGGCGCGCTCCGCGATCGCACACAGCATGGAAGAAGCTAAGCAAGTGCAGGCAGGCATTGGCTTTCCAGTCATCATCCGGCCGTCCTTCACCATGGGCGGGACGGGAGGTGGCATCGCCTATCATATGGACGAGTTTGTCGAGATATGTACCCGTGGCATGGAAGCGTCGCCAACCCATGAACTCCTGATCGAGGAATCGCTGATCGGCTGGAAAGAATATGAAATGGAGGTGGTGCGGGATCGGAATGACAACTGCATCATCGTCTGTTCCATTGAAAACTTTGATCCCATGGGCGTGCACACCGGTGATTCGATCACGGTGGCTCCGGCGCAGACGCTAACGGACAAGGAATACCAGATCATGCGCGATGCCTCACTGGCGGTCTTGCGCGAAATCGGTGTGGATACGGGGGGCTCTAATGTTCAGTTTTCGATCAATCCGGCGGATGGGCGCATGGTGGTGATCGAAATGAATCCGCGGGTATCGCGTTCGTCCGCTCTCGCATCCAAGGCGTCTGGCTTTCCTATCGCCAAGGTGGCTGCCAAGCTCGCGGTCGGTTATACGCTCGACGAACTTAGGAACGACATTACTGGAGGTGCAACCCCGGCGTCCTTCGAGCCTTCCATCGATTACGTCGTAACAAAAGTTCCGCGCTTCGCCTTCGAAAAGTTTCCCCAAGCGAACGATCGTCTGACCACGCAAATGAAGTCCGTGGGTGAAGTCATGGCGATTGGAAGAACATTTCAGGAGTCGATGCAGAAGGCCTTGCGGGGACTGGAAGTGGGCGTGGACGGCTTTGACGAAAAAACAACGGACAAGGACGAGATCGAAGCGGAGCTTGGAAATCCCGGACCAGAACGGATCTGGTATGTGGCAGACGCATTCCGCATCGGAATGAGCTTCGAGGCGATCCACAGACAGACTCAGATCGATCCCTGGTTCCTGGCGCAAATTCATGAACTCGTTGAGATCGAAATGGAATTGCAGTCGCGCACGTTGAGCAGCCTGGGCAAGGATGAACTGTTGCGCCTTAAGCGGCGGGGTTTCTCCGATCGCAGGCTCGCCCGCCTGTTGGGTACCGATCAGCATGCGGTTCGCGCAAGACGCTGGGCGTTTGGCGTGCATCCGGTGTTCAAGCGCGTTGATACCTGCGCCGCCGAGTTCTCCACGCAAACGGCCTACATGTACTCAACCTATGAGGAAGAGTGCGAGTCCAATCCCGGCACGCGGAAGAGAGTCATGGTGTTGGGCGGGGGTCCCAATCGCATCGGCCAGGGGATAGAATTTGACTATTGTTGTGTGCATGCTTCCTTTGCCCTTAAGGAAGATGGCTATGAAACAATCATGGTCAACTGCAATCCGGAAACGGTCTCCACGGACTTCGACACATCGGACAGGCTCTACTTCGAGCCCCTGACCCTGGAAGATGTACTGGAAATTGTGCGGGTTGAAAAGCCCTCTGGCGTGATCGTGCAGTATGGCGGCCAAACGCCCCTGAAGTTGGCACGGGAACTAGAACGAAATGGGGTGCCGATTATCGGTACCAGCCCGGATGCCATCGACCGCGCTGAAGACCGTGAGCGTTTCCAGCAAATGATAAATGATCTGAAATTGCGACAGCCGCCAAATCGGACTGCGCGCGATCCGCAGGAAGCCATACATCATGCTGAGGAGATCGGATACCCGTTAGTCGTCCGGCCTTCATATGTATTGGGCGGGCGGGCCATGGAAATCGTGCGCGAAGAGGCCGACCTGCGCCGTTACATGACAGAAGCCGTCAAGGTGTCCAACGATTCTCCAGTCTTGCTCGACCGCTTCCTAAACGATGCAATCGAAGTGGATGTGGATGCAATATCCGACGGCAAGGATGTGCTGATTGGAGGCATCATGGAGCATATAGAACAGGCTGGCGTGCACTCGGGCGACTCGGCGTGCTCCTTGCCACCTTATAGCTTGTCCGTCAAATTGCAGGACGAGTTGCGCAGTCAGACAGTCGCGATGGCCAAAGCCCTGGGTGTCGTTGGATTGATGAACGTCCAGTTCGCGGTCCAGGGTACGACGATCTTCGTTCTTGAAGTGAATCCGCGCGCATCGCGCACGGTGCCCTACGTTTCCAAGGCAATTGGCGTACCTTTGGCAAAGGTGGCGGCGCGTTGCATGGTGGGCCAAACGCTGCAAAGCCAAGGGGTGACGAAGGAGCGGATCCCGCCGTATTTCTCCGTGAAGGAAGCGGTGTTCCCGTTCCGCAAATTTCCCGGCGTGGATTCGCTGCTCGGACCGGAAATGAAATCTACCGGCGAAGTCATGGGCGTCGGACGCACTTTCGGTGAGGCGTTTGTCAAAGCTCAATTGGCCGCTGGAGAAGTGTTGCCAACGGGGGGGCGCGCTTTCATCAGCGTGCGTCCTGCCGACAGACCCGGCGCGGTTGAGGTGGCGCGCAATTTGGCGGGCCTAGGCTTTTCCATTCTGGCAACGAGTGGCACGGGCCAGGCGATTATCGACGCAGGGATTGCCGCGACTATCGTCAACAAGGTGGCGGAGGGGCGGCCCCATATTGTTGATATGATTAAGAATGGCGAAGTGAGTCTGATTGTCAACGTGGTGGATGACAAGCGGGCCGTCAAGGATTCATTCTCGATTCGTGCCGAAGCGCTTGCCCGACGGGTAACGTACTTCACTACCCTTGCAGGAGCGCGCGCGGCCTGTCTTGGGATGCAGCACACCCAGGAATTGCAGGTCTATGGACTTCAAGCGCTGCACCAATCTCTGCAGTGAATCATCGCTCTAGCGAGGTAAAACGCAATGAACAAAGTTCCCTTGACTGTTAGCGGCGCCGCGTGGCTTCGCAAGGAATTGCATCGCCTGAAAACGGTGGACCGGCCGAGTGTGATCGCCGCAATTGCGGAAGCGCGTTCACACGGCGACCTTTCTGAAAATGCGGAGTACGATGCGGCTAAGGAACGCCAGGGCTTCATCGAAGGCCGGATTCAGGATATCGAGAGTAAGCTTTCCAACGCCCAGATCATCAATCCGGCCGAGCTCGATGTGGATGGCCGCATCGTGTTTGGCGCGACGGTCGAATTGGAAGATCTGGATTCCGGGGATGCCGTGACCTATCAGATCGTGGGCGAAGATGAAGCGGATATCAAACTATGCAAGATATCAGTGTCCTCCCCGATCGCACGTGCACTGATCGGGAAGCATGCGGGCGACATGGCGGATGTCCAGGCACCAAGTGGCGTGCGCAAGTATGAAGTGTTGGATGTACGATACGAATGATGAAGCGGATTGCGGATGGCTTGGCTTCGCTGTTGCTCGTACTTTGGGTCGGTGGGATGTGGGCGATCGGTTTCATTGCCGCACCGAGCCTGTTTTCGAGCCTGCCTGATAATTACCAACTCGCGGGCAACCTTGCTGGCGTCTTGTTTAGATGGATTGCCTGGGTGGGCATCATCGCAGGGGTCTATCTGCTGATTTTTCGCCTGGGGCGCGAAGGCCTTCAGGCTTTAAAACGCAGTTTCTTCTGGGTTGTGCTGGCGATGCTGCTGCTCACCTTGGGTCAACAATTCGGCATCCAACCCGTCATGCAGGCGCTCAAGGACAAAGCGCTGCCGCACGCGGTGATGGAAAGTGCCTTCAAGAGTCACTTTGTCGCGTGGCATGGCGTGTCCAGCATCGTTTTCTTGATCGAGAGCCTGCTGGGCGCTTGGCTCGTCGGGAGGCAGGATTTAGCCCGCTAAGATAATATCCGCTGTTTCGGATGGGCGGTAAATGACCAAAATCTTGCCAAGATGCTGCACCGGCGACGCGCCCAGTTTGATACAGATTTCCTTAAGCCAGGCCTCCCGCATGCCTCGTTCGTCGGATGCCGCCTTGATTTTGATGAGCGCATGGCTGGTCAGAGCGCGCTCTATTTCCTTGAGCACGGGCGCTGTTAGGCCCTTATCCCCGATCATGACGACCGGTTGCTTGGGATGTGCCAGCGCTCTTAGGTGCTGGCGCTGCGTGGCGGTAAGCTCGATCATGGTGGTTCCATACTTAATAAGCCGAGAATTTTAGCCGATGAAACGTGCTAAGACGAGCAATCCGTGGTGGCTAGACCGCCACGTGCATGATCCATTTGTCAAGCAAGCGCGCAAGGAGGGGTACCGCTCTCGCGCAGCCTACAAGCTGCTGGGACTGGACGAGCGGGACCACCTGCTAAGGCCTGGCATGACGATTGTGGATCTCGGCGCGGCACCCGGGGGCTGGTGCCAAGTGGCGGCCAAGAAGGTGGGGAGCAAGGGAAAGGTGATTGGAATTGATCTGTTGAAGACACCGCCGCTTGCCGGCGTCAGCTTGATTCGGGGAGACTTCGCGAGCGATGCCGGCCTAAAAGAGTTGGAATCTGCCCTTCAAGGACACAAGGTGGACCTTGTATTGAGCGATATGGCCCCCAATTTATCGGGGGTAAAGGACGCGGATCAGGCGAAGCATTACGCGCTGGCTGAATTGGCGCTGGATTTCGCCGTTAAATGGCTGAACCCCAACGGCGTGTTTGTCGTCAAAGTATTTCAAGGTTCAGGGTTTGAAGACTACTTCAGACAGGTGAGGGTGTCTTTTTGCCAAGTGGTAACACGCAAGCCCGAAGCATCGCGGGATGAAAGCCTGGAAAATTATCTTGTGGCTCGCGGTGTAGCCAAATTGGCCGAGCAGGCTTAGAATGAGTCTAAATGGGCGACAAACCCTTTAAGGAGTGTATGTGAACAATCTTGCCAAGAACATCGCCATATGGGTCATCATTGCCGTGGTGCTGATGACGGTGTTCAACCAGTTGGGGATGCACCAGGCCAGCCAAGGCCAGGTTCCGTATTCCCAATTCATGGATGAAGTGAAGAATGGTGAAATAGCCAAGGTTACCATTGAAGGCAATGTGATTAAGGGCGTGCGAACCGATAACCGGCCTTTTACCAGTTATGCCCCGAACGATCCCTGGCTGGTTTCTGACCTGCTGAAGAACAATGTTTCCGTAGAGGCCAAGCCGGAAGAGCAGCCTTCCATGCTGATGAGTATTTTTGTGTCGTGGTTCCCGATGCTGCTTCTAATTGGAGTCTGGGTGTTCTTCATGCGGCAGATGCAGGGGGGCGGTAAGGGCGGTGCCTTTTCGTTTGGCAAGAGCAAGGCGCGCATGCTCGATGAGGCCAACAATCAGGTGACCTTTGCCGACGTGGCCGGTTGTGACGAGGCCAAGGAAGAGGTCTCCGAGTTGGTTGACTTTCTCAAGGATCCATCAAAGTTCCAGAAGCTAGGGGGGCGAATTCCTCGCGGTGTGCTCATGGTCGGGAGCCCCGGTACGGGTAAGACCTTGTTGGCTCGGGCCATCGCCGGGGAAGCCAAGGTGCCGTTTTTCTCCATATCGGGTTCCGACTTTGTCGAGATGTTTGTTGGCGTGGGTGCGGCGCGGGTACGCGACATGTTCGAGCAGGCCAAGAAATCGGCGCCATGTATCATTTTCATCGACGAAATCGACGCGGTAGGGCGCCAACGCGGCGCAGGCCTGGGTGGAGGGAATGACGAGCGCGAACAGACGCTTAACCAGCTACTCGTCGAAATGGATGGATTCGAGGGCACCGCAGGCGTGATTGTGATCGCCGCCACCAACCGTCCGGATGTGCTCGACCCAGCGCTAATGAGGCCGGGCCGCTTCGATCGTCAAGTTGTCGTGCCGTTGCCGGACATTCGTGGCCGCGAGCAAATCATCTTGGTGCACATGCGCAAGGTTCCGATTGCCCCCGATGTGAAACCCGATATTCTGGCCCGCGGCACGCCCGGGTTTTCAGGTGCGGATCTTGCCAATCTCGTGAATGAAGCGGCCCTATTCGCTGCGCGAGGAAACAAGCGCCTGGTCGATATGGAAGATTTTGAACGTGCCAAGGACAAGATCATCATGGGCGCAGAGCGCCGCTCTATGGTGATGCCCGAGGAAGAGCGCAAGAATACAGCGTATCACGAGTCCGGTCACGCCGTAGTGGCGAAACTGGTGCCGAAGAGTGATCCAGTGCATAAGGTTACCATCATCCCCCGGGGACGTGCATTAGGGGTCACCATGCAGTTGCCCACCGAAGATCGCTTCAGTATGGATAAGGAACGCATCCTGTCGAGCATTGCTGTGTTGTTTGGCGGGCGCATCGCTGAAGAGGTCTTTATGCACCAGATGACCACCGGCGCATCGAATGACTTCCAGCGTGCCACCGATCTGGCGCGCCGTATGGTCACCCAGTGGGGGATGTCGGACAGCCTCGGTACCATGGTATATGGTGAGGAAGAAGGAGAGGTCTTTCTTGGCCGCGCGATTACGACCCACAAGAATGTGTCTGAGGCAACCATGCAGAAGGTCGACGCGGAAATCCGCCGTATCGTCGACGAACAATATGGGCGCGCACGCAAGATCATTGAAGACAATCGCGACAAGATCGAAGCAATGACGAAGGCGCTGCTTGAATGGGAAACCATCGATGCCGAGCAGATCGACGACATCATGGCGGGAATCGCCCCCCGCCCGCCGAAGCCTGCCCCCGTGCCCTATTCTCCTTCAAGCGGCGGCGATAAGCCATCGGCCCCGGCGCCGACGACCCAACCTGCGCAAGAGGCATAAGCAGTGGCCCGTTGGGGCTTTTGTTGCTCGCTGGTCCCATGCGATTTCTTCTTGCTGGAAAATACCGTCTAGATCTGGCGCGTCCACTTATCATGGGCGTGGTCAATCTCACGCCGGATTCCTTTTCGGATGGTGGTATGCTGCCCACTTCCGAAATTGCAGTTGCTTACGCCCTCAATTTGCGTAGCCAGGGTGCCGATATTCTGGATATCGGGGGTGAATCGACGCGACCGGGTGCCGCATCGGTCGATGAAAATGAGGAATGGCGTCGAATCCAGCCGGTTTTGCATGCACTCGTGGCGAAAGGAATTCCGGTGTCGGTCGATACGCGGAAGCCTTTCATCATGAAAGCGGCGATCGAGGCTGGCGCAGCTATGATAAATGATGTGGAGGCCCTTAAATCGCCCGAAGCGCTGGCGGTCGTCGCACACGGTGATGCGGCGGTATGCATTATGCATATGCAGGGCGATCCGCAAACAATGCAACGGCAACCCGTCTATGAGGATGTGGTGGCTGAAGTGAAGTTATTTCTTGCCCATCGTGTTCAGGCGTGTGAGAACGCCGGTATTGTGCGCGAGCGGCTGGTGATCGATCCCGGCTTTGGTTTTGGAAAAACGCTGGCGCACAATGTCGAATTGCTTCGCCATTTGAAGGACTTTCAGGAAATGGACGTTCCGATCCTGACCGGGCTATCACGGAAGTCCATGCTTGGCGCATTGACTGGACGGCCCGTCGATGCAAGGGAATATGCAGGCGTTGCAGCACATGTGCTCGCGGTCGCCAAAGGTGCACGCATATTGAGGGTTCATAACGTGGCCGCAACGAGAGATGCGCTAGCAATCTGGAATGCAGTAGAGGGAGGAAACGAGACGTGACACGTAAATTCTTTGGCACCGACGGCATACGGGGGAGGGTCGGCAAAGCGCCAATCACGCCGGAATTTGTAATGCATCTGGGCTATGCCGCCGGCAAGGTGTTGGCAAGCGATCGTAGCGGACTGGCAGGGGACGAGAACCCGACCGTATTGATCGGCAAGGATACGCGGATTTCGGGCTACATGCTCGAAACGGCGCTTCAGGCCGGGTTGATGGCAGCGGGGGTGAACGTTCAGGTCACCGGCCCGTTACCCACGCCCGCCGTGGCCTATCTGACACGTGCGCTACGCTTGCAGGCGGGCGTGGTCATTTCCGCCTCGCACAACCCCTTTGAGGATAACGGCATCAAGTTTTTCTCTTCGGGTGGCCAGAAATTGCCGGATGAAACCGAAGTGGCGATTGAGACCCTATTGGGACATCCGTTGGATACCGTCCCCGCGCGTCAGCTTGGTCGCGCGCGTCGAATTGAGGATGCGGCGGCGCGCTATATTGAATTCTGCAAGTCCACCTTCCCATTCGACAAGGACCTGCGAGGTTTGCGGATTGTGGTCGACTGTGCCCATGGGGCTACTTACCACGTCGCCCCGCATGTCTTGCACGAGCTTGGCGCGGAAGTCATTACCGTAGGGGGCTCACCCAATGGCCTCAATATCAATCTGGAGTGCGGTGCGACCCATACCGGTTCGCTCACCAACGCGGTCTTGGAAAAGCATGCCGATTTCGGTATTTCATTAGATGGCGATGGCGATCGCCTCATGATGGCCGATCGCGATGGACGTATTTTTGATGGCGACCAACTGGTGTACGCAATTGCACGTCATCGGACTCAAACGGGCTACATGAAGGGCGGAGTGGTTGGCACCCTCATGACTAACCTGGGCATGGAGCGTGCGCTCGCACGCATGAATACGCCCTTTGCGCGCGCCAAGGTCGGCGATCGTCACGTGCTCGAGCTTATGCAGCAGAAGAACTGGCAACTCGGCGGCGAGACGTCGGGCCACATACTGTGTCTAGACAAGCACACCACGGGCGACGGCATTATCTCCGCGCTCCAGGTGCTTCATGCCATGCGTGACAGTGGGACGAGCTTGGCCGAGTTCACTCGGGACTTGGTCCTCTATCCACAAGTGATGATCAATGTACCTATTGGTAGGCGCATTGATCTTGCGGCGGCGTCGACTGTGCTTGAGGCCGAGGAAGAAGCTAAGGCCGAAATGGGTGAGGCTGGGCGTATCGTGTTGCGCCCGTCCGGGACGGAACCGCTGATCCGAGTAATGGTTGAGTCAGAGTCCGAAGCTCAGGCGCGAAAATGGGCAGAGCACATCGCCGCGTCCGTGAAGATTGCGGCGGCCGCGTAAAAACCAAGGCAGCCGATTGATCCTTGGAGATTTGTGCGACCGTGTTTACCGGTGGGGTTTAACTGGACGTTGATCCCTCATTAGCCGAACTTCCCGGTGATGTAGTCTTCCGTTGCCTTTTGTGTGGGGTTGGTGAAAATCACGTCGGTCTTGCCAACTTCAAGTAACTCTCCCAGATACATGTACGCGGTGAAATCCGAAACCCGCGCGGCCTGCTGCATATTGTGGGTGACGATTACGATTGTGTAGTCTGACTTAAGTTCATACACCAGTTCCTCGATCTTTGCGGTCGAAATCGGGTCGAGCGCGGAGGTAGGTTCATCAAGTAGTACCACGTCGGGCTTAACTGCTACGCTTCGGGCAATGCAAAGGCGTTGCTGCTGACCCCCAGATAATGAAAGGCCACTTTGACCAAGGATGTCTTTCACTTCGTCCCAAAGGGCCGCTTTCCGGAGCGCCCATTCCACGCGATCGCCCATTTCGGACCGGGACAGGCGTTCGTAGAGCTTTACCCCGAACGCGATGTTGTCATAGATTGACATCGGGAACGGCGTGGGTTTCTGGAATACCATCCCAACCCGTGCGCGCAGCAGGTTCACGTCCACGGTCTTGTCTAGGATGTTCTTGCCATCAAGTAGCAATTCCCCGCTGGTGGTCTGGCCCGGGTAAAGGTCATACATTCGGTTGAGGGTACGCAGCAATGTCGATTTTCCGCAGCCGGACGGTCCGATGAAGGCCGTAACCTGCCGCTCCGGAATATCGAGATTGACGTTTTTCAATGCATGAAATTTCCCGTAATAGAAATTGAAATTGCGGGCGCTGATTTTGGCAAGGTTTGGTGTCATGTCTAATTCTGCGATATTACTGAGACGCCTTCTGGCGGAATACGGCCCGGGCCAGGATGTTCAAAACGAGCACGGTCAAGGTGATCAGCAGCGCACCAGCCCAGGCCAAGCTCTGCCAGTCGGAGTAAGGGCTCATGGCAAACTGGAAGATCACCACCGGCAAATTGGCCATCGGTGCGTTCATGTCGGCGCTGAAGAACTGATTGTTTAGCGCCGTGAACAGCAGAGGGGCGGTCTCACCGCTGATTCTCGCGACCGCGAGCAGGATTCCCGTGATCACGCCCGCGCTCGAGGCGCGTAGCGTGACCTGAAGGATAACTTTCCACTTAGGGGCGCCGAGTGCGGCGGCGGCCTCCCGCATTGTGTTTTCCACCAGCTTGAGCATGTTCTCCGTCGTACGGATCACGACCGGGATCACAATCAGCGAAAGCGCGAAGGAGCCCGCCCACCCTGAGAAATGTTTGCTCCGAGCTACGTATAACGTGTAGATGAAGAGGCCGCTCACGATAGAAGGTGCCGACAGCAGGATGTCGTTGACAAACCGGGTCACCGGCGCGAGCCAGCCGCGCTCGCCGTACTCTGCAAGATAAATGCCCGCCATAATGCCGACCGGCGTCCCAATCAGGGTGCCCAGCGCCGTCATGAGGAGGCTGCCCAAAATGGGATTGAGCAATCCACCGGCAGACCCTGGGGGAGGGGTCATCTTGGTGAACACATCCAGATTGATTCCACCAAGGCCGCTCCTGAATAAGGTTTCCAGGATCCAGAAGAGCCAGAAAAGGCCGAAGATCATCGCCCCAAGAGATAACGTCAGGGTGAGCGCATTAATGAACCGTCGTTTGAAATATAAGGCGCTCATGTGCTACTGCCCTCCTTTTTGTCCAGTTCCAGCAGGAGGAGTTTGGACAGCGACAGGACAATAAAGGTAATGAAGAACAGGATAAGGCCCAGTTCTATCAGGGAGGAGGTATACAGCTCACCAACCGCTTCGGTGAATTCATTTGCAAGTGCAGAAGCGATGCTGTTCCCGGGCATGAGCAGGGACTTGTTGAGCTCGTGGGCGTTGCCAATTACGAATGTGACGGCCATCGTCTCCCCCAGAGCACGACCCAGCCCCAGCATGATTCCGCCGATGACGCCAACTCGCGTATACGGCAGCACCACATGCCTGACCACTTCCCAGGTCGTGGCGCCCACTCCATAAGCCGATTCCTTCAGCATTGGGGGTACCACCTCAAACACATCGCGCATGACCGACGCGATGAACGGGATCACCATGATTCCCAGGATGATGCTGGCCGTTAGCATGCCAATTCCCAGGGGTGGCCCTTGAAAGAATGGGCCTAGGATTGGGAGTGGGCCGAGATGGTCGTTCATCCACGGTTGGACGTTGTCGGCGAACCAGGGGGCGAAAACAAACAGCCCCCACATGCCGTAGATGATGCTTGGGATGCCGGCAAGCAATTCCACCGCTGTGCCCAAGGGACGCTTTAGCCAGCGGGGAGATAGTTCGGTTAGGTAGAGCGCGATGCCGAAGCTGACGGGAATGCCGATCAACAGGGCAATTACGGAGGTGACGAGCGTGCCGACAATCGGGACGAGGGCACCGAACTGCTCAGTGACCGGATCCCAGTCCGTCGTATACAAAAATTTGAATCCGAATTGCTTAATGCTGGGCAGGCTACCGATGACCAGGCTCGCGATAATGCCAGTTAAGAGGAGAAGGACGAGAACGGCAAAAAAACGCGTGGCATTGCGGAACAGCTGGTCGAAAAATTGCTGCCGTTTTGGAGTGGCCAAGGTGTATTTGTCTGCCATGACGGCTTGCTTTGCGGGAAGGCTGGTGGAAAGTTCCATGCTGTGCTCAGGGTACCTTTCAGCAGCCATCCGGCCGCGTTGCGGCCGGATGCAGGATTATACAAAGGATTTGAGGATCACTTCCAAATTGGGGTTGCTGAGGCGTCCATGATGTTCTTTTTCCAGCTCTCCTTGATCAGCTTGACGACGCTGCTGGGCATCGGGATGTAATCCAGCTCATTTGCCATGTTATTGCCGTTTTCATAGGCCCAACTATAGAACTTCAAGACTTCCCTAGCTTTCGCGGGGTCCTGCTGAAACTTGTGCATCAGGATGAAGGTGGCGCCCGTGATCGGCCAACTTTCCTTGCCTGGCTCGTTGGTCAGAATTTCGTAAAAGCCCTTATTCATGTCCCATTTTGCGTTGGCGGCTGCGGCCTTGAAGGTCGCATCGGTCGGAGCAACGAAGACGCCTGCGCCATTTTGCAGCAGCGTGTAGGTCATCTTGTTTTGTAGGGCATAAGCATATTCGACGTAGCCGAGGCCACCTTTGATGCGCTGGACATAAGACGCCACGCCTTCATTGCCCTTGCCGCCTACCCCGGTTGGCCACTGGACAGAGGTATTCTCACCGACTTTGCTCTTCCACTCCGGGCTCACTTTGGACAGGTAGTTGCTGAAAATAAAGGTCGTGCCGGAGCCATCGGAACGATGCACCACCGAAATGCTTTCATCGGGCAGGGGCACGCCCGGATTTAGCGCCGTGAGAGCTGGATCATTCCACTTTTTGATCTTGTCGAGAAAAATATCGGCCAAGACGGTCGGGGTCAGCCTTATTTCACCCGCTTTAATATCGGGTAGGTTGAAAACGGGAACGACACCGCCCATGACCGTGGGGAACTGGGTCAGGCCTCCCTCACGCAAATCTTCGGGTTTCAGCGGCATATCGGACGCGCCAAAATCAACAGTATTGGCCTTAATCTGTTTGATGCCGCCTCCCGAACCGATGGACTGGTAGTTAAGTCCAATGCCAGTTTGCCTTTTATAGGCATCAGCCCATTTTGCATAAAGGGGGTAGGGGAACGTGGCTCCCGCACCGGTGAGATCGACCGCTTGGGTCACCATGGGTGCCCCGCCCAATACCAGACAAGATGCCAAACTAAGAATTACGTGCCTTAGATTCATTCAGTTTCTCCCTTTAATATGATCTCAGCAGACACCAACGATCGTACTTAACGTGTATGACAGTAATGTGACAATCTTCTTACATGCTGGACTCGTCCGGTGGGTGGAGCGGGTTGACCAGAACCCGCTAAGTCCTTAACATCTCGAACTTTTGTGTATCGGGGTTTGTCCATGAGGCGTAAACTGATCACCGGTAACTGGAAAATGCACGGTAGTTCGGCTGGCATCGCCGACCTCCTTGCAGGGGTCAAGGCCGCGCTAAGTGGTGTGTCCGGTGCAGCGTTCGCGGTGTGCGCGCCATACCCCTATCTGCCACAGCTTCAAGCGATCCTTGCCAGCAGCAATATTGCGTGGGGTGCCCAGAATGTGTCGGAGCACGCTAAAGGTGCCTATACCGGTGAGGTCGCCGCGAGCATGTTGCTCGATTTCGGCTGCACTTACGTCATCGTGGGACACTCCGAGCGGCGTGCGCTGTATGGTGAAACGGATGCAATCGTGGCCCGGAAATTCGTCGCAGCCCAGGCGGCGGGTCTGGTTCCAATCTTGTGTGTCGGTGAAACGCTGGCGGAACGGGAAAGCAATGTGACAGAACAGGTGGTGGGGCGTCAGTTGGATGCCGTGATTGATGCCGCCGGAGTGACCGCGCTGGCCAAGGCCGTCGTGGCCTATGAGCCTGTGTGGGCGATTGGCACGGGCAAAACTGCGACGCCGGGACAGGCGCAGGCGGTGCATGTGTTTATCCGGAGCAAGGTTGCCGGGTTAAACAGGGACATCGCTGCAGGACTGATCATTCAATATGGTGGCAGTGTAAAGGCTGAAAATGCCGCTGAGCTTTTTTCCCAGCCGGATATTGACGGCGGGCTGATTGGCGGTGCATCGTTATCGGTAGCCGAGTTCGTGGCCATCTGCACAGCCGCCGCAGAAAGTTAGAAGGTTAGATATTTATGGAAACTCTGGTTTGGATTGTTCACCTCCTCGTTGCGGCGACGCTGATTGGCCTGGTTCTCCTGCAACATGGGAAGGGCGCAGACATGGGTGCGGGGTTTGGCAGCGGCGCGTCCGGTAGCTTGTTCGGGGCAACGGGGTCCGCAAACTTTCTGTCTCGTGCGACCGC
>JBKQNQ010000110.1:0-9094 GCA_052145875.1 Thiobacillaceae bacterium
GCCTCGTCCACGGTTCACTAGAAGTGTCTTATTCCTGCTGTTCTCTATCTCGGCCCCATCCACCTGGGACACATAGAAAAAGTCCGCCTTGCTGCTGCTGTATGTTGGCCCGAAAGCCACGATCGAGGATTCGGTCAAGACATACAGCAGCAGCAAGGCGGACTTTTTCTATGTGTCCCAGGTGGATGGGGCCGAGATAGAGAACAGCAGGAATAAGACACTTCTAGTGAACCGTGGACGAGGCATGGATATGTCCCCCGTGGTTCTGCACCATGACATTCCGGCTCGACCCATCGCGTTGAGCATCGTTGGCCGTACCGAATATGCTGCGCCGATATTGGCGTTAACCAGCGATGTGTACGAAGTGAAGGGCGTGATTGAATTTACCCCTGAGCCCAACAAAAAGTACATCGTGCGCGGCGAGCTGGGTGACACCTACTCGGCTGTCTGGGTTGAGGATGAGTCAACAAACTCCCTGGTGGACAAAAAGGTTGAGGTGAAGGGCTCGGCTAAGCTCGGTGTCTTCGACAAGTAAACCTGAGGCAAATGATACTGCGCAAGCGGGGCTGGGCTGAGCGCCGGAACCTGTTCCTGAATCTCAGTCGGGGTAGGTCGGCAAAATCATTGTCCTCGTGACCAGTACATTGAACAGATACCCCGGCCGGATCACCAGGGTGGGCTGAATGTTCAGGTTCTTTTGCAGCATCTGCGTGCCCGCTTCGTCCAGCTTCGTCGCCGCAGCAGAGTCCGCCTGCTGTCCTGCGGTCGGGGTCGTCAACACCGACGTGTTCTGCGGCTGGGAAAGTTGTCCGGCCACTCCGAGCGTAGAGATCAGTAGGGCGCTCCCAACGATTCTTAGAGTGTGGTTGTCCACCTGGTCGGCGAGGCCGGCCTGACCCAGGCCGTCCGTGCCAGGCATCCCCTGCAGGGCAATCGTCGCGCCATTCGGGTAAATCAGCCGATTCCAGGCCACCAGCACCCGGCGCTGGCCGTAGGCCACGTCACTGGAATACTCGCCGATGAGGCGGGCGCCCTGGGGAATGAGTACCTGGCGTGGATTCAAGCTGTCATACACAGGCTGTCGCACTTGGGCGGTAAGTTCACCGGGCAGGTCGGAGTTGATCGCGGAAATCAGCACCGCGGGGATGAGGCTTCCGGCAAAAACCTCATGATCCGAGGCCGGGGCCTGCAGCGCCTGAGTCAGGTAGCCATTCTTGTCCAGGTCCTTCTTCTGTGCATCGAGGAAGCGCTTGTTCCCACCTTGGGTGCTCGGATCACTATCTGTTGTCGCACTGGCTTGTGGCGCTATGCTGCCAGCCTTTACGGCCTCCAGTGCCGCACTCAAGAAATCCGGAGGGCTCGCTGCGGCCACGTTTCCGGGGGTAGAGGCACCAGTCATCTCGTCGCCCTTCCCCGGCGGAGCGGAGTATGCCGCCTGGGTGGACAGAACCTGGCCTTCCAGGCCCTTGTAATGCTGATCTTGTAGCCATTCATGGTATTTCTGCGCCGGCGTCAGCAGCTTTTCTCCTGAGGCCGCGCCGGCAGCCGATGGGGACGCCAAAGGATCCTTGCCGGCCATCGCCGGATCGCCCTGAGCATGACCTGGCCCCACCTCTGGTCCCAGCAGGGGAGAGGATGTGCCAGGGGGCGGCGTGTTGCCTGAGGACAAGACCGGCGGTGGCGCGGGCGGCGCGGCCTGCCCGATCAGGTCCGTGTTGGTTACTGCGTCATCTTCATGATTGCTCTTGTTGTGATGTCCCGACAGCGCGACGCCCCCCAGGATGAGGCCTCCCACGGCCGCGATGGCGAGCATGGCAAACTGCTTCGTCTTTGTATTCAGGCGGCGACCGCTGTGCACGGGCTCGGGTTTGATGATCTTTTCGGTGCGGTTGGGGCCGGTGATGTCGAGGTCCTGCTCGGCATTTAGCTGGTTCTCATCCATGGTGATATCAGTCTCCGAATCCCGTCCAGAATGGTTTCTTGCC
The DNA here is from genome assembly GCA_052145875.1 of Thiobacillaceae bacterium. GTDB lineage: Bacteria > Pseudomonadota > Gammaproteobacteria > Burkholderiales > Thiobacillaceae > DASQBT01. The sequence continues at coordinate 1,986 of JBKQNQ010000110.1, forward strand.
GGCATGGATGGCGACTACGCTGCGGTCCTTATCCACGCCCAGAACCAGACGCGCTTCCTGGAACAGTTGATCGACGACGTAGTAGCTGCCATTCAACCGGTAATTGGTAAGCTGCTCCTTGCCGTGTTCGATGACAAAGAGGGCAGGCGCATCCCCGTATTTCATGTCCGCGGGCATCTGGATATAAACCTTGCCTTCTGCGGAAAAGACCCGCACCGGCTGCAGGTGTGCAGGACCGTCCCACCAGTAGGCAAAATCCAGCTCTGCCGGGTTCACCCCGGACAGCACCGCAACCCGGGTCTCACTCTCCCGCTTCGTTTTTTCCTCAGCCAGGGTCTGCTGCTCATTCACCGTCCTGACCAGTTTCTCCGGGTCATAGAAGGCGATGATGGGAACGAAGTCCGATTGGTCTGACGCCAGATCCAGGTAATAGACGTGACCGGTATCCGTGGTGATAACCAGGTTCGTGTGCAACCCCGCCGCCGTCGGCTTAATCACGACGACGGGGCGATCCCCGGCCTGGGCGGGCTGGACCAGCCAGCGCACCGAATCCCCGATGCTTAAGTTTATGATCTTCTCGCCACTCATGAGCTTGACGACACACAGGTCGAGCGGCGCACACAGGACCCGGGGGTGGCTGTGGCCGTAGGCATACATCACTTCGCCGAAGTTGCCGGCGATGGGCGGTGCCGCGTCGGTTTCGACCCAGGTCTGGGCCGCCTTGAGTTCGGCAGCCTGACGGCTGATGCCGGGGCCGGGAATATGATCGCGGGTCAGGTAGTAGTAGACGTCGAGACTGCTCGGCTCACCCGCCGGCGTAGCGAGCGCAGGACCGGCCATGCTTAAGGCCAGGGTGGCGACAAGGGTTAGTCTGTTCATGGGTCATGCTCCGTTTTGAGATAGGACCTGAGTCCAGGTCAGGTTCTGAATGAAGAGGCAAAGGGGGTTGTAGATCAGGGCTTGGGGCTTTTCGGCGAGCTTCGGTTCCACGCCGGTGGTGATGTTGGCCTTCCAATTGCTTCTTTCCAGCACCTGGCCATTCTGGAAGCGGGTCTCGGTCCAGTTCACTTGCCAGGTGTTGGCGGACACGGGCAGCACGCTGGTGATGGCGGGGGAGACCGTGATGCCGTTTTGTGAAAATGGCGGGTGATCCTTATACCAGGCGTCCATGATGCCGGCTGCCTGATTTCCCAGCAGGGCATAGACCCGGGCCAGGATCGCTTTCTGGGCGTCAGTGCCGGGCAGGGTGGTTCGGGCTTCCCACACCCAGTTGGCGACCTGGGCCTCGATGATTCGCTGGTTGACGGCAGCCCCGCTGGTGGGCTCCGCCATGGCGATGGGGTTGCCCATCTGGTCGATGGCGACCACATAGGGCTTGACCTTGCTTTGCGCGCCCAGCCAGGCGACGCCAGTTACGGCAATACTAGCAACCGCGAGTGCGGCAAATGCGGCCCAGCGCCAGTTCCTTGCGCGGGCCAGCGCATCGCCGTAGCGTTCATCCCACTCCCGGCGCGCGTCCAGATAGGGATGGGCGGTTTGTTCCTGCGCCATGTTGCCTCCTCAAAAAGGTGATGGAGGCAATCTGCGGGCGGGGAAACCCTGAGTTCGAACGGAAGAACTCTGGTTGATGACCGCATGTTGGGATGCAAAGGGCGTCTGAAGAAATCGGCCCCCTTTGCTCGCCGGTAAATTTGTCTGGCATGGCATTGCCATCATCCCATCGGCCGTACAATTCCATCAATGTGAACGGGGAGAACCCAACATGAATTTCAGCATCGAATGCGAGCAAGAGATCGATGGACGATGGATCGCAGACGTTCCACAACTTCCCGGTGTCTTGTGCTATGGGCAGACTGCCGAGGAAGCCACGGCAAAGGGCGAGGTGCTTGCCCTCCGTGTGATCGCAGAACGTCTTGAGCACGGCGAGTCCAAGCCCGTCGATATCAGCATGTCCATTCCCATGGACGCATGAGTGAATGGCTATCCGGGCAAGCTAGACCATGGCTTGCAGCCCTAGTGGAATCGGATGGAAGATCAAGCGGCAATCTATTTGGAGTGGTCATCAGACGTGGCCACCGTTCGTTATAGTGGAACCCAAAACAATATGTGATTACATGAAAAGCTCAGGAGTAGCACGCCTATCAGTCCTTGTACCTTTTCCATCTCCATGTTATGAATGATAAAGGACGTTAGCAATCACTGAGGGGACATTTGAGCAAGGCAGCGATCATGCTGCCGCTTGAACACGCGGCATCTCGTCATACGTGCGCCCGTGCAGCTCTCGTCCTGCGAATTCCTTCCGCACACCACCCCATTGCTTAAAAAAGAACGGGACTTTGTTTCGGTTGCATTGACGATGAATCGACTCCACCCATTCAGGCCGCATGGGACGTGCACCTGAACCAGATTCGCCGCCGACGATGACCCAATGAATGCCGCGTAGTGGGAGCTTATCGAGCGGGCCGATCAACGGTTCGCACGATAGAAATCGCACCTGGGCGGGCACCGCCGCCAAGTCGGTGATGCGGTCGATCACGCGGGCATCTTCAACACTGACGCCCATCCAGACGTTGGTTGGCCACGGCAACGATGCACCGAGCTGCCGCAGGCGGTCGCTACGCTTCGTCAGAATTTGAAACGTATGCTTCGGGCACTCGGCCATAGTGGTGAACACCTGACGAATGAAACTATCAGGCACGGCCTCCTGGAAAAGATCACTCATCGAATTGACAAAAATAACGCGGGGTTTCTTCCACCGTTTCGGCACATCAAGCAAATCAGGATGCAGCGTAGGTTCAAAACCATTGTCGTAGCGCTTAGAACCCATTGCATGTAGTCGTTTGGCCATTTTCTCGGCATAACAATGTTTGCACCCCTGGCTCACTTTGATGCACCCCGTCACCGGATTCCATGTCATTTCTGTCCATTCGATATTCGATGTGGTCGCCATTGTTTCCTCCTGTGTGCAACAGTTTAGTCGTTCAGAATTTGCTGTGCGATTTTTATTGCCGTCGGTGCACCACGCTTGTTTGCAGCCGCAAAACATAGCAAATACAGTGGGCTCGATTTCGAATTCTTTAATACCAGCCCCTTTGCCACTCCCTCGAAGCATGTCGCAAGTCGCTCCTGAATGAATGCTTTAATCTTCTCCACCGATGCATCGCGCTCAACCGTTGCCCTATCACCAAATAAGTCCTGTGTTCTCTGAGTCTGGTAAAAGCGCGATTGCCAATCGCTCGTACCGAACAGCAGCTCTAAACGATTCTTCCAGGCCTCATTAATGATGCCGTCGCGGGTGAGGAGGCGTGTCACGCCAACGCCGAGTGGAAAGAGATACCAGAGATCGGCGGCCTTGGTTGCACCAAGGGCTGCAACGGTGCTCCATTCGACTTGCATCCCATATGGATCAAGGAATACAACGGCGCGCTCGTTTTTCCAATTGCGCTCCGTGCACCAAGTTTTTAAGACCTCGTTCGCGTCCCCCACGCGGAACTCACAGCGTGGAAGCAGGGGCGGATATTCCTTTTCGATGGCCATCTTTAGCTCGCCGACGTGGTCTTTTGCTTTGTCAATGAACAAGTAGTTATCGAAAGGCGAGGGCAGGCCTAGTGCTTTCTTTGCGCTGCCGTCCCGATATCCAGTGGTAACTTCATCGTCGTAAACGTCCTGGAAAAGGGCCAATTCTGGGGTGGCACCGGATACAGATCGAGATCCAGTCCCCGCGAAAGCGTCAACGTACCAGGTTTTGAGGTGACGCGCGTTGTTATTGCCGGTAAAAATTGTGCGGTAGGCCGACAGATATTTGGCAAGACGCGCCAGCTTATCCTCAGTCCAGTCCCCACCAAATGCGTGCTCGGCCATGGCTTGCTCCAGTCCCCTAATACGCCACCTTAAAGGTCGGGCTGTCCTCCGGCCGTGTTTTGCGGTGATCGTAAATGCGTGTTGTCGAGATATTCGCATGGCCGAGCCATTCCTGCACCTTGGCAATGTCGGCCAGGTGGTCGAGCGCGTTGGTCGCGGCAGTCGCACGTAGGGCATGGGCGCCAATCTCGAAACCAAGCACAGCTGAATATCCTCGCACGATCTTGTAGACCCCGTCCGGCGTGATGGCCTGGCGCGCGTCTTCGGTGCGGCTGTGGTGAACCGGGCGAAAGAGAGCGCCGGCGTCGTCCTGCCCATGCCCGGCGGCTTCGAGGTAATCGACGATCAGCCCGCTGGCGGCAGGATGCAGCGGCACATAGCGAGGCTTGCCGCCCTTGCCGTGAATCTTCAAATGGGCAACGCCGCGCCGCTCGTGCCTGAAATCCTTGACCTTCAACCGGCACAGCTCGTCGCGCCGCAGCGCGTGATAAAGCAGGGTAGCCAGCAAGGCCCGGTCGCGCTTGCCCTTGAGCGTGTCGCCCTCGGGCGCATCGAGCAGCTTGCGCGCCTGGTGATCACCAAGCGCCGGCGTCTTGCCTTCATAGCTTTCCACCGGCGGACGCTTCACGCCCTTGACCGGGTTATGGGTGACGGCATTCTTCTCGCAGAGATATTCGAACAGCGACGACAAGGCCGCCAGGCGATGCCGGATGGTCATGCCGCTCAAGGCGCGCCGCACCAGGTCGTCGCGCCAGGCGATGACGTGGGCGCGGGTCACCGTGCGGAATTCATCCGGCTGCACGATGCCAGTGAAGCGCATGAAGTCCTTGAGCGCGTTTTCGTAGGCGCGCCGGGTTGCTTTGTTATTGAGGTTGGCGAACCACTCGATTTCCGGCGGCACGTCGGCCAGGCGCTGGAAGTCGGCGGCGGTCAGGAGCCTGGTTTTGGCAATAATCGGCACTAGCAATTCAGACACGTGGAGTCTCCCCCAACGCATTGCCATTGGCACCTGCCGTCGAACTCAAAAAAGCTTGAGCAACCTCTGGCCGCGCCACTTCAACCGCGCCTGCCTTGCGACGCAACATCGATGCGGCCAACTCCGGCGGCTGACGATCAATGGCCAGTCTTTGGCCAGGTGCGATATGTTCGAAGGCCTCGGCAAGTACCTCCATGTCGTGGCCGAGGCCGCGAGACAGGGCGGCTATCCGAAGAAAACCAAAAAGCTCGCGGCCTTCCGTGATCGCTTCCATGCTAGCCCGCGTGATCGCCAAGTTCGAACGGAGCGTTACGAGCGCATCGATTGCTGGTTGATCGAGGATCATAAGTTCTATGCCAAGACCGTCAGTAAATGGCATCCCGGGCGGCATGACCCACGTCAAATTTGCCTGCTCACCTACGACGCCACCCGCTTGCAAACTTATGGCAGCAGCATCCACAAAGTGCTTGGCGTTAATGAGTGCCGCTGCAACGCTGACAAGTTCCGCAGAAAGCGGGGTCTTCAGCTTCTCGCGCCGCTGCTCCAAATCAGTCGCGGCGCGTCGTTGTTCGTTATATCGGTTGATCCAGTTTCCAAGCAAGACGGCTGCGCCGCCGAATAGAGCGCCCACCAAGGTTGCTGCCGCTGTGCTATCGGGCCGCTGGTCTTGGCCTACCAGTATGTAATGTTGACCATTGAGCAGCCACAGGCCGAATGCAACCAGAACAATACAAAGAATCAGATCGCTGCTCGCAGCGATCCAACGCCACAGGTTCAGAAGATGTCCCTTCATGCGGTACAGCTTACTATTGATAAAATATGTTATCAATAGTAAAGGAGACAAGGGTTAGCCGCGATGCGGAGACGTGCACTCTCCATAAGAGATCTGTGGAAGGCGCTACTTGAGTGTTTCGATAACCGTTCGGATGGTCCCGGGGTCGAACCAGTGAGTTCGGCTAATGTGTGAAGCTGTTCTCAGGCGGGTACCCTGCAAACGCTAACTCTGCCGGCAATGTTATGACCTTGACGTCAAGGTTACCGCACTTCCTACTCGGTATGGCTGAGTCGGATGCTGATACCACCGGCATGGCCATCATGTGGCACGCTGCGGGGTAGATGGCGCTCCGCCAGTCGGTCCAGCTTGTCCGTCAGACGGTTCGGATCGCTGTTACCCGGATCTGAACTGTGCGCAATTCCCTGCGGCGCTTGATCACTCGTTTGACTCGTCCCACCCGTAAACCCGTCCGCCCTAGAGGTTCCGTTGACGCCGGGCGCGCCTGACCCCGGACTTGTCTCAGAAGCACCGCCGGGGAGGGGTGGCGTAATCTGCGGGGAGATTTTTCCGCCGACGTTAGCGCCGCCCTGTTGCTCACCTTGCGCGGCCCCTTTGAGCACGCCGCCCAGACGGATCCGATTGGCGAGGTCTCCACCTGGTGTGCCCGATCCCCAACCCTGCACGGCAGTGTCTCCTAGGCTGCTGGCAATGGCGCGGTGGCTTTTCCCCGAGACCCCCTTGATGGCATCCATCGCCATTGCGCCCATTGCGCCGGCACCCGTGCCCAGGGCAGCACCTAAACCCTGATCCCGGGCCAGGGCACCCAGGCTGCCAAATGATTTGGCTGCACCGATGGTGCTATTCGCCAATCGGGCAGAGGTCGAGAGTCCTGCGGCACCGGCCCCCACCATTCCCCCGGCGATCATGGCCCCTGCGCCGGCGACATTGCCCAGACTCATGGCGGGTGATCCATTCATGAGCGAACCGGCGAGACCAGGAACCATGAAGGCAAGGGCGCCATAAATGAGCGAGGAGGCCGCAGCCGTCAGGAATGCTCCCGGTGGGGGGGTACCGTTGGCAGCCGCTGCCGCGGCCGTATTGAGGTCGCTGATGATCGCATTGGCGAGCGTTGGCCCCATGCCGATGATTAGATAAAGAATAAAGAGCTTGATCCCGACGCTAATGGCATAACCAAAATACTTCTCCCCGAAGGGCAAGGTCCAGCGTGAGCCCAGGAACCCAAGCATCAACGCACCACCGCCAATCACGATGTAGCTCTCGATCAAGGTCATGAGTAGTTGCAGTGCGGCGAGCGCAAAGGCGATCACCACGAGCAGGCCACTCAAGCCCGCGGCGATGGCGGCAAAAAAATAACTGCCCAGGCCGCTCAAGCCTGAGGCGATGGAGGGGGTGCCCAAAACCTGGATGATGAGGGACGCAACTTGGGGTCCCAGATCAAACACCCCGCTCGGGGTCATGGCAGCGGTACCAGACACG
>JBKQNQ010000111.1:0-4170 GCA_052145875.1 Thiobacillaceae bacterium
TTGAAGACAAAATTGCCCCCGCCTCTTTTTGTGGGAACGCCTGTGCCCCTCAATGTGACCAACCTTGAGCCGCCATCCAAAGGCAAGCGCCCTGATTTCATGGTGCCTGACGGCACGCTCAACCTGGCCAGAAACAAGAAGGTCACCGCGAGCGACGACAATCCCGATGTCGGGACACTGGATATGATCGTCGATGGCGACAAGGACGGAAACGAAGGCTCATGGGTCGAGCTTGGGCCAGGCAAGCAGTGGGTGCAGATCGACCTGGCGAAGCGAGCGAATATCTACGCCATCCTCATCTGGCATTTTCATTCTCAGGCACGTGTGTATCGCGATGTTGCCGTGCAGGTCTCCGACGATCCCACGTTCCGCTCTGGCGTGACGACTATCTTCAACAACGACTTTCACAACGAGCTTGGCCTCGGCGCGGGCAGGGATTTGAATTACATCGAAACGTATCAGGGCAAGTTGATTGACGCCAAGGGCGTGAAGGGGCGTTATGCCCGTCTTTACAGCAACGGGAACACGTCCAACAAATTGAATCACTACATTGAGGTCGAGGTGTGGGGCAAGCCGGCCGTCTGAACCCGCCCAACTGGGCTCGCTGGGCGGCTTTTCTCCTTGTCGCGCTTCTCGGCCTGCTCCTGCGCCTGCCGCAACTGGGCGCGCGGCCCATGCACACGGATGAAGCCGTCAACGCTTACCTCGTAGGACAATTGCTGGCAGGCGAAACTTACACGTACGATCCGCAGGACCGCCACGGTCCGGCATTGGTCGCGCTCGCCCTACCGCTGGCCAGATTGCAGGGCGCAAGGGCATTCTCTGACCTCACCGAATCGGAATTGCGCCTGACCACGGTTCTGGCCGGAACGGCCACGATTCTGCTCTTTGGCGCCGCGGTTGAGATGTTCGGCTTTGTGCCTTGTCTGATCGCCGCGCTGCTTTTTGCTGCCGCTCCTCTCCCCATCTACTACGACCGGTATTTCATTCACGAATCGCTTTTTGTCGCCGCAACCTTTGGGTTGATCCTGAGCGGCTGGAGCGCATGTGCACGGCGCTCGCCGAAGCTGGCAGTATTGGCTGCCGCATGTGCCGCTCTGATGCTGGCCTGCAAAGAGACTGCGGTACTGCACTTTGCGGCGCTGGCGGTCGCGGCTCTCCTCTACTGGCACTGGAATCTGCGCAGGAAGAGCACTAGCAATCTGTGGAGGCCCAGGACTATGCTGGTCGCTGTTCTGGTTTTTCTGCTGATGAGCGTGGCTCTATTCACCTGGTTCGGCACGAACTGGAGCGCGTTGGCCGCGCTGTTGCAAGCAGTTCCCAACTCCTTCGCGCGTGCAGGCGGCGAAGGCCATCAAAAGCCTCTCTGGTATTTTGCGCAACTTCTCACCGGCGGCTGGTCGGGCGGAATCATCTGCGCCTTGGCCTGCATTGGATTCTTTCAGTGCGCGAGAAAGCGCGAACCTTCGACCTATGGCTTTCTCTCCTTCTACGCCCTCCTGATTGCCGTCATCTACAGCCTGATTCCTTACAAGACGCCGTGGCTGGCCCTGAACTTCTGGTTGCCTATCACTCTGTTTGCCGGTCTGGCGATGGAGTCGCTCTGGCACGTGCCGGAAAAGTATCCTGCCCTTCGTATAGCCGTGCCTGCCTATTGCATCCTGGTAGGTGCTGTGTCCGCTGCGCTCATTGCTCACGATACGCGGCTGCGTGTCTTTGTCCATCCTGCCGATGAAGCCAACCCGTATGCATATGCCCAGACCACGGAGGATTTGCTCGGACTGCCTGCTGAGATCGCAAATCTCGCGCAACAAGAAGGACTCAGATCGCCGCGCATCGCCGTTATTGCCTCTGATCCATGGCCGTTGCCGTGGTACCTGCGGCACTTTTCCCAAGTAGGATTCTGGCAGCCGGGCCAGCAAGTGGGAGGGGCGGATTTCTACATCACTTCCGCAGAAGCGGCGGACCAATATGCAGATCAATTTGAGGACTTTCGCCCAGAATTTTTTGGAGTCCGTCCCGGTGTCCTGATCCTTCTTTGGTCGCCCGCGCCGAAATGAAATCGAATGGCTGACATCCACCAATTCAATCATCGCGCCATGGCGACACACTTTGAGGTGCGCATCGCCGACGAAGAAAGAACCTATTCCGCACAGGCTGCGCAGGCCGCATTCGATCTTCTGGATAAGCTCGAGTCGCACTTAAGCCGTTTTCGCGCCAACAGCGACATAGCGCAAATCGCTCAGCTCGCTCCGGGCGAAAAGATGCGCCTGAGTGAACCGGCCTTTGCCTGCCTTGAAATCGCGAAGAAGATGGAATCGGTCACGCGCGGTGCGTTTTCCGCAACCGCCGCTGCCCTGCAAACGCAACACTCGTTGCCGCAGTGGAGTTTACTGCAGGAGGAGCTATCCATCCTGTGCGAGAGTGGGCGGCTGCAGTTCGATCTGGGGGCCATCGGCAAAGGGTTTGCGCTCGACCGCATGGCGGAGTTGCTGCGCAGCTGGGATTGCCGATCATTCCTGCTGGTAGCTGGCGGCAGCAGCATTCTGGCGGGGGATGCACCGAAGGATTCCGTCGGCTGGTCCTGCGGCCTGGGCGATGATCATGCACCGCAGCGATTCTTTCTGACGAACACTTCATTGAGCGGCTCAGGGCTGGCGGTGAAGGGAAACCATATCCTCGACCCGCGCACGGGGCGGCCGGCGGAGCGGCAGAATCGCGCATGGGCTTTGACGGACACCGCAGCGGACTCAGACGCGCTGTCGACGGCATGCATGGTGCTGAGCGAAACGGAGCTTAATGAGGTGGTGGCGCAGAATCCCTCGTGGCTGGTTTTTCTGGAGACGGATGGTGTCGCCCTTCCGATTGGCAGCCGTGCGCTGCCGCCTATGACCGAAACATAGCACGCTTCCCCATATAGAGAGATGCCATTCAATTCTTGAGGCAGTCAAAAAGTTCGGCCGAATTTAATAAGCGATCGTTCTGGCCAATCCAGGTTCAACGTCAGAATGCTTTAGCACCGGGTGAACGTGGTGGTTGGCGCACAATCGAAGCCCCTATTGCATTCTCTTGGATGGGGAGAAGCGATCAGGCCTCATGCCAGCCCTACCAAATTGCGATCTCTCGTGGAAATTCGTTCTGCCTTTTGTCCTTCCCACACCATTACCGTCCTGAGCTGAGGAAGCATGAAGTCCTGATCAGGCTTCGTTCACCTGTGCAACCCAGTCCAGCGGCTCGTGCAGGCCTAGCTCAATGCGTAATTCAACCGGCACGCCTTTCTTCAGGTGCACTTCGCACGAAACTGCATCGGGCGCTGGCATCTTCGCCAAAACTCCAGCCGCGGCCGAGATTTTCTCAATTCCGTGCCGGACAACCAGCGTGATGTCCTGATCCTTGAGCGAGGTAATGGTTACGTCGGCGGTTCTTGCTTGCATATCCCAGGCAAGCGAGTCGACCTTTGCGAAGGTACGCGCAAGTATTCCGTTGATGGATCCCCTATGGAGGCAGTAGGGAACGGCAGGCAGAATCTCGATTACTCCGGGCCGCGAGTAGATGAGCATCTCCATCATGATCGTCGTCAGGGCGCCTTGAGCATCGGGCATTGGCGGCTGGTACGGATTATGGCAGGTGCGAAGAGTGGCGGCGACGTAGCCCTGTTCGAGCAGCTGTTTCATTTGCGACTCCACCAAGTAGCTGTCTTTGAGTCGCGCCCCGATAAGAGCGCGATGGCTGTAGCCGTGGGCCGCGAGCGTCTCGGGTGTGCGCTTGCGATCCGCCAGCAATGCCGCCTTGGCGAGCGTCGGCGTACGGTCTGGATCGATCTCATCGCCGGGCCAGACACCGTACAGGTGCGAGCAATGGCGATGATCGCAATTGTCCTGAAGGGTGGGCCATGCCCATTCCTTCAACATGCCGTCCGAATCGAGCAGATAGGGTGGGAGCTTGTAGATCATGGCCTTCCACTTGGGAATGCTGTCCTGGTCGGTGCCAAGAATCTCACAAGCCTCAATCAGGTGTGTCAGCACCTCGCGGCACACCATGATATCCATGTTGGCGTTCAGGACCATGGTCGTGGGCGGACGCACTGGTGAATCCCTCATGCTGAGCCCCGGCCACCACGCCGGCGGCAGAGGCTCGGAGTTCAGGGGCGCGTTCTCAGGAGAGAACGAA
>JBKQNQ010000112.1:0-2539 GCA_052145875.1 Thiobacillaceae bacterium
CAAGGGGCTGACTGTGGAACAACTTGACCACGCGTTGAACTACGAGTCTGGCCTGCTCGGTCTCTCCGGGATTTCGTCGGACATGCGCCAAATTCTGAAAGAGGCCCCAAACAATCCTGACGCTCGCCTGGCCTTGGAAGTTTATATCCACCGGCTGGTGCAAACCATCGGAGGGATGGCCGCAGTTCTTGGGGGTGTTGATGGATTGGTCTTCACCGCTGGCGTCGGCGAGAATTCCGCGCAAGTCCGGGAGCTGGTCTGCGAGAATCTTGGCCATCTGGGATTGGAACTCGATGCCACCGCCAACGTGCGGTGCAAGCCCGATGCGGACATCGCCAATCGTGCGTCCGCCGGGCGAATCCTGGTCATTGCAACCAGGGAGGATTTGACGATTGTGCGCGAAACCAGACGACTGATTCGTTTGGAAGCAGGAGCACAAAAATGTCCCCGGAGACAATTAACTCATGCAAGCAACCAACAAACAACGACACAACCAACTCAATGAAATACAAAGCCATTACGGTAATTCCTGAGCCATTGTCAGTTCCCTGGCAATTCAAGCCAGTTTCGTCGGCACAGTCCGGAGTCGAGACTCTCGCAGACGGACGCAAGAGATATTGGGTCAAGCACGAGGTCCTCAAAGGCGTCACGCCCCGCATGCTTGCCTGGTGGTTTGCTCACTTCGCCGAGGGCGAGGACGAGATCAAGGGCCGCCTTCTCGATCGTTACCGCGTCTGGCATTCGTTCGATCACGTTTACGCTCGCTATGTTCGCCGCGCGCCGGACGGCTCAGGCGGTCCCGGAGCGAAGATCGCCTTATGCGAGTTTCTGGCTCGAAATCCGCGCTACAAAATCGAGGTCGTTTCCACGGTCGAGAAAGTGGACGAGACGGGGTTCATCCATAAGGTGATGCGCGGCGGTATTCAACTCGTCCGCATGGAGCATGTCTTCACCGAAACGAGCACGGGGACGCGAGATGAGAATTGCCTCATCGTGCCAGGGAGTCCGGTCCTCGCACCCTTGGCCCGGTTCCTCCTGCCACGGCTGATGCCACCGGACAAGGGTGAGGCTTGGCTCAAGCACAGCATCGAAGAGATGGGTACATTGGAGTATTTCCTGCCTGAGCTGTATGCGCACGAAGCTGAAGGACGGCACCCGACGGGTTGAGGCATATATGCCATACCTATTCCCAATGAACGAAGCGCTGAATAATGAAATTTTTCGGGTAACGGCAATGACTGAAACTGTTTGACACCAAAATCGCTGGTCCGGGCCGACAACCCGACCGCCAACAACGAAAGAACAAATATGAGAGATACCGCAACTGTAATGGAAGATCGAAAGGAAAGCCGACGCGGCGAAGCGAGCCTGACGCCGCAGCCCGCATTGTCCAAAGATGAACTGAACAAGATTGATGCCTATTGGCGGGCCTGCAAATACCTGGCTGCCGGGATGATCTATCTGCGCACCAATCCGCTGCTGCGCGAACCGCTTAAAGTGGAACATATCAAGCAGCGGTTGCTCGGGCACTGGGGCACAAGTCCAGGTTTGAGCTTCATTTACATCCACCTCAACCGGCTGATCAAAAAGTACGATCTGAACACCATCTTCATGGCCGGACCGGGGCACGGCGCGCCCGGTGTGCTGGCGCCAGCCTACCTCGAGGGCGCCTATTCCGAGATTTATCCAAACAAAGGCGAGGATGAGGAGGGGATGCGGGCGTTCTTTAAGGAATTTTCCTTCCCGGGCGGAATTGGCAGTCACTGCACGCCGGAGACGCCTGGTTCCATTCATGAGGGCGGCGAGCTGGGCTATAGCGTCTCTCATGCCTTTGGCGCGGCCTATGATAATCCCGACCTCCTCGTCACCGTAGTGGTTGGCGATGGAGAATCTGAAACCGGCCCTCTGGCCGCCGCGTGGCATTCCGACAAGTTCCTGAACCCAATCCGTGACGGCGCGGTGTTGCCGATCCTGCACCTCAACGGCTATAAAATCAACAATCCCACCGTGCTCTCGCGCATATCCCACGACGAATTGGAAAGCCTGTTCGTGGGCTACGGCTGGACGCCTTACTTCGTGGAGGGGAGCGACCCGCTAGAAATGCATCAAAAAATGGCCGCGACTCTCGAGAACTGTGTGCTTGAAATCCGGCGCATCCAGCAAGAAGCCCGCGCGAGCGGCAACGCAACCCGCGCCCGGTGGCCCATGATCGTTCTGCGCAGCCCCAAGGGCTGGACGGGCCCCAAAGAAGTGGACGGCCATAAGGTGGAAGGCTTTTGGCGGTCGCACCAGGTGCCGCTGGCCGGCGTGCGGGAAAACCCGGCCCACTTAAAACAGTTGGAGGATTGGCTGCGCAGTTACCGGCCCGAAGAACTGTTCGACAAAACCGGCCGGTTAATCCCCGGACTCAAAGCCCTGGCGCCCGAAGGCGCCCGGCGCATGAGCGCCAATCGCCACGCCAACGGCGGGTTGCTACGCAAGCCGCTGCGTTTGCCGGATTTCCGGGACTATGCGGTCAAGGTGGAGGCGCCAGGGCAGA
>JBKQNQ010000113.1:0-6541 GCA_052145875.1 Thiobacillaceae bacterium
ATGAACGAGTATGACTCGGAGAAGATGGTCGCTGTGCTGCGTGAGGCCGGAGATTTCGAGCGGACGGATCGGCTAGAGGATGCCGACGTCATCCTTTTCAACACGTGCTCGGTTCGAGAAAAGGCTCAGGAGAAGGTATTCTCCGATTTGGGGCGGGTGCGTGGACTCAAGGCGCGAAACCCTAAGCTCATCATTGGCGTGGGGGGGTGTGTGGCGTCCCAGGAAGGTGGGGCGATCATATCACGCGCGCCTTATGTGGACGTGGTCTTCGGCCCCCAGACACTCCATCGGCTGCCGGAGCTTATTGCCAAGAAGCGGACGACGGGACGGGCGCAGGTGGACATTTCCTTTCCAGAGATCGAGAAATTCGATCATCTGCCCCCGGCCACGGCGCAGGGCTCGACCGCGTACGTTTCCATCATGGAAGGGTGCTCGAAATATTGCACGTTCTGCGTTGTCCCCTATACGCGCGGAGAGGAAGTCTCGCGCCCCTTCGATGACGTGATTGCCGAAGTCGCCCACCTCGCAGAACAGGGTGTCACGGAGGTGACCCTGCTTGGGCAAAACGTTAACGCCTATCGCGGTGCCATGGACGATGGCGAAACGGCCGATTTCGCGTGGCTGCTGGAGGTGGTGCATGAGGTGCCGGGGATCAACCGAATCCGCTATACCACAAGTCACCCGCGTGAAATGACGGATCGCCTCATCCAGTGCTATCGCGATCTGCCGAAACTTGTCTCGCACCTTCACCTGCCAGTCCAATCCGGCTCGGATCGTGTGCTGGCCGCGATGAAGCGCGGTTATACGGTGCTTGAGTTCAAGAGCACCATCCGTAAACTGAAGAAAGCCCGCGAGGGAATTTCAATCTCATCGGACTTCATTGTTGGTTTTCCCGGCGAAACCGAGCGCGATTTCGAGCAGACCGTGAGACTGGTTGAGGAGGTGGGTTTCGATGCCTCGTTTTCCTTCATCTACAGCTCGCGACCGGGCACTCCCGCGGCAGGCTTCCCGGACGATGTCCCGCATTCCATCAAACAGGCGCGCTTGGCGCGGCTCCAAGAGGTCATTCAAACGAATGCCCAGCGAATTTCCGCCGCGATGGTTGGGAGTGTGCAACGCGTACTCGTGGATGGTGAATCGAAGAAAGACGCCCATGAGCTGTCCGCGCGCACCGACAACAACCGAGTGGTAAACTTCAAAGGGGCACCCCGTCTAATGGGTTCGTTTGTTGATGTCGCCATTACCCAAGCGCTCCCTCATTCCCTGCGTGGCGAGATCCTCCCCCATTGACTATCAACCTCAAGCTGAGCTTCAAACCGGTCGACAACCATCGACTGTCAGCGCTGTGCGGTCCGCTCGACGAGAATTTGCGCCAACTTGAAACGGCCTTTGACGTCACTATTCTTCGTCGCGGTGCAAGCTTCACGGTATCGGGGACCAAGGCGCGGGCCGAGCAAGGCCTGGCCGCGTTGGAGCATTTCTACAATCGGTCTGGCAACGAACTCACCTTGGATGACATTCAGTTGGGTATTGTCGAACTGACCCGGGGGGTGACCGACGATGCCGACAGCAGTCCCCTGCTGCGCACCCGCCGCGCGGATCTGCGGCCCCGCACTCCGCGCCAAGGCGAGTATATCGAGCAGATCCTCAACCACGACATCACCTTTGGCATTGGCCCGGCCGGCACCGGCAAGACCTATCTCGCCGTCGCCTGCGCCGTCGATGCGCTGGAGCGCGATGCGGTCAAGCGCATCGTGCTCACCCGGCCTGCGGTGGAGGCCGGCGAGCGCCTGGGTTTTCTTCCCGGCGACTTGTCACAAAAGGTTGACCCCTATCTTCGTCCCCTCTATGACGCCCTTTATGACCTGATGGGTTTCGATAAGGTCGCCAAGCTACTCGAGCGCATTACCATTGAAGTTGCCCCGCTGGCGTTCATGCGCGGCCGCACACTCAATCATGCTTTCGTCATTCTGGACGAAGCGCAAAACACCACGCCTGAGCAGATGCAGATGTTTCTCACCCGGATCGGGTTCGGCGCCAAGGCTGTGGTTACTGGCGACATCACCCAGATCGATCTCCCCAAGGGAATGAAGTCCGGCCTCATTGACGCCGAGACCGTACTCAGGGAGGTGCGCGGCATCGCTTTCACTCGTTTCACTCACGAAGATGTGGTGCGCCATCCCTTGGTTGCGCGCATCGTTCACGCCTATGCCCAGCACAAGAAGAAGGCTGACGGCGACAGGGGCTAGACGTTCCGGCCCGCGGCTCTCCCTCACCGTCCAGTATGCCGCCCGGTCCGGGCCAATGCCGACCCGCGTCCAGTTCCGGCGATGGGCGCAGAAGGCGCTGCAGGAAGCCGCCACTGTCACGTTGCGAATTGTGGATTGCGAGGAAGCTCAGCGCCTCAATCGCGACTATCGAGGCAAGGATTACGCCACGAACGTATTGACCTTTGCCTATGGCAAGGACGCCGTCGATCCCACGATTGCACGCAGCGGCGACATCGTTCTGTGCGCCCCGGTCGTGGAGCGGGAAGCGCTGGAACAGGGAAAGGACTTGGTGAGCCATTATGCCCACCTTACGGTGCATGGAATGCTGCATTTACAGGGGTATGACCACGAAACGGATGACGCAGCAACCATCATGGAAACCTTGGAAGCAGGTATTCTGGCAAAATTAGGGTTCAGGGATCCCTATAACGAGGTTTCGGTTCTTCATGGAGTCAGACAGTCACCCTAAACCCTCCTGGCTTGAGCGGCTCTCGACCCTACTGATGCGTGAGCCCGAAGACCGGGAGCAACTTATCGAAGTGCTGCACAACGCGTACGAACGGAATCTAATGGATGCCGACGCGTTGGCAATGATTGAGGGCGTGCTGCAGGTCGGCGAAATGCAGGTGCGGGACATCATGATTCCCCGCTCGCAGCTGGACGTGGTTGATATCAACGATACGCCCGAGCAGTTCCTGCCCAGGGTAATCGAAGCGGCGCATTCACGCTTTCCCGTGATCGCCGGTGACAAGGACAATGTCATCGGCATTCTGCTGGCGAAGGAATTGTTGCGGTTGCAGGCGGGGGAGGAGGAATCCATTCGCAGCATGCTACGCCCCGCCATTTTCATCCCGGAAGCCAAGCGTCTCAATGTGCTTCTCAAGGAATTCCGCGCCAGTCGTAATCACATGGCCATCGTCGTCGACGAATATGGCGGTGTGGCGGGCCTTGTCACCATCGAGGACGTGCTGGAGCAAATCGTTGGCGACATCGAGGACGAATATGACTTTGACGAAACCGAAGACAACATCATTCGTGACAAAGCGGGGCGATATCGCGTCAAGGCCGCAACTGAAATCGCTGACTTCAATGAGGTCATGGGGACGCATTTCTCCGACGAAGATTTTGATACCGTCGGCGGCTTGGTGACCAATCGGTTCGGCCACCTCCCAAAGCGCGGCGAATCAATCGAGTTTGAGGGCCTGAAGATGCAGGTGCTTCGGGCCGATTCCAGACGCGTCCACACCTTGGTGGTAGAGCGGACGGTACCGCCCTCGCAATCGCAATTGCCGCTCGCGGTGTGAGGCAATAAATCGCGCCGCTGTGTCAAGAATGGCGCGTTCCTACGCCGATTGCTGCTCGTGATATCCATGCGTTTGCGGCAGGCATCCATTGGATGCCTGCCGGTGCCCGCCATCGCGAAGGACAAAAAAGCGGTCACAAGGGCGTGACCGCGTCGTGGACGAGTCAGGTTAACGCCGTCCCTGAAGCCATCGCATCAAGATGGTGCGCAGATCAGTTGATCCGTGGATCGAGTTCGCCTTTTTCATAGCGCTTGACCATGGCTTCCAAACTGACCGGCTTGATCTTGGATGCATTGCCCGCGGTTCCGAAGGCTTCATAACGTGCCTTGCAGATATCCTTCATCGCCTTGGTCGAGGCCATAAGGAATTTCCGCGGGTCAAATTCTTTTTTGTTTTCCGCGAGGAACTTCCGAGTCGCGCCGGTGGATGCCATGCGCAGATCCGTGTCGATGTTCACCTTGCGCACGCCGTGTTTGATGCCTTCAACGATCTCTTCCACGGGAACGCCATACGTTTCACCCATGTCGCCGCCATATTCGTTGATAATTTTCAGCCATTCCTGCGGCACCGAGGACGAACCGTGCATCACCAAGTGCGTGTTGGGGATGCGTGCATGGATTTCCTTGATGCGGCCGATCGCCAAGATATCGCCGGTGGGCGGCCGGGTGAATTTGTAAGCGCCATGTGACGTGCCGATGGCAATCGCCAACGCGTCCACGCGGGTCTTCTTGACGAAGTCAGCTGCCTCTTCGGGATCAGTCAGAAGCTGGCTATGGTCGAGCACACCTTCGGCGCCAATGCCATCTTCTTCGCCCGCCGTACCCGTTTCGAGTGAACCGAGGCACCCCAGTTCACCTTCCACCGACACGCCACAGGCATGGGCGATTTCGACCGTGTGACGCGTGACGTCGACGTTGTAGCCATAGGTCGCAGGGGTTTTGCCGTCTTCCTTGAGTGAGCCGTCCATCATGACTGAAGAAAAGCCCAGCTGGATCGACCGCTGGCACACCGCGACGGAGGTGCCGTGGTCCTGGTGCATGCATACGGGGATGTGGGGAAACTCCTCGATCGCGGCAAGGATCAGGTGGCGCAGAAATGGGGCGCCGGCGTACTTGCGGGCGCCTGCGGAAGCCTGAACAATGACCGGGGAATCCGTCTCGTCGGCCGCTTCCATGATGGCGCGCATCTGTTCCAGGTTGTTGACGTTGAAGGCAGGTACGCCGTAGCGGTGCTCGGCCGCGTGGTCCAGCATTTGACGCAATGAAATCAGTGCCATGTTTTGCTCTCCTAGTAAAAAAGCTAATTCTTGCAGGTGCAGGCTTGGCTGCAATCCGCGGCTTCACACCCTAAACTGTGCTCTCGCGGTGCCATTATTTCTTGTCGCGGCTCCCCACCTTGACGATCTTTAAGGTGTTGGTGCCACCCGACTTGCCAATGGGCTCGCCGATGGTCAGGATAATCAGATCGCCTTCTCGCACGGCACCACGGCGGCGCAGTTCTTCTTCGGCCGCCTGCAGCAGTTCCTCCCGGTCGCT
Source organism: Thiobacillaceae bacterium (assembly GCA_052145875.1). GTDB lineage: Bacteria > Pseudomonadota > Gammaproteobacteria > Burkholderiales > Thiobacillaceae > DASQBT01. The sequence continues at coordinate 5,110 of JBKQNQ010000113.1, forward strand.
TTCCTTGGAAACCTTGAAGTTAATAGGATAGACGCCCCGGTAGAGAGTGACTTTTCTACGGGTTTCCACCTCGGGTGTCAAGGCATAGATGGGTACGCTGGTGCTCATGCGGGACATCCACAGGCAAGTGTTGCCCGACTGGGTAAGCGCCGCAATCGCCTTGATGTTGAGGTGTAGTGAAGTAAACGCCGTAGACATCGCAATGGCTTCGTCCACCCTGAGAAAGCTGTGATCGAGCCGCTCATTGCTGAAAATGGATTCGGATTCCTTTTCCGCTTCCAGGCAGACCCGGTCCATCGCGGCAATGGCCTCGATCGGATACTGTCCCGCAGCCGTTTCGGCAGATAGCATGACCGCGTCGGTTCCGTCGAGGACGGCATTGGCGACGTCCGATACCTCCGCCCGCGTGGGGATCGGGCTAGAGATCATGGATTCCATCATCTGCGTCGCCGTGATGACCAACTTGTTGCGCTCGCGTGCCATTCGGATCATGCGTTTTTGCAGCGCGGGCACGGCTGCATCGCCGACTTCCACTCCCAGATCGCCCCGGGCAACCATGATGGCGTCGGACGCCTCAAGAATGTCTTCCAGGTTGGTGATGGCTTCGGCCCGCTCGATCTTGGCAACAATCAGGCTCTTGCCGCCCGCGGCCTTGATCAGGTCACGCGCCTGCTGAATATCTGTCGCTGTCTTGGGAAATGATACCGCAAGGTAGTCCGCCTTGAGCAGTGCGGCGGTCTTGATGTCTTCCACGTCCTTTTCCGTCAGGGCCGAGGCAGATAGCCCACCGCCTTTGCGGTTGATTCCCTTGTTGTTGGACAGTACGCCGCCTTGTATCACCTTGCAGTGGATGGCACTGCCCTTCACGACCTCGACCCACATTTCGATGCGACCGTCGTCCAACAGCAGGGTCGCCCCGCGGCTTACGTCCTTGGGCAAATCTTTATAATCCAGGCCCACCTTGGTTTGGTCACCCAGTTTGCACTCCGCATCCAGAACGAAGGGATCGCCCTTGTTTAGGGTAATCTTCCCGTCCTTGAATTTCCCAATACGTATCTTCGGGCCTTGCAGATCGACCAAAACGCCGACGGCGCGGCCCCGCGCACGTGCCAGGGAACGCACCAACTCCGCGCGCTCAATGTGGTCTGCTGGCGTGCCATGCGAGAAATTTAGCCGGACGACGTCGAGTCCAGCTTCCATCATTTTGTCGAGGACCTTGGGATCGTTGGAGGCGGGGCCCAGGGTGCCGACGATTTTGGTTCTACGAATCATAGGGGGTTAGACGCTTGGGGGGTGAGGCGACCACTGTAGCAGTGTGCGGGGTCGGGCGGGTGCTCTTCCGCCTAAGCCTCACGGGTTCAGCCCTTCGCGCGCTTCTCCAGAATGTCCACGGCGGGCAATACTTTGCCCTCAAGGTACTCCAGAAAGGCAC
>JBKQNQ010000114.1:0-16445 GCA_052145875.1 Thiobacillaceae bacterium
TTCGAAAAAGGAAACCAGCGCAGCGGTCAAGACAAAAAATCCGATTGTCAGAGCAAGGTAGAGCAGGTCCAATGCAGCCTCCGGGTTTTGGCCATAATCACAGTAGGGACTGTACGTCGTTGCACATTAAGATTGTGCTAAGAATTTCAGCACGGGCATTAAGAGAGTGCTAAGGGGTGCGCTATTTTCCGGGTTGCGCGAGCGATGATGGCGGAGTGGATAGACTGTTCCGTGCGATCGTCACCGGGGACGTAACCACGGCATGCGTCCTGTGCGATTCGACTGCAGTCACGCGGCATTGGCGGCGCGTGATCACCGGTTAAGGCGCGGGTGCCGCAGTTACGCCCCCAACGGTGCCACAGACTCGCGTCTGGCGGGCGAAGCTGCCCGCAGGAAATGTCGTGCCATGGAACCACGCGAGTATGAGCTCGTGCTCAAGCCCAGGTAGACGTTGGACAGCAGGGGAGGCGGCGGATCTATTGGCTAAAGAATGCCTTGATCTTGTCCATAAACGACTGGGCGCGGGGATTGTTGTTTCGACCCACCGCAAGCTGGTCAAATTCTTTGAGCAGGTCGCGCTGTTTTTCGGAAAGGTTGACAGGTGTTTCAACCACGACGTGGCATATCAGGTCGCCGGTCGCGTGGCTGCGTACGCCTTTGATGCCCTTTCCCTTGAGGCGGAATGCCTTGGCGGATTGAGTCTCCGGTGGAATCTTGATTCGCGCATGACCATCCAGTGTCGGAATTTCAAGCTCGCCGCCTAGCGCCGCGGTCGCGAAGCTGATCGGCAATTCACAATGGAGATCGTCCCCTTCCCGCTGAAAGATCGGGTGGGCCTTGAGATGAATCTGCACGTACAGATCGCCCGCTGGACCGCCGTTGACACCGGCTTCGCCTTCTCCGGCCAGGCGTATGCGGTCACCGACGTCGATTCCAGCAGGGATCTTGACGGAGAGGGTCTTGTGTTTTTTGACACGACCCTGCCGATGGCAGGCCTCGCAGGGTTCACTAATGACCTTCCCCGATCCCTGGCAATGCGGGCAGGTCTGCTGGATTGAGAAGAAACCCTGCTGCATGCGTACTTGGCCATGCCCGCCGCACGTTGTGCAAGTGGTGGGCTGGGTGCCTGGCTTGGCGCCGGTCCCGTGGCACACGTCGCATTCCTCCAAGGTGGGGACGCGAATCTTTGTTTCGACTCCACGGGCTGCCTCTTCCAACCCGATCTCCAAGTTGTAGCGCAAGTCTGCGCCGCGATAGACGTTGCTGCGCGAGCGGCCGCCGCTGCTGCCTGCGCCGAAAATATCACCGAATATATCTGAGAAGGCATCCGCAAATCCACCAAAGCCAGCCGCCCCAGGGCCGGCGCTCGGATCGATTCCGGCATGGCCGAATTGGTCGTATGCTGAGCGTTTAGCCGAGTCCGACAGAATCTCGTAGGCTTGTTTGGCCTCCTTGAATCGCTCCTCCGCATCCTTGTCACCCGTGTTGCGGTCCGGATGATGTTTCATTGCCAGCTTGCGGTAGGCCTTCTTGATCTCGGTATCCGAAGCGTTCTTCGCGACGCCAAGTATTTCGTAATAGTCACGTTTTGACATGGAGAGGAACCAGGATTCAGGGTCAGGGAAAAACGGGGTCAAGCGTTAGGGCGGAAGGGAGGCCGCGCCAAGCGCCGCCTCCCCTAAAGGTTGCTGCCTAATTCCCCATTTCCTCATTTGTCCTTCACTTCGGTAAACTCTGCGTCCACCACATCGTCATCCCCTGCCTTACCCGTGCCCGCAGCACCTGCACCGGTGCCTGCTTCGGTCCCGGCGGCCTGACCTTTGGCTTGTTCAGCTTGGTAAATATGCTCGGCGAGCTTGTGTGAGGCGGTGGCGAGCTCGTTGGTCTTCGCCTCGATTACCGCCTTGTCCTCGCCGCGAACTGCTTCTTCAACCGCCTTAACGGCGGCTTCAATTTTGGATTTTTCGTCGCTCGTGACCTTGTCGCCGTATTCGGTGAGGGATTTCCTTACAGAGTGGACCAGGTTGTCAGCCGCATTCCGCGAGGTCGCCAGTTGGAATGCCTTGTGATCCTCGGCCGCGTTGGCTTCTGCGTCCTTGACCATTTGCTGGATTTCAGCTTCGGAAAGGCCGGAGCTCGCCTGAATCTTAATCTTGTTTTCCTTGCCTGTGGCCTTGTCTTTCGCGGTAACGTGCAGGATACCGTTTGCGTCGATGTCGAACGTGACCTCAATTTGGGGCATTCCACGTGGCGCGGGTGGGATATCGGTCAGGTTGAACTGGCCCAAGCTCTTATTGCCGGCCGCCATTTCACGCTCGCCCTGCAGAACGTGTATTGTTACCGCGTTCTGGTTATCGTCAGCCGTGGAAAACACCTGGCTGGCTTTCGTTGGGATGGTCGTATTCTTGGGAATTAGCTTGGTCATTACACTTCCCAGGGTTTCGATGCCAAGTGAGAGCGGGGTGACGTCGAGCAACAGCACATCCGTGACTTCGCCTTTGAGCACGCCACCCTGGATCGCCGCACCTACGGCAACGGCTTCATCGGGGTTAACGTCCTTGCGGGGTTCCTGTCCAAAGAATTCGCGCACTTTGTCCTGAACTTTGGGCATGCGGGTCTGGCCGCCGACCAAGATCACGTCCGTAATATCTGAGGCTTTTACGCCGGCGTCCTTGATGGCAATGTGGCAGGGTTCGATGGTGCGTTCAATCAGGTCTTCTACCAGGCTCTCGAACTTGGCCCGGGTGATCTTCATGGTCAGATGCTTAGGCCCGGTTGCCGGGTCAAAGGCGATAAACGGTTCATTGATGTCGGTCTGCTGGGACGATGACAGTTCCTTCTTGGCCTTTTCGGCAGCCATCTTCAAACGTTGCAGGGCCAACACATCCTTTTTCAAGTCCAGTCCTTGTTCCTTCTTGAACTCCTCAATGATGTAGTCGACCAAGCGCTGGTCGAAGTCCTCGCCACCTAGGAACGTGTCACCGTTCGTAGAGAGTACTTCAAACTGATGTTCGCCATCGAGTTCGGCGATTTCGATGATGGAAATGTCGAACGTCCCGCCGCCCAAGTCATACACGGCAATCTTGCGGTCACCTTCTTTTTTGTCCATGCCAAAGGCGAGCGCGGCCGCAGTCGGCTCATTGATGATGCGCTTGACTTCAAGACCCGCGATACGGCCCGCGTCTTTCGTCGCCTGACGTTGGCTATCGTTGAAATAGGCGGGCACCGTAATGACGGCTTCGGTGACTTCCTCGCCCAAGTAATCTTCTGCGGTTTTTTTCATCTTGCGCAGCACTTCCGCAGAAACTTGGGGCGGGGCCATCTTCTGGTCGCGCACTTCAATCCATGCGTCGTTGTTATCAGCTTTGATGATCTTGAATGGCATCAGGCTGATATCTTTCTGAACTTCCTTTTCGTCAAAGCGACGACCGATCAGGCGCTTAACCGCATAGAGTGTGTTTTTCGGATTCGTTATCGCCTGCCGTTTAGCGGCGTCGCCAACAAGGATTTCGCCGTTATCGGCATATGCGACGATGGAAGGCGTGGTGCGCGCGCCTTCAGAGTTTTCGATGACTTTCGGCTGCGCATTTTCCATGACCGCGACACAGGAGTTTGTCGTCCCCAGGTCAATTCCAATAATACGTCCCATGATGGTTTCCCTCTGTTAAATCAATTAACTGTTAAACGATATTTGGGCAAATTCCCTAAGTTCAAGCCTCCGTGCCGTGTGGAGGCAATCGACACGGGGTTGAACAGGCGCACAAGTTTGAGCCCACTGGCTCCTCCAAGAACTTTCGCGGCGCATTGGCCGTGGATCCAAGACCCATTTCAGGGCCTCACCCAACAGACCGCTTATTTCTCCCTGGCAAACGATCTTCACGTTTTTGCTTGTGCGACCATAACCATGGCTGGGCGCAGCACTCGGTCGTTGAGCAGGTAACCCTTTTGAAGAACGCTCACTACCGTATTGGCTTCCTGATTCGATTCCATCATGCCAATGGCTTGGTGACGGTGCGGATCAAACTTTTCACCGACTGGGTTTATCTCCATGACGTGGAAGCGAGAAAAGGCGTTTTCCAATTGCTTGAGGGTCAGGTCCACGCCATTCTTCAGCCCCTCGACCGAAGCGTTATCCGTGGCCATGGCGGCCTCAAGGCTGTCTTTGACGGAAAGCAGCTCGCTCGCGAACCCTTCCACCGCGTATTTATGGGCATTGGCGACGTCAAGCTGCGCCCGCTTGCGGACATTGTCCATCTCCGCCTTGGCCCGTAGCCAAGCATCATGGTGCTCTTGTGCGTTTAGCTCGGCCTGTTTCAGCATTGATTCCAGGCTAGGCATAGTTTCACTGTTTTCTGCGGCCATGGCCTCTGCCTGGCCATCATTATTGGGCATGACATCCTCTGACATTGGGGATCCTCTTAACTTAAAGCATTCAGGTAATTGGGGTTTTAATCGGTGTTTCAAGGTCTGGGCGCGATTTTTTGTCGTTCCCCCTCAATTTGCGTCATCCCCAGCGTTCCGTTAGAATGCCGCGCTCCCGGAGAGGTGGATGAGTGGTTTAAGTCGCACGCCTGGAAAGCGTGTTCAGGGTAATACCCTGACGGGGGTTCGAATCCCCCCCTCTCCGCCAGCAAGGCGTTGATTTAATTCAATTCGTGATTTTCACGCTGTCGTAGAATTGGCTGCATTTAGCCTCGGCTCGGCAACTTTTCGGCAACGTTTCTAGAAATCCCTCTTACCCAAGTCGTGCCTCGATTCTGGATGCCGGGACGCATGCTGATGTTTCCCGCGATGTGCCTCCATCGGGACGCCTGCAAGCGAAGAGAGTCTTCTTTCTTTTTCGACAGCGCCAGATTCCGGCGCGTTTTGAAGTGGCCTGGGTTCGATGGCGATCGAACACTTAAGAATTATGTTTTGGTGAGCCGAGATTGGCGGCCTGCAAATCTATAATCCACTACGTGTCATTGATTATTAGCAGCACGGATCGATTCGGGTAATCAGCTCGATTGGCTGCAAAGTGCGCGAGGCCATGCCAAGGAAGAGGCGTGGGTGTACCGATATCCACCAAATGTATTGGTGTGTCAGTCGGCAATGGTCTAGTCGCAACGCTTGTGCGAGTGACACCCAAATTGCTGCGGTGCTGGCCACGAGTGACCTTGCCAACGAGCACTTAAGCCAGTAGCGAGGGCGAAATGATGTTCGGGGATCGGCAGTGTGTGTTTGGAATACCTTGGCATGGTCAGTCAGGGCTGGCGAAGTAGCATGCCGGGTTATCGGTGAGGCGGTGTTCAAGTGCGCCCCCCCGCTGACCAACGAGCCGTTGGCCGCTATATGACCCATGTCGGCGGTGGACCAGACGTTCCCGCCTTGACTCGCGGCCCTGAACCTCGGCCGAAGCCCGCGTTCATTGGCCAGATCATATGATCGATGGCTTCACCCGGTTCGCACGCAAAAGGGGGGTCAATAAATGCAGGGAATGAATCCCAAAGTTGACGCGTATCTGCGCAACACTTTGGAGTGGCGGGGAGAATTTGAGAAATTGAGAACGATTCTTCTCGACTGCCGACTGACCGAGGAATTGAAGTGGGGTACCCCCTGTTACTCGTTTCGAGAAAGAAATGTTGTCTTAATTCACGGGTTTAAGAATTACTGCGCCCTCCTTTTTTTTAAAGGCGCCATCCTAAAGGATGTCAAGGGCATCCTTATCGCACAGACGGGTAATACACAGGCGGCGCGCCAGATTCGATTCACCAGTGTTCGAGAAATCGTCGAGATGGAGGCCATCCTTAAGGCCTATATCCACGAAGCTGTCGAAGTGGAAAAAGCCGGCATGAAGGTGACGTTCAAAAAGACCGCCGACTTCATCATTCCCGAAGAATTACAAGCTAAATTCGATGAGATCCCCGCGTTTAGAGTTGCATTTGATGCATTGACGCCGGGACGGCAGAGAGCATACATCCTCCATTTTTCAGCGCCGAAACAATCCAAGACGCGGGCGTCAAGGATTGAAAAAACCATGCAGCAAATCCTCAACGGGAAGGGATTGAATGACCCGTAGCACACACCCGAGCGTCCGGGGCACTCATTGCGTTCATCAACGGCTGACACGGCCGAGATCAGTGTCGGGCCGTGGGTGCGTGGCGCCGATGACCATGGTCCGCGATGTCCGTTTCATGCCCTGAGTTAGTCAATGATTTTCATGGACTCATTGCCAGATGGGTTAGGAGCAGCGGGCGCGTTTCATTAGGGCCTTGAAATCGTGGGTATCAAGTGGTTCTGGCAATCTAGCAGCGATGGAGGATGCGAATTCACTTGAATGCCAACGCACGGGCGAACCAGCGATTCTGTGGAAAACAGTTCTTGATCAACTCGCGCTATTCGGGATTCCAGGCAGGAGTCGTCCATGCCAGTCGATCTTCGAGATCAACTGTGGAACAACAGATTCAAATGAACGAAGGCGCCAGGGTAAGGTCTTAGGCCGTGCAGCCACTGCTTGCCTCGCGGAATGTGCCTTAGCGAAATTCAAGGGCGAGCGGGTCCTGCCGGTAGGTGAGTCGGATATGAAAGAGCATCTCTCAAGATTCGGACAGTTTACGTTGATCGGATTAGGCGTGATCCTGGGCGTTCCCTGACCCTGAAAATCACGGCCCTGGCAGAGCTCTCATCGGAGCCACTACCGGTCGATGAACTGCGTGCCTTCAGCGAGGTGTTCGGCAATTTCAAGAGCGACTACGTTGAGCCGGTTGATGGCAAGAAGCTCATCACCGACGCCATCAACGGCATGCTCTCCGGCCTCGACCCCCATTCGGCCGATCTGGATGCGGACGCGTTCAAGCACTTGCAGGTGGGGACGGAGGGTGAATTCGGCGGCGTGGGCATCGAGGTGCCCAAGGCGGACGGCTTCATTAAGGTGATCTCCCCCATCGAGGACACTCCAGCTTTCAAGGCCGGCATCAAGAGCGGCGATCTCATCATCAAGCTGGACGACACGCACGTGAAGGGCGTGAACATCGAGGACGCCGTCAAGCGTAGGCGCGGTAAACCGGGCACGGACATCGTCCTCACCGTCGTGCGCTAGGGCGAGAACAAGCCCCGCGTGTTCAGCGTCACACGGGCCGTTATTAATATCAAGAGCGTCAAGTACGAGTTGGTGGAACCGCGTTACGGCCATGTCCGGATCACCGCGTTCCAGGAGCACAGCAGTGAGTCCCGGGTGAGCGCCGTCAAGGACCTTAAGGAGCGAAACGGCGCTGCCCTCAAGGGGCTGGTACTGGATCTGCGCAACGAACCCGGCGACCAGCTCAACACGGTAGCGGCCGTGGCCGGCACCTTCCTGAAACCCAATGAGCTCGTGGTCCACACTGAGGGCCGGACCGAGGATTCCAAGACGCGCCTGATCAACGCCCCCGGATTCCTACCTACGTCCCGGGGCGTCCGATTACCTCAAGGACCTGCCCGCCTGGGTCAAAGCCGCACCCTTGGTGGTACTCGTCAACTGAGGGGCCGCCTCGGCCTCCGAGATCGTGACCGGCGCGCTGCAGGACCACAGGCGGGCCATGATCGTAGGGACACAGGCTTTCGGCAAGGGTTCAGTGCAGACCGTCCTGCCCCTTAACAACGGAACGGCCATCAAACTTACCACCGCCCGTTACTTCACCCCCAACGGGCGTTTCATTCAGGCCAAGGGCATCACCCCCGACATCGTGGTGGAAGAGGGCACGGCGACCCCCAGTGCAGGCAACACCCTGGAAGTCCACGAGGCCGACCTTGAGCGGCATCTGCTCAATGGCCCTGGCAAAGCGCCCAGGGGACATCAGCCCACGACGGAGGAGGAGGAAATGGCGCCTGTGAAGGAGCAGGGCGCGGAGAAGGGCAAGGTCCACATCGTCTCCATGAAGGATTACCAGTTCATCCGGGCGCTTAATCTTTTGAAAGGCATGTCCCCTTCCTGAACGGGTAAATCCAGGGTGCCAGGATGACGGCCTCACGATCCGAGAGACCGGCTGACAGCGGTGCAAACTGAAGTGGATGTTTTGGCCGAGGTCCCGCCACCGCGCGAATTTTCCCAAAGGTCTACAAGGGAATGAGGAGGGGAAGCTCAACAGTGAAATTATGCCTCCTCGTTCAACTTTTCCCGCTTGGCGGCGGGAGAACTGGCCTTGTGCCGCTCCATTGCGATTCTAGAATTGGGGCGGTCGCGAAGGCTACCTGAGTAAATGCCACATCTCACTGCCCATCACACCCACCCATGAGTCCGCTGTAGTGTCAGCCACAGTGGCATTGCAGCGAATTAGGAGGCGAAGCACAGAAATGCCCCCTCCGCTATCGGCGCCCCGCCAAATTGTGCCGATAAGATCGAAAAGGAAACGTTGATCGGGTCCGCGAGCGACGCGCTGCCTCAAAGCACCGAGGTTTCGGTAAGATAGCCGCTAGCGTCCACCGTATGAACAAACTCTTCCTGATTCTTCTGACCGCTGTGCTGGTTGCCTCGGCTGCCGGTGCCGCCGCCACGAGCGACGAGCACGCGTTTCTTAAGGCGCGACACGCCTATTACCAGCAGGACAAGCAAGCATTCGAACGCCAGGCCTCGCGAGTGAGTCAGCACGACGTCCTGTATCCATACCTTGAATACTGGCGTATCAGTGGGGATTCGACGACTGCGCGCGATGTCGCCATTGCCGACTTCATCACACGCTATCCCGGCACCTTGCTTGCAGAGAAGCTTCGCGCTGATTGGTTACAAGACTTGGGGGCGCAAGAAGCTTGGCCCGCCTTCTTGGCGGAGTACCAACATTTGGTCAACCCGGATCTTGCGCTTCAATGCTACGCCAGGCGCGCTGAACTCGCCGCGGGGGATCTGTCAAATCTGCGAGCTGCCGTGGTGCTGTGGTTTACCGGAAGCGACCTGCCTGCCGCCTGCACCCCCCTGTTTTCCGAGTTGATGTCAAAGGGGTATTTGTACCGGGAGGACGTCTGGCGGCGCTTCTGGCTGGCTCTGAGTGAGGGCAACGCCAGTCTCGCCCAATCGCTTGCTGCCGCACTACCCAGTGAAATCCGGCCGGATGCGGCTGAAATCGACAATGCCAGGCGGGATCCCGCCCGCTTTCTTGAAGGCCAGCAAAACCTTGCGCGGCGCGCCGGGCGCGAGCTTGCCGTCTATGCCTACGGAGAATTGGCCAGGATCGATCCAGACCAGGCAGCGCAATCTCTGGAACGCCTTGGCGCCCAACTCCCCGAGGGTGATCGGCGCATCGCGTGGGGAATTGTCGCTTGCCGAGCTGCGTTGCTTCATCACGCCCAATCCCTGGCTTGGTTTGAGCGAGCGGGTGCGGCCGCACTGAACGATTACCAGCGAGCATGGTGGGCGCGTGCGGCGCTTCGAGCAGGTCAATGGGGTACCGTGATTCGTGCCATCGATAGCATGGGACTGGAAACTCAGGGCCGGCCCGTCTGGACCTACTGGAAGGCACGCGCACTAAGTCAGACGGGGCAAGTCGATTCCGCCAACGCGTTATTCAGCGCCTTAGCGGGCGAACCCGATTTTTATGGTCTGCTGGCCTCGGGTGAGCTTGGAAAGAGCATTGGTAATACGGCTGGCGACGTGACTGCGGCCGGTGAAGACATCCAGAGAAGCGCCGAATCTCCTGGCATCGCGCTGGCGCTGGCCTTGTATGACCTCGGCCTACGCAGCGATGCAACCGCCGAATGGATATGGGCAACAAGGAGTGATAGCGATCGGCAGCTCTTGGCCGCGGCGGAACTTGCGCGTCGGCATCAATGGTTCGACCGTGCGGTCACGACTGCGGAAAAAACGCGTGAGCAGCATAACTTCGACCTGCGGTTTCTGGCGCCCTACCGTGAACAGACCTCGAACTTTGCCCACAAATATGGCCTTGATGAGGCTTGGATTTACGGCATTATCCGACAGGAGAGCCGGTTTTGTTCTATGGCGCGTTCCGGTGCCGGGGCGTTAGGCCTCATGCAGCTTATGCCAGCGACGGCGCACCGAATTGCTCGCAAACTCGGCTGGTCAGACTACAGAAGCAGCGACGTGACTGACCCGGATACCAACATCCAGTTGGGCGCTGAGTATTTGCGCATGCTGCTCGACCACATGGATGAGCAACCGGTTCTGGCCACGGCTGGCTACAATGCAGGCCCTGGGCGTGCAGAGCGCTGGCGGGACGCGCTGCCAATGGAGGGCGCGGTGTACATCGAGTCTATTCCCGTCGCTGAAACACGGAGTTACGTGAAGAAAGTGATGAGCAACGCGATGTTTTACGCGGCTAGGTTTGGTCGGTCATCCGTGCGTCTTAAGGAGTGGCTCGGTGTCATACCCGGGGCCAAATCGGCGCCACCCGTTGCCGCGGGCCCGGAGGGTAAGAGTTCGCCACTATAACGTTAGCGCCCTTCCGTTAAGGGGCACTTAGACCTTCGGCCCACACAGGCCCAGTCTGCGCCGATCCCCCATCCGGTAGCCGCGGGCAAATTGATCAATCACCCGCACTTTGTCCGGCGGCCAGGTGAGCGGGCGACTGGGCAGTCCGGCGTCCGGGATGGACTTTGGTGTGGCGAGTTCTTCTTGCAAGACACCGCGGCGTGCGCCGCGTATAACATGACACACAACGCGTTGGCTCCTGTCGAGGACCGGAGGGGTGAGGTATCGACCGGGTCCGCAGTGCAAACTGGGTTTTCATGGTCACCCGGGGTTTGCGGAGCGTGGCCCCGACTCAGTTCAAGGAATAGATGAAGGAATGGGGTATATCGCTGCTACCCAGGGGAAAATCGGATGGTTGCCTAAGGGCGTGGCGCTATCCAATACTGGATGCGGCCAGGCTCCTCAAATTTCGCACACGCTTGCCATCCGAGATGCCCCATCCTGATCCACGCTCTCGATTCGCACCGTATAGCCCCACAACCGCGCAATATGCTTGAGAATCTCTGGTGTGGTTTCCGCAAGTGGACGGCGATTGTGCATATAGTGGCGCAAAGTGAGTGAGCGATCGCCGTAGATGTTCACATCGTAGACTTGAATGTTGGGCTCCCGATTGCCAAGGTCATATTGCTCGGCGAGCGACCGGCGTACCTCACGGTAGCCTGCGTCGTCGTGAATGGCAGTGATTTCCAGCGTTTCCTCGAGGTCGTCGTCCGCGACCGCAAAGAGCTTGAAGTCGCGGATCAGCTTAGGCGAGAGGTATTGTGCGATGAAGCTCTCGTCTTTGAAGTTGCGCATGGCGAAATCCAGGGATGTTACCCAGTCGCTACCGGCTAGTTCGGGGAACCAGCGGCGATCTTCGTCCGAGGGTTGCTCGCAGATCCGCCGCAGATCCTGGAACATCGAGAAGCCGAGGGCATAAGGATTGATGCCGCTGTAGGCGCGGCTGTGGAAGGGAGGCTGGTAGACCACATTGGTGTGACTTTGCAGGAACTCCATCATGAAGCCGTCGGTGAGCTTGCCTTCCTCATACAGATGGTTGAGCAGGGTGTAGTGCCAGAAGGTGGCCCAGCCTTCGTTCATGACCTGAGTCTGGCGCTGCGGATAGAAGTACTGGGCGATCTTGCGCACAATGCGCACGATCTCGCGTTGCCAAGGCTCCAGGCGCGGCGCATTCTTCTCGATGAAATAAAGCAGATTCTCCTGCGGCTCGCTGGGGAACCGGGTGGGCGCGTGCTCCTTTTCGGTCTCGTGCCGAGTCGGCAACGTGCGCCACAGATCGTTTACCTGGGATTGCAGATAGGCCTCGCGTTCGATCTGGCGCAATTGTTCCTTGGCCATCGACAGCCGCGCGGGCCTCATGTATCGGTCTACGCCATGGTTCATCAATGCGTGGCACGAATCCAGCAATTCTTCCACGGCCGCCTCGCCGTGGCGCTGTTCACAGTCGGAAATGTAATTGCGGGCGAAAACCAAGTAATCCAGGATGCCTTCGGCGTCTGTCCAGGCGCGGAACAGATAGTTGCCCTTGAAAAAAGAGTTGTGGCCGTAGGCGGCGTGGGCGATGACCAGAGCCTGCATGGTCATGGTGTTTTCTTCCATGAGGTAGGCAAGACAAGGGCTGGAGTTGATCACGATCTCGTAAGCCAGGCCCATCTGCCCGCGTTTGTAGCTCTTTTGGGTGGACAGAAATTGCTTTCCGTAGGACCAATGGTGGTAGCCCACCGGCATGCCCACCGAGGAGTAGGCATCGATCATCTGCTCGGAGGTAATGACCTCGATCTGCCGGGGGTACGTGTCTAGCCCGTACTGGGCAGCAACCCGGCCGATTTCCCTATCATAGCGGTCGAGCAATTCGAACGTCCATTCCGACCCTTCCGAAAGGGGTTGGCGTGATGCGATGGCTGGGGGTAGCTGTTCCATTTCAAGCCACCTTCTTCCTGAACAGTTCGCGGAATACCGGATAGATGTCTTCCAACGTCAGAATTCGCTGCATTGCAAAGCGCTGGCTGCTTGCCTTCACCTTTTCATACTCATTCCACAGGCTCTGGGGCTCCCGTGTCTCGATCTCCACATAGGCAAAGTACTGTGCCAGTGGGAGGACGCTGTGGATCAGCAGTTCCCTGCAGCGCGGCGAATCGTCTTCCCAATTGTCACCGTCGGAGGCCTGGGCGGCGTAAATGTTCCAGTTGGAACTGGGGTAGCGCTCGAGCACGATGTCTTTCATCAACTCCAGCGCGCTGGACACCACGGTGCCGCCTGACTCGCGTGAGGAGAAAAAGTCTTCCTCGTCGACTTCCTTGGCCACAGTGTGGTGCCGAATAAAGACCAGGTCGATGCGTTCGTAGCTCCGGGTAAGAAACAGGTAGAGCAACATGAAGAAGCGCTTGGCGATATTCTTGCGGTTCTCGTCCATGGAACCGGACACATCCATCAAACAAAACATCACGGCTTGGCTGCTGGGCTGAGGCTGATCGACCCGGCTTGCATAGCGCAGGTCCCAAGTGTCGATGAAAGGCACCGCGGCGATTCGGGCCTTGAGTTCTTCGATTTCCTCGCGCAGTTCCAGCGCTTCGGGGCTCGCCTCCAGCCCACGGGCGACCAGTTCTTCCAGCGCTTGTTCGGCCTCGCGCAGTGCCTCCCTCGGGCCTGCAGCAAGGGAAAGGCGCCGGCCGATTGCCTGTTTCATCGAGCGCACCACGTGCAGGTTGGAGGGATTGCCCTGGCTGACAAACCCCGCGCGTGTCTTCTTCACTTCGGGGACCATTGCAAGCTGCTTTTTCACCATGTCCGGCAGGGCTAGGTCTTGGAAGACGAAGTCCATGAACTCTTCCTTGGACAGCTCGAACACAAAGTCATCCATGCCTTCGCCATCCCGCGTGGCGTCACTCCCGCCACCATCACCGCCGCCTTCGGGGCGGTCCACCCGGTCACCCCGAGTGAACTCCTTGTTGCCGGAATGGACGACGTTGCGGCGGCCACCCGGGCCGTGGTGGAAGACCGGTTCGGACAGGTCCTTGGATGGGATCGAGATCTTCTCGCCTCGCTCCAGATCGGCGATTTTACGGCCGGACACCGCTTCCGCCACGGCTTTGCGGATCTGTCCCGTGAAGCGGCGCAGAAAACGCTGCCGGTTGACGGCACTGCGGTTCTTGCCGGAGAGGCGGCGGTCAACCAGTTGGCTCATGGCCGGCCTCTTCAGGACGCCTTTCTTGCCCGCAGATACCACTCGGCCAGCAGTCTCACCTGCTTGTCGGTATAGCCTTTAATCACCATCCTCTGCACGAAGTCCTGGTGCTTTTTTTGTTCCTCGCTGGATGCCTTCGTGTTGAAGGAAATCACCGGCAGTAGATCCTCGGTGCTGGAGAACATGCGCTTCTCAATTACCGCGCGCAGCTTCTCATAGCTGGTCCAGGTCGGGTTCTTGCCGTGGTTTTGCGCGCGCGCGCGCAGCACGAAATTGACCACTTCGTGGCGGAAGTCCTTCGGATTTGCGATCCCCGCGGGCTTTTCGATCTTTTCCAACTCACTGTTGAGTTGGCCACGGTCGAGGATTTCGCCGGTGTCTGGGTCGCGGTACTCCTGATCCTGTATCCACATGTCTGCAAAGGTTACATAACGATCGAAGATATTCTGTCCATATTCCGAGTAGGACTCGAGGTACGCGGTCTGCAATTCCTTCTCGATGAACTCCGCATAGTGGGGTGAGAGGTATTCCTTCAAGTAAGCCACGTAACGCTGTTCAACCTCGGGCGCGAACTGCTCCTGCTCGATCTGTTGCTCCAGAATGTAGATCAGGTGCACGGGGTTTGCGGCAATTTCAGTATGGTCGAAATTGAAGACTCGGGACAGGATCTTGAAAGCGAAACGGGTGGAGATCCCCGTCATGCCCTCGTCGACCCCTGCAAAATCCCGGTACTCTTGGTAACTTTTGGCTTTGGGGTCGGTGTCCTTGAGGTTCTCGCCGTCGTAGACGCGCATCTTGGAGAAGATACTGGAGTTATCGGGTTCTTTCAGCCGCGTGAGCACCGAGAACTGGGCTAGCATCTCGAGGGTACCCGGTGCGCAGGGTGAATCCGACAAGGAACTGTGGTGCAGCAGCTTTTGATAGATCTTCACCTCCTCGGACACGCGCAGGCAGTACGGCACTTTGACGATATAGATGCGATCCAGAAAGGCTTCGTTGTTCTTGTTGTTACGGAACGCCTGCCATTCGGATTCATTGCTGTGGGCCAGCACCACACCGTCGAAGGGGATGGCTCCAAAGCCCTCGGTGCCCTTATAGTTACCCTCCTGGGTAGCCGTGAGGAGAGGGTGCAGTACCTTGATGGGTGCCTTGAACATCTCCACAAATTCCAACAGGCCCTGGTTGGACAGGCACAGGCCCCCGGAGTAGCTGTAAGCGTCGGGATCGTCCTGGGAGTACCGTTCCAGTTTGCGGATGTCCACTTTCCCGACCAGGGAGGAGATGTCCTGGTTGTTTTCATCGCCTGGCTCGGTCTTGGAAATACCCACCTGACCCAGGACGGAGGGCCAGCGCTTGACCACCCTGAATTTGGTAATGTCGCCGTTATACTCATGTAAGCGCTTGACCGCCCATGGAGAGAGCACCTTGCCGAGGTAGCGGCGTGGGATGCCATATTCCTGCTCAAGTATTTCGCCATCTTCGTCCGACGAGAAGAGTGACAAGGGTGAGTCGTTTACCGGCGAACCCTTGATGGCATAAAACGGCTCCTTTTCCATCAGGTGCTTAAGTTTCTCGGCCAGCGACGACTTGCCGCCGCCGACCGGGCCCAACAGGTAGAGAATCTGTTTCCTTTCTTCAAGGCCCTGGGCGGCGTGGCGGAAGTAGGAAACAATCTGCTCGATGGTCTCCTCCATGCCGTAGAAATCCCGAAACGCCGGGTAGACTTTCATTACCTTGTTGGAAAAGATTCGTGAGAGTCGCGGGTCCTGGCGGGTGTCCACCAACTCCGCATCGCCGATGGCCGCCAGCATTCGTTCGGCAGAACTGGCGTAGGCAATGGGGTCCTTCTTGCAGATAGTCAGGAAATCCTCTAGCGAGTATTCCTCTTCCACCTGGCGGTAGCGTTGGATGTATTGGTTGAACAAACTCATGACGTACTCCCGGTTGATGATCCATTGGGGGCCTGTAGTGGAATGAGCAAGGCGCATGCCACACAAATAACGGTTGTATTCGGACTGAATTGAGCGCGGATCGTGCCAATAGCAGGGCTCGCCAATAGTGAGGACAGTTCATGGCGCTGGTTGTGGCACCACGGCGGTGCAATGTCGAACGTAACCACTGAATTTCAGGAAATGCTAATTGCCAACTTCGTATAGGGCCTAATGGAACCGAGGGACACCGTGTGCTTTTCGAATTGTTCAGAGATTCGTGCCACCAATCCCTGGGCTCTTGCGGCCGAAAAGAATAGAAGCGATTCTACGCCGTTTTCGCTAACGGGTGTCTTGCGAAATAGATGCCAACTCAGATCGATAGAAATGCTAACTTTCGTGTTCCGTCCCCGGGCAACGCTAGCCCTGCTAGCCCCCGCCATGCCGTAGAAAGTGTAACGGAGAACGTGACTGCGCCGGCCCACTTCGAGAGTGCCGCCGCGCCCATCGCCGCGGGGTGGCTAGCCCAGCGTGGCTCACGGACAGTCGGAACTGATATGCGAAGACGCCAATACGGCCGTTTAGTTCCCTATCGGTTAATCACGGGCCCGATTCGTGACGGAGGTCGGTGGTGTGTCGGGCTCTTCTTCATCCCAGCAGGGCGGGGGCAGGTTTGTTTGCTCGCAGACGCAAAACGGCCGCGAGCCGCACGTGTCTTCCGAGGGGCTTTGAAGCGTCAAAAAATGCGGCTGGCGATCACGCGATTCCAGACATCGTCCTTTGTGGCAGAAGCCGTTACCTGGTAATGCTCTTGGAGACCGGCAATCTCAAGCGCAATTGTCATGGGAAAACCCCGACGCGTA
Organism: Thiobacillaceae bacterium; assembly: GCA_052145875.1. Lineage (GTDB taxonomy): Bacteria > Pseudomonadota > Gammaproteobacteria > Burkholderiales > Thiobacillaceae > DASQBT01. Next base: position 16,414 of record JBKQNQ010000114.1, read on the forward strand.
CCCCGGTTGTCGATCAGCAGATGATCAAAAAA
>JBKQNQ010000115.1:0-4212 GCA_052145875.1 Thiobacillaceae bacterium
TTGGTCTTTCACATGTTCAGCGCGCTTGCCGAGTTCGAACGCGCCCTCATCCGGGAGCGCACACTGTGAGGCCATTTTGATCGAGGCCATGCTGATGGGACATTTCTGCAATCATGTTCCCATCGAGATCACCGTTCTGGACGCAGACGCCGAATCACGAAAGGAGTCCTTCTTCGGGCGTTACTGGGAAGTCCAAAGCAATCTCGTGAATCATCCAGAAGGTGCAGTTGGGCTTGGACTATGGAAGCTTAATTTCACGGCTAAGCTTGAGGATGCGGGGCCGCTGGATTCTTATACGGACATTTTTGCCTGTCACGACTGCGAGGACAGTGCACTCGTTGCAATACACAATCTGTGCGAACGTCTGCGCTGTAGCGCTCGTGGTGGTCCCCAAACGCGTTTCTTTGCCCATGCTCCGAGCGGCCGGAGCCTCACGAACTCCGGAATCAAGACTTTTGGATCGAAGCAGGATACGTGCTGCAAAGAGTTTGTCATCGACAGTAAACTCGAACATTTCGCCCGAACAACGCACGCAACGTATGCAAGGAAAAGACTTGAGGTGCTGGCCTTGCAAGATCCGGCAGTTAGGACGCTTGTCGAGAAGTGGGGGACGGATCCACGCGGCCTGAGTCAAGCGCTTAGGGCGTACGACGCCTTGCAACAGCAGCAATCAAAGAAGTTGGCTTGGGAGAACATGTCACTTTTTCTTAAGGGGTCCAACAAGGCAGAAATGCGCCATCTACCCATTAAGGCGAGCGCGCTTGGGCTCGGCATCCCTGGTAAGCTTGCGACATTGGTCGATCATACCGTCGCTCAAGTCCAATGGCCCATGCTCGATATGTTAAAGAATGTTGATGGCGGGTTAGAGCTGGCAGATGTCTACCAAATGCTAACGCACGCTAAACAGGCAGCGGGCCTTGATAATCCGGGACTCAAAGGGCGCATCGATGCATTGGCTGAAGCCGAGCACGCCCGCTGGAATGCATACCTTGTCATAAACAATTTCAGATATGGGCCAAAGGATGAGTCCAGGCGCACCCATGACTGTCTGCTCTCCTGGCGCGAGCTTAGCCGTGAGAAGCCAGACCGGCTGGTTCATGACTATAAGAATGTCTACCAAATCGCGGCGCTTCTGGACGCGGTTTGACAGTGCTGTCCCCGTTGAGCAATCGAAGGGAGGCGCTGCACTGCGGATCCCTTGCCGTTCAATCCGCTCAAACCAATCGAGCAATGGGCTCACATCCCAGCTTTGCCTCGCTCCGTACGGCTCGCTCGATCCGAACCGCTGTCCCGTTCGCGATTCTCGGGCCATAACGTGATCTTCGTCATTGACCCGATACGGTGAATGTTTGGGACAACTCATTGATTGCGTTGGATCGTGCCATACATTTAAGGGTTAATTCGAGTCGCGTGTACTTTCCATCAATTCAACGCCTTGAAACCCTAAGCGAAGACCTTATTTTGGCGATGAAGGCGCCGCAAAATTGGTGCCCGCATCCAAGGATGAAAGGAGGCGGTATGAATTGTGGTTTTCTGTTTCCATGCGATCTGTTCGCGCAACTCGACCGGCTGCAACGCGAGATGCAGCAGGCATTTGAAGTCTCTCCCAGCATCCGTGCCTTGGCGCGCGGAGGTTTCCCCCGCGATCAACGTAGGTAACACGGCCCGCTGCATAGAGATCTACGCTTTCGAACCGGGCATAGATCCAAGCGCCATTGACGTGCAGTTGGAGAAGGGCGTGCTAACCATTGCCGCCGAACGGAACACTGCAGACGTTCCCGAGAAAGCGACCGTTCAAATCAATGAGCGCTTCAAGGGCTGCGTCCGCCGCGTCCTGGCGCTGCCCGATGACGTTGATCCAAACTCGATCGAGGCAAAGTACCGTGAAGGCGTGCTTCACATTCACTTTGCACGCAAAGAAGACGCGCAACCGCGCCGTATCACCGTTCAATAGAGAGTCAAGATCATGAGCGAAACGAACACTGTAACCAAGCAATCCCAAGATTCCCGCACCGAACTCGCACTCCTGCCACCGGTGGACGTCATCGAAGACGGCGCGGGGATCACACTCTACGCTGACTGGCCGGGAGTCCCCAAGGACTAGCTTGGTCCGCGCGTGGAAGCCGACACCGTAACGATCGAGGGCGACGTCACATTGGACACGCCAGAGAGGATGGAGGCCAGCCATGCGGAGGTAAGCGTACCGCGTTACCGGCGCGTGTTTACGCTCTCTAAGGAGTTGGACCCCGCAGGGGTAAGCGCCGATCAAGCACGGTGTCTTGAAGCGACGCGTTCCGAAAGCCAAGCACGCTCAATCCAGACGCATCGAGGTCAAGGTGGGCTGATGCAACCTATTGGGGGGGCTGGCTTTGCTCCCCCCCGCGCAAATAGGGACGTTTGACATGAACATGGAACCCTTTAGGGGATGCGTTCGCTCATGGATGGACGGCGTTACGGACGGGCAATCACATGTAACCCATCGTTCTCCCGTCGGAATTACTTGCCGCGACCCCGAGAAATGGTGGATCTCTCTGCTAATGCCAGTCGGGATACCCCGGGGTGATCCGTGCCCCGGGCGGTGGGCCGTGCTTGGCCGCGAGCGGCTCTGGGATGATGGACGCCCGATAGTGCAACTGGAGAGCCCAAGCATGAATATGCAGGATCTTGGCATCAAGGCGGAGACGAGTTCATCGATGTTATTGGCTTTGGACGAAGGCAACCTGCAAAAAGGAAAACGGGGCGTAGTGCTTGCTGGCGCGGACTGATTTGCACCATCCTTTCGTCGCATCGCAGTCCAAGTGGGAACAGCCAGCATGGGCGACGATGCGATGAACTGCCCGGCGGTTCCCCGTTACCGGCATACCCGGCAAGCCGTGTTTGCCCCATATCTGAACTGACACTTGGACGTGCGGCGCGCGACAGGTGACTGATGATGCGCACAGGCTCGGTAATCCACATTCAGCGGCCCCTATCTTCTTTGGGATATCAGAATCCCCCAACATAGGCATAACCATCGTTCTGCAGTTTGATGATTCGGGTATACGCATCGTGCACGATGGTCACTCCAGGCAAGACGTCTTCCGCTCTCCAACCCTTGCTCTTCATCGTGCTGTTGCAGATTTCCACATGGACGCCCAGGTCAAGCAGTTCTTGCACAATCTTGGCATTGGGGTTGAATGCGAAAGGGTCGTTGACCGCTGCCTGGTAAGTGTCATCTTTCAGTAGCATGAACGCAGCCTCGCCATGCAGCACGAGATGCGAATCAACCTGCGCAGGTCTCACCCCCTGATTGCGGTAGGCCTCGAGCAGGCCACGGGCGTAATAGAGTCCACTGGAGACACCCGCTGTGGTCGCATCGCTGTGAATGTTATAAACAACACGATAGTGTGCGTTTCGGTCTACCATCAACGGCTCGCGGGTCTCCACGGGGGGCACGTCAGCAACTGCGGTGGCCGTGAGGCTCGTGGCAAGCAAGGCGCTCAGCAGGGAGCACGTTATCACGCGCATGATTTTCCTTTCGTTAACGGTGCCGCACAACGGATAGTTTCAGGACGTTCACACAGTGTCAATCGTGACATTGATACTTAAGCTCTGATGAAGTCACGTCTAGATCTCTAGCTTCCGGTTCGGCACCAAGCAAAATGTGTGCGCTAAACGAGTTCATCGGGGTTGGCATGGAGTAATACATGGGGCATTGCCGCCGAATTCGCTGACGAGCGGAGTGGCGCAGGAGAGACAAGCCACCTTGCTAGTGCTGAGAATACAAGGCACCGAAGGGAGCCGTATGGCGCCGCATGCGGTAACGCAGCCGTATAGGGTGTCAGATGCAAAGGACTGCCGCAAGAGCGCAGACACGGCGCATCCCGGGTGCCACATCAAGCGCTCGGGAATACCCGCGCGATCCCCCCTCCTGGCTAGGGATGGGATCTATGTCGCAATGCGGGCGTGGCTATGGGGGACGCGGGTTGCCGAATGATTACGCGTTCTGGGTTCATCGCGTCCGCAAGGAAGCCGTGAAGTGGGTCCTGGCCAGGACGACGCAACGAGGCCGAACCCGGCTTAGTCCGTATATTCAACGACTTTGACTACTCGAACCACGCCGTTCGTTCTGGCCGCGACTTGGGCCGCCACATTCGCTTCAGCGTGGGTTAGCAGGCCCATGAGATAAACAACGCCCGATTCGGTTACCACCTTCACCTGATTGAAGCCCAC
>JBKQNQ010000116.1:0-12852 GCA_052145875.1 Thiobacillaceae bacterium
TGGCTCTGCGCTGTCCGTGAGTGAAGCGCGACTTAAACAGCACCCATAGCGTCTGGAAGAGAAAATATTCTGACAGATGCCGGTCGATGCGAATCAGACGATCACCGGTATTGACGTCAATGCTGGCCGGGGCAAGGATTTCGTAGAGCGGGGCCATTGGACCGCTGGCAAATTGCGGATCGCGAAACGCTTCGCGCAAGGCCCAGTGCAGGGCGTTGTAGCCATAGTGATCGACAGCCTCGCGGTCGGCCCCACGCTCCAGCAGTGCCTCCACCAGCGGCACGTTGCCGGCGGCCGCGGCGGCCATCAATGGCGTCTGGTTCATCGGCAGGCGATGCTCGATACCGTACTGGTCGCATTGTTTCAGGATGTCCTTGAAATGGCTGGCAAAATAGGGAACGTAGGTCTTGCGTCCCAGTGTCATGCGCTGCTGCGAAAAGTGTTTCGACTGATCGAATTTCGCTTCCTTGCGGAGCCATTTCGCAAGCTCAGGTTCATCAAAGCAGGCTGCATACTCGTACAACTGCTGTTTCAGCTTGCCGCCAGGCACCTGTTCGCGAAACACTTTGAGAAGGAGTTCATTGATCTTCGTTTCGCTGAACACCGGCCAGGGCACGGGTGTTTGTTTCAGAATGGTGTGGCGGATAGCTTCGGCCTGCTCCTTCTTGCCCTGAAGCTCCAGCCTGCGTGCCTCTTTCTGCCAGTCTTCAAGAGTGGATTGCTTGGCCTCTACCTTGACCTGGCCGAGGCTCAGATCGAGCAGTCCAAAAAGCGGATGTCCAGTATCCGACTCGATGACGTAAATATTCTTGATGGCGCGTGTCAGCGCCACATAGAGTGCATTGACAAAGAATTTGTAAACCTCCAGCGACTTGTCGCTCTTGTCTTTGGCTCTCCGGTAATCCAGGTTATCGATGGCCAGATCAGCCTTAGTGACACCTTCGATTATGTCGCTGAATTCAGCACGGTGATCGGACACAAAGCGGTAGAGCACAATGTTTTCGTATTCGAGGCCCTTGGCTTCATGGATGGAAAACAGCAGGGGTGTGCTGAAGTGCTTTCGCGCTTCCGCTTTGTCTTCGTCGCGCATCACCAGCACGGCGAACTGGGTAGACCCGCGAATCTTATGATCCAGCTCGCGCATCGTCGCGTCCTTGTCCGACATCAGCGCGACCTGCCCAGCCTCCTCACCGACAGCCTGAACCAGAAAGTTGCTCTCGCGGTCGATGGAACCGAAGCGCTGCTGCTTGATTTTTAATAGCTGGTTGGCAACACGCGTGGCCTCAAGCCCATTCCGGAAATTGGTGGTGAGCACGCGCAGCTCCTGCCGCTCGGCCAGCTTCGGGTCTTTCCAGAACAGGCTCTTGACCTGACTCCAGGAAAAGAAGTTGGGATGGACGATCTGATTGGAATCGCCGCAAAGCAGGAAGTGGCCGGGCTTCTTCAAGGTCTTAAGTGCCAGGGCCAGTTGCACGGTGGTGATGTCCTGCACCTCGTCAATTACCACGAAGTCGTAGTGTGGAGCGACCAGCGATTGCCATTCCTGAGCCACAAGATTGAGATCGTAGAGTTTTGCCTCCGTCAGCCAGGCGCGATACTTGTCGAACAGATCGTAGAGCGTGTCGCGCTGGCCGGCAGGAAAGATCGACTGGCGCACGCCGAGTACGCGGTAGTCCTCACGCGATAGAACGCCATTGGCGCCAGCCGCAATGACACCACGAATTTCTTCAAAGACCTGGTGACCGTCAAACTCCCTGAAAGTCTGTCGAATACGCGAGAACCAGCCAGCGAAGTCCCGCCAACTGGCTTCCCGGCCTGGTGGAACGTGAATGGATTCGACGAACTCGCGGTAGGAGAGGAACACGGCTTCCTGCCCGCTGTGTTCGAAACCGTTAGCGTAGTAAAGATCCCGTGCGCTCTGCGCCAAGTAGCTGGAGTGGGTGACATACAGCACTTCGCCTTCGGCGTGCTTGAGCTTTTCCAGGGTGAGCGCGGTTTTGCCGCTGCCGGCGCTCCCGACGATGATCAGGGGTGCAGGCTGGCGATAGATGGCGTCTTGTGTGTCATCGAAAGAGATGGGCTTGTCCAGCAGGTGTATTGCGGTGCGTTCCGGGTGCAGGTAACGCACGGGTTGGGCATCCTTGATGGCCTCATCCGCATCAATGTCGGGAATCTTGCTTTCATCAATCGCCGCCCCGCGTAAAAAACGCGACTTGTCATAAGCGTGATTGGCGATGACTTCCAGCATCAGCGCGCAAACCTCATCGCCGTGGCGGACCAGGGAGAACAGCAGCCGGTCCGCGTCGTCGAGCTTGGCCCGGTAGAATTTGCCGTGACTGAGATTAGCAAGTTTCTTGACCTGTGCGGCGCGAAAGTCGTGACGTGAGACGGCATCCGCCGCCTTGGCATAACTTGCCTTGACGCGCGAAGTGTCAAGCCCAGTATATTCAAGAATCTTCATGGAATCGGGCAAACGGATCCTGGCCGGTTGGGGGCTGCCAAGGCCAGCGATGCCAACCTGGTGGCTACTCTGGAATCATGACGCAAGTATCAGGGCTTGATATAGGCATTCAGCCCGATCGTGACGGGCTTCCCGTTGACCATGGCTGTCGTTACGGTGTTCCCATGGGTACTGGCGACCACCAGTGTTTTACCTGAGGACGATGGCGTGGGAGTTTCCAGATCAATTTCGATATGAAGTTTGTTGTCTTTGATTTCAACGGTCATTGCCATCAGGAAGTCCTTTCAAATGCGTGGCGTCAGGCTCAGAGCCCTTGGGTGCATTTTACCTCTGTCTTGAGTCTGAGCTTTAGCTGGCCACATGCCCCTGGGCAAGTAGCTGGGACAACATCAACCTGTCTGAACGGAAAGCAGGGGGGGACTACCAGCTTGCGAAACGTTCTGCATTATTTTGCCGGCCGAAGATACTGCTCATAATATAACTTGAAACCCACTGCTGGTTTGCGAGAGTTTCTGGTACATGGAGAACCGCCCGGAGCCACTTATTCTGCGTTGGGTGCCGATTTTTTATGGATGGGTCTTACCCGCTCAATATGTCGGTAATGTCGCTTGGTTGTAGCACTCGACTGATGCCCGAGTAACGCCTGCGCCTCAGCCAGACTGCCCGAATCGCTCGCCGTCTTGGGCCGGATGTCCCGGAACTGGAAATCGGCGCCTGATGCTTCACGAGCCCGGTCAAACCGCATTCTGAGCATCGTGTAGGTTAGCGGCCTGGGCCAGTGCGTTTGACGGCGTCCAACCGCGACAAAATGGTGTCGATGCTCATGGTTGGAGCCTCCGTTTCGCGGTTTTGGTACCTTCGTTGACCGGACAACTGGCGTTCTTCCGTTCCCACGCGCCCATGAGCGTCATCCCGTATGCCTTGTTGCGCTCAACTGGTGAGGGGAGCAAATCTCGGCGAAAAGGCTCGTCAATGATTAGGGCGTTCATTGCTGGAGCGCCTGCTTGGAGCGAAGCCATATGAAAAACCGCTCCTCATCGATCAGAACTTTTCGACCGAGGCGCAAGACCGCTCCCGACTCAATTAGGCCATTGCCAGGAATAATTCGTCCTTTACTGTCATAGCGAGAATCAGCTTTGAACAGCAGCGCGCGAACCGAACTTGGTGAAAAAGCTGGGTTTCGTTTAGAAAATATGTTCACCGAATAAACAGGTGGGGGCCTGGTACCGAAATCCTTAGCGGATTGTTCGTCGGCCTGCGCTTCGCTGCTGGCATTCATGCTGGACTCCTCGGTCTAGTGCTGGGGTACAACTTATTATCCGACGGACCCGGTCAGCTGCAAAGGAACAAGCTGCGGATAATGCCAAAAAGAATCGGGCTAGGATACATGGCCCCCGAATCTTGTGCCCCGGAATTAGTTGCTGGAAAATTCCTTGTCGAATTGCGAACTCTTCAATCGCGTATGGGTTCGCTCATTTGCCTATGCCCAGCCGTTCCGCCAGCTTCTCCCCGGTGGCGACAATATGCTCGTCAGACAGGTGCGAATACCGAGCCACCATCTGCAGAGTGCGGTGGCCAAGCACCTTGGCGATCTCCACCAAGGACACCCCAGACATGGCGAGATAAGATGCGGCGGTATGCCTCAAATCATGCCAATGAAAATCCTTGATTCCAGCGTGCTTGAGCGCCTTCTCCCAAGGCTGACGCAGATCCAGGGTCTCGGCTTTCTTCGCGCGGTCGGTGGGTGGGAAGATCCGGTCATCATGCGAGGCGCGAACCTTGGCCCGCTCTTGCAAGAGGGTGTGTGCCTCACCAACTAGGGGCAGGGCGCGGCGCTCGCCATTCTTGGTCTTGTGCAAGCTGATTACTTGCCTCGTGAAGTCAATCTGACGCCAGCGTAGGCCCATCATTTCCGCTTGTCGTGCGCCCGTTGTAAGGGCCAGCACAACGGCTAGGTAAAGGTCCGCGTTGCTTGATTCCTTGCAGGCATTCAGTAGTCGGGCGCGTTCCTCGTCAGACAAAAACCGCACGCGGCCCTTGCTCTCTGGTGGCTTCTTCACGGCCTCAAGCGGGTTTTTCTCCAGCCACTGAAGCTCCTTGACGGCATAGCCCAGAGTAACACTAAGCGAGGCTAGATAACGATTCACGGTTGAGCCGCTACGCTTGGCTCTAGCCCGTTTGGCGTCCAGTGCGGGATTGCCGGTGGATGGCTCGGCGAAGCGGCGAGAATCGCCCGCTAAGAGCTTGTCGCGCACCTTTGCGATCTTTGAGGGTGCTATGCTGGCCAGCGTGTCATTACCAAAGACGCCGCGCCAATACTCCAGGTATTTCTTATCCTTCGCATGTGGCTTGTATTCGTCGGCTAACTCCGCGAACGTGTGCCGCTTGCTGGCCCCGAAATGACGGCCTGCCCGCATATCGGATTCGATTTTCGCAGCCCAAGCGTTGGCGTCAGTGATGCGCTCGAATGTTGCGGACTCGGGCGGATAACCCTTGAGGCGAATCTTTGCCTGATAGGCGTTGCCGTCTGCGGTATGCCGCTTGATTATCGTTGCCATCTTCGGCCCTTTCTGGAATTACTGAAATAAGGCTAGAGCAAGAGTGCAAAAATAGCAACAACAGATTAACTATCTAAAGCGCATAAATTACATTACATTGATAAATAAGCATAATACATGACAAAAAACTAGGAACGGGACAAATGAGGGACAGTGACTACCAAAAACGGCTATTTATCCACAGTTGGCGGGGTGGCAATTGTTGCGAGCGAGTGTCCCTAAATTGTCCCGAGATTCGGAAATGAAAACGGCTTGCATCGCTGCAAGCCGCTTATTTACTGGTGCTGGTGAGAGGAGTCGAACCTCCGACCTACTGATTACGAATCAGGTATAACTTTCCAGTAACGGCGGGGCTTAGCGGCTCATCTTGATTCACAAAAACAGAGCGGAAACCCCCTTATTTTGCGTGGGGTGCCGATTTTTTGTGAATGGGTTTTACCCGCTCAACGTGCCGGTAATGCCGCTTGGTCGTGTTGCTCGACTGGTGCCCGAGCAACGCCTGTGCCTCTGCCAAACTGCCCGAATCGCTAGCGGTCTTAGGGCGGATGTCCCGGAACTGGAAATCGACGCCTGATGCCTCCCGGGCCCGGTCAAACCGCTTCCTCAACATCGGGTAGGTTAGCGGCCTGCCAGTGTCGGTCTGTACCAGATGCATGCCGGTAGCCGTGCGCTGCCGATTCAGCATGCCATCGATCGCCGCTTTCAGATCCCCCTCAATCGTTATCGCTAAGCGCTGCGTGGTCTTGTTCTGTGTGATCCAGAGTGCGCCGTCTTCAATGTCAGAGCGGCGCATCTTGAGCACGTCGGCAAGTCTCTGACCGGTGTAATAGGCAAGTAGCATTGCATCGTTCAGGGGGGCATCAGCGTGCGCAAGCACAGCGTTGAACTGATCGTCTGATACGTAGACGCCACGCGCTTTCTCAGAATACTTCTCGACACCACGGCAGGGGTTTTCGCCGTCGGTGTAACCCCACTCCCGCGCCTTGTTCCATAAATGGGACAATACGGCGATCTCCCTGTTGCCCATGATCTTCGCCGTGCGTCGGTCCAGGTACTGCCTGACGTGCATCGGGCGAATGTCCTCAAGTGGGGCCTTCCCGAATACAGCGATGAGCCGGTCAAGCTGGGGGTTCTGTTCCCGCTGCGTCTTGGTGCTTTTGCCGGGAATGATCTCGCGCCTGTAGCGTTCGGCAACGGCTTTGAAGGTGTGGATGCCCATCGCCTGATTCGCCTCAAGTTCCGCCCACTTCATCCGCGCCGCATTCAGATCCCCACCGAGCGGGATGCGCCGTCCGCCAGCGTTGTAATAGAACAAGCGCCGTCCACCGGCCATGACCTGCACCACCATGCGCGGCGGCAAGTCCTTATGAATCGTTTTTCTCCTGCCCATCTCTAACATGCTACGCTACCCCCTCCCAGTCGATCAACGTTTGTTTGTTGCGGAGAACCCCATGCATCTTCTCCACAACGGCCACAAGCACGACCGGCTTTCCGCCAGCATTGACTGTATGTGGAACTCCATTTTGCTCAAGCCAGCGTCGTTGCTTTGTTTGCACCTTGTAGCCCGTCAACTCGCGAAGCTCCTCATGGGTAAGAAACATGATTGATTTCAATCCCGTGCCGGTAACTTTGAGGTTCATTGCGCATCGACAACACCAGGCAGGGCAGGGAGGCGAGCTCCGCCAGGGCGTCCGGATCAAATTGCTTACGGGGGTGGCCCGGGATCAAGACGGACCCGACACAGCGGTACCTGCTGCAGTGGGCCGGGGCCGCATCGAACAAGGTGCTCATGACGTTTCCTCCGTGAGCGAGGCCTCGACAGGGGTCTGGTTCCAGAGCGGGTGGGCTTGGGCGCGCTGCAGCATCTCTGACTTTCGCGCGGCCTCCACCTCACGCTGCGCTTGTGCCTTTGATGCTTTATCGGTTTGGGCCTCCCGAGCGTGCTGTGCGGATGCATGCCCATTGGTGGCGAGTTCCATGAGCAGTTCGCGCACCTGCCTTGCTCTCGAAGCCGACCCCATGTTACTGAGCAGGGACTCGGAATTCGTTTCCACGGGTGGTGCCAGCAGCAGGCGTTGTCCCTGGGTTAACAACCCCTGTGTGTAGGCTCTTTCGACCGCAATGCGGCGAAGTTCACCATCCCGCCCCGGGCTCACCGCCCACTTTGCAGGAGTCCCGGCAATGTGGGCCTCCGCCACATGACGCGTATAGACCTCGATGAACGCCGAACGCGCTCCGATCCTGTCACCGGTACGTAGGATGTCCACAGCGGCCCACCAACCCATTTCCATCTCGTGGCACCAGACCACGGTATCGTTCTCGTCCCGAGCTTTCAACACCATCCCCCAGGCCTCGTAGGGGCCAGGGCGCGCATACGCGCCTGGTAAACGCTCGCGGATCGCCCGCCGGGTCAGCGTGCCAGAGAATTCATCCCGGCAACGGGCAAGCGCGGTCTCCAGCATCGGGAGAGGATAGGGATCCAGGTCACTCGCCAGAACGGCGAGCGCCTCGGGCTTGAGTCCACCCCCTGTCGTATCCGCCGTAGCCTGCAACAGTGTGAGAAGGTATTCCTGTTCGCCCCATTCACGCATGCTTGCGCCTCGCTTTCTCAAGGATGTCCATGGCCTCGCCCACTGCGCTAAGATTGGCCGCGGTCTGATCCAGCTGACGCGTTCGGGCGGCGGTCATGCGTTTCCCCGTGACCCATTCGGTGCGCAGCTTCTCACAATCGGCGAGCAGGGAACCGATCTGATGGCCCTGACGGACATACCAGCCTCCATCGTGGGAGACGAACCAGGCTGCGAGTCCCGGGGCCTCGTCAAAGCCGATGCGCTGTGCGAGTTGGCGCGCTTGGGCATGGCTTTTGGCGTTTCGTATCGGGGGTATGCCATAGCGCTCACGGTATGCATTGCTGTAAGCACGCCAGATCGCTGCACAAGCCTCACGGGCCGCATCGGTGTCCCGAGCCGACCTGGGGGCGCCCCCGATTTCGGGAGGCGCGTCACCCCCGAACGTAGTGAGGGGGTTTATAGAACCGGATACCGGAGGAGTGCCGGGTTCGGCAGGTTGGGCGATTTGGATGAAGTGCCGGGATGTTGCACCCTCCAGGACGAAGAACATCTCCTTTTGGGGTTTTGCGGGTTGTTGGCCTGTGCCGACTTGACTGTGCCGGGATAGTGCCGACTTAGTGCCGAGTTTATTTTGGACGAGCGTATCTCTGATAGCGTTCGGCAGGAAAAAAATCAACTGCTCCCGCTCAATCGAATGGCGCTCCACCAAGCCTGCACGCTCCAGATGGCCGCACAGGCGCCTCACCTGTCCCCGGCTGGGGGAACCGGTGTCCGTGAGCCCTGGGCCGGGCTCGACAAAGAGCTCATCGCGTAGGCCTTGCCAGCTCACTTTGCGCCTGATCCCGACCTGACCGGTGGCATAGTCCATGAAGCGGCGCAGCGCGAGATAGAGGACGATGGCCCCATGCGGCAGGCCGGTGAGCCGTTCGACTTCGTCGGGTGTGAGAAGGACGTTGGCCATCAGCGACGACCGCCTGATTTTGCCCAGTTGCGGAGAGAGCTGAAGTGCTTTTCTTCTCGCGGGATAGGTTGAACACAGCGGGCGAGCCTGTCGAGGGTGTTTGTCTTACTGACCGCCATAAGCGGGATCCGTGAAACGCGATACCGCCAATCGGCAGATGAGGAAATGGAAAGCCAGCGCTCATTTAGGAAGAGCACAGGGTTGGATGTGGTCCCAACCCTTAGCAGATGGGGGAAAGTGGTCAGCGACGCTCACCTTGGATTACACCGTCAACACGCTGACCTTGACGTCAAGCTCAAGGCAAAGTCATGCACTACCTTATGACCCATGTCACTTTCCTGTTTGTCGACCTTGACGTCAAGCTCGGATCTAAGCTTCCTGCGCGGAAGATTCCTAGAACCCACCCGCTGAATCAGGTCGCACAAACATCGAGCTCTTAGTCTGTCAAGATGACGGCCCAGAGGTTTTGCGTTAGGCCGTTGGCAACGCACAGGAGCTGTACCACCTTCGATGCCTGGACGGTCGGCTATCTGGGTTGAGCCGCCGTTCAAGAATTCCGGGTCAATGCCGGGTCATCGGCCTATGCGGACGCTGACGTAATGTGTGAATTAAGTCTGCTGTATGCCGGATACCGGCCAATGAACATGAATCCTGGGGAATGGCTTCTTTCGGGAAACCCATCTGACTCAATCCGACCCTAAGCAGACCATGGTCCGTTGGTCGCTAAATGGCTGCTGCCTGCGGTGGAGCAGACGTTCTCGTGTTTACTTGGAAGTCCAAAGCCCGGTCTAAGCGGTAAGGAATTCTGAGGTCCAGGATTGACCGGGTGTGCCCGCGCTTTCCCAAGCCGCGAACGGGAACTTTACCGGCAACCGTATTGGGAGCGCAGCGCCATCCCGCATCCAGCAGAAACCGAACGGTCAAGTGTAGTTTCTTAGCTAGGGTTCCTTAATTGCGGCAGCTATATTTGGATTGGAAAGAGGATTTTGGGATGCGGATAGGGTCTTATCACGTGACGCGAATTGCTGACAAGGCAATCAGGTCTGCCCTAACAGCAGGTTCGGGGCGGGGGTCACTAATAGTGCGAAAACTGGAAGATGTATTTGAGGCGCTCGCGAAATCCAAAGTGCTGTATGCGGTGACTCTTGCTCTATGCGCTCTCCTGTCATTGCTATCCGGATGCGGAACGGAGCAGACGTTCCCGGGGGACGAGCGCCCCGCTTCCGAAACTGCACGCATACAAGGCTTTGACATACCCGGAATCAAGTCCGTCAATCTCTTAGCGGTGGACGGGAAAAAGCTAGGGTTCATGAGTCGCGACGCTGTTGTATTGCCAGGCGAACACGTAATCATGGCTGGTGTTGTACAGAATTATTTATTCGTTGTTGCTTCTGGCGGTGGGGTCTTAACATGTGATCTTCAAGCAGGCCGCACATATTCATTAAATGGCACGACATCGAAAGGCAAGGTAGTTTTGTGGCTAGAGGATCCGGAAACAACTACCGCGGTTTGTGGACATAAACCGCAATAAGACGGTTGCTACGCGATCGTGCGGGGCTTTCCGGGTGCCATTGCGTGTGTGAGCACCCTAGTCGACGAATAAAGGAGGGTGACACTATGAACGATTTAAGGCATCCGTTTCACTCATTAGAAATGCATGGTCAGCGTTGGCCACGCCCTGTTAGGGCTAAACATTGGAGGTACTCGCCATGAAAAAGCTGAATTGCTGTTCGTTTGTGAGTGGAGGGGCTTTTCTCATGCTGGCTTTCCTTGTGGGGTGTGCCGGCCCGATGGAGGCTTACGAGGAACCTATGGTGGCCTACGAAGGGCCGGCCCGCCCTAAAGAACAAGTCGTAGTTATTAGGCCGGCTGCGTTGTCATATATTGATTGCATTGATGGCAAAGCCAATTACACCTTACTCCAGCCCACTATGTCCGCCGGACCAGAGAGCGCGTTTAAAGTCTATCACCCTTTAATCCAGGCGCTTCCCGGAAAGCATCAGCTTGTAGCAGGATTTGAGTACCAAGAAGCTTCAGGAAATTCATCAACGGTTGGTCTGCCAAACTTTTATTCAAGTACGCTGGAATTTGAAGCGCAGCCGGGTCATGAGTATGACGTCAATGGACATGTAATCGATAGCAAACCACTGATGTCGGTGAAAGACATCACTACAAATCAAACAATCGTTCAAAATGCAGCTTTGTATAGGGGCCATAAACATTTATGGATGCTTCCCTTGACCTGTTAACTAGTGCAAGGACAAGTCCCAAGACGCAATGTGGATGCAGCTCAAAGGGGGAACGCGCCAGTCACCCTAACTCTCGACGTGCAGAGAGCTGAACTGCCCAACCAGCCAGGCGCAAGTCAAATCCTGCTGATTACTTGCCGACTCTGAATGGCCGCTTCCAGCATAAAGGCGACCCTGGCTTCGAATACCGAAATGGCCGGAAATGGCCGGTTTGCGTCCGACGCGACTGTGCCAAACCCAGTGACTACACGTTAGAGTTATCCACTTCACTTCCCGACCCTGATGGGACGGCGACACGCCCGGCTCATTAAATACTTTATTGCTTTCCTTTCACAAATTGAAAATTGCAAATACGTTCGAGCGTCCCAGAAGAAGAACGCCAGACGTCGTTGTCGCCAACCAGGATGGGTTTGCCTTCGTACATAAACAGACCGTTGGTGTTAACTAGTAGCGCATTGGTATTTACTATTCCCGGTTTGACGGGAACAACGTTTGTATCCGGTCCGCTGAGATCCGGTAAGACGACATAAGTCCGTAACATCCAATCTGCTGGCGGATGTAAGGTGCCGACACAGAGCGTAGTCTGTTCTGGTCCTGTACCCATCTGCACAAACGTCTGGCCTTCCGTAGAGGTAGTCGGCGTTCCCGCACCAACTTTATAGATTAGCGCCGGTTTCGTCCGCCACACTCTCAAATGTCCATCGCTCTGGATAAAATCTTTGACAAGGTTACGATAAGCGGCGTCACGTTTCTGTTGCTCTAATTTCGGCAACGTTTGAAAGTAGTCTCCATGCTCGTATCTCATTAACTTGGTTAGCAAGTCCTCATGTCTCGTTGGATCGAGTTCTCCCCATGGCGGCTCTGTAAGCTTGGGGTAGGATGCAATTTCGTCCCAAGTTGAGCACCGTGTGTCTGGCCGCTCGCTTTCATAATGGTTTATGCGACTAACCAAAGCGCGGCACAACAATTCGTTCTTTCCTTTGGTAATTCGGTAAGGCGAAACACTGTCTGGTGGTCCATCTTCTTGGCCAAGGCCCTTAGCCTGTGTTGCTGTGAGTAGAGCGATCCAGCTCAGAACAACCCACGTGATTCTTTTCATGCCCCCCCCTTGGCGTGGAGTTTACTGGGGAATGACTGCTAACGAGAACATTTTCGAATGACTCTTCCTGGCCGGTAGCTGGCTTGCTATTGGATCGGTTCCTCATCCTGCTTCAATCCGCAATACCGACAGTCACGCCATTTCTTCTGTCTATCCATATACCCCGCTTTCTCCAATCGCCAATAATACAACTGTCCGCAGCGAGGGCATCGAAAGCGATTCAACCATATACCTACAGCCATGTACGCTACAAACCAAAGCGCAATGGCCAACAGCGGCGCGTTCGAATGGCTGCCAGAGAGCACCGCGGATATGATCAAAATCGGAAAGATTGCGATTTGTGTCACTCGGAACAGAAACATCCGTCTTCTGCGGTCACGCCATGCGCTGCCATATTTCCGATCCGGCTCTAGAGGTTTCAATTTGTAAACCGCATCTTGATGTTCAAAAAATGAGGGGCGACCGGAGGCGGGTCACGGGATCAACAGCGCCCAAAAAAACAAATGGATGACAGCTTTGGAGAACATTCTGGAATGCCTGCTCTTGGCCGAAAGCACCAGTTTACCTTCGCGTCGCGCTGAGTGGCTGCATTTGTGAATGTTGATCTTCGCGTCGCGACCCTGAGCGGACGTAGCGCTCTTCAGAAAGCGGCCCTTCAACACATCGCTTAATCGAAGGGCACACACCTCTCGCACAACTGCCACAAGGTCGCTCTAGGTTGCATATTTGGGTATTTGCTTTGCTCCGCATCGTATGAAGAGATTCGACGAAATTATCAGGGTGTTAAGGAAACCTGTTGCTGGCTGGTGCCTCGGAAAATTCAGGAGGCAAGTTCACGATGGCCCATTTTGACCACACTAACCCGACTTTCCCTATTCGGGGGGTTGGCGACAGATAACTGATTGATTTTACGTGGTGTGGCCTTGCAAGGTCTCCACTACGCTTCGCACAGGT
>JBKQNQ010000117.1:0-3856 GCA_052145875.1 Thiobacillaceae bacterium
GTAGCTCGCGAGCCCAAAGCCATGCATGCTGTGGATGTTTCGTTCCAGTGGGAATCTCCGGCCGGACGCCAATCAACCCAAATGAGATTCGTGGAGAAGCCCGATGCCGAGATGCGGCAAGACGAAATTCAGAAATGGTTGGACACGCACAAGACAATGCTCGCTGCCAACGAGATTTCGTTCGTCATAACAAAGTTTGAGCGTTGGGAGCTTCCTTCGCCGGAGGAATTGCACCGCTTGGGATATATTGCGGGATATCCCATTCCAGATGCATTTGGGCCACATCAAGGCGAACAGGCTGTTGCGAAGTTTCGTGACGGAGATGTCAAAGGTTGCATGGAAAGATTCGCAAGGATGCTTGCCGACAAGGAAGATCCCAACGTAAGAAATAACTTAGCTTTTTGCCAGATTATCACAGGAGACGTTACGGGAGGTTTGGAGAATGCGACGAAGGCGGTGACGGGAGATTATGAGCCGCTCTACGAGTTGAACAAAGGCATTGCAACCCACCTGCAAGGTGATGTTGAAGCTGCAAAGCAATGCCTCCGGAATGCGTTGCAGAAGTTGCGTGAGGCAGGGAATAAGTACTTTTCCGACGCGTCTTTTCTTCTGGTGCTTGAGCCTGACTTGAAAAGGGCAATCGCGCACCCGGATCTACTAGTTGAGGTTGCGATCCTGATCAATCAGATGCGCATGGGTGATTTGCCTCGTGCCGAATTGGAAATCGAGTTGATGAGGCTCACTCCCGAAAAGGCCAAGGCCTTATTGGACGCACTCGGTTAGGAATAAAGCGCGCTTTGATTTACAATGTACCACGCCTATATCGAAGACCAGATTTTCGAGGAGCCCTCCATCGGATTATTCGCCGAGCTTGGTTGGCAAACGGTGTCTTTTGTTGGGGTGTTGACTTTACGACGAACGCCTCAGCCCCGAATGTTTTCGCGCCGTCGCTCGCCCCGCCTTGACGCAGAACGTGGCATACGGGGACGATTTCAGGGGCTTACGGAGACAGAACGGACATGAGATGCACTGCTCGCCCATCCCGTTAGTATGGAATCAGCAACACGCGATAAAAGCGATGCGAGTTGGTGAAAGAGTCGGACACCGTTGCGACTGGGCCGGCTGCGGTGACGGCAGGGCCGAAGTTGATCCAGTTGGTTGTAGTCAAGTCGAAAGTGTATTGCGGTTGGTAGGAAATTCCCGCGACCGCGCTCCAGGCGAGGGTGACGCCGCCTGCGTTCATTGCCGGGGGCAGAAACGACGGCGGAGGCATCGGGCCAACTACGGCGTTGATCAGATTTGTTCCAGTCATGCTGCCAACACCGCAACACAGGTCGTAGCCGGGCACGGCGTAAAACAGGTCGGGGCTTTTCTTCCAGGTATCGTTGCCGCTGGTGATGTCGTGGAAGCAATCGGCGTAATTTGTGCCCGAGGCAATCGCATACAGGACCGGGTTGAGAAAACCAACTGGCGGCAGCCCTTCGGCAGCCCCTTGCTGGTTCATCAATGCGGTAAACCCGGCCCAAAGCGGCGCTGCGAAACTTGTGCCGCCCCATCCCCCGCCTTTTTTGCCGTTGCTGGAGTACAGATAGACGTTGTCGGCATTTGCGCACACGTCCGGGGTGTTGCGCCAGGTGGTCGATCCCATGCTGGCGGTCATGCTGATATTAGATTGCCACCAGGGTATGGGGTAGTAGGTGCTGATGCCGCCGCTGCTGCTGGTGGCGCTGCTGGCAGAAACCCTTGGCCCGCTGGCCCAGTCCCAGACGACCTCGCTGATCCAGGGATAGGACGGGGCGCTGCCGTCGGTCAACGTGGTGCCGCCGACTTGCGTGATGCTGGGGCTGTCCGAGGGAAATTCAATATTGCCAACGAACGCGCCGTTATCGCCGCTGGCATCGTAGAACGATTGGCCCAGCGAGGCCATCTCCTTGAAAAGCACTTCGGAAGCCAGGTCCTGCGCCGTGCTGCCGCCCCATGAACAACTGAATTGGAGGACATTCGTGTAGGTCACCATCGATTCAAGGATGTCGTCGAATTGGGCGTTGCTGATCTCGGTGTTCTCCTCTTCGAAAACATAGACCGCGTTCAAGCCGGGCGCCATCGACACAACCATTTCGATGTCCCCGGCAACTTCGCTGTTGCCGGATGCCGACGGAGTGGAGACTCCGCCCTGCACCGGCACGATCACCAGCTTCGGCCGGCCGGTGGCGCTCATCCCGATGGCGGTTTCGTAGTCCGAGACGTCCGTTGGATAGTAGCCGTCAAATTCCAGCAGTCCGACATTCTGGCCGCTGCCGGTCAAAGTCGTGCCTGGCACGTAGGCGTTGCGGAAATCGTTGCCCCAAAGCTGGCCGCCCGGGGCTGAGCCTTCTTTGGAAGTGCCGCCTTTGAGGGCGGTGTCGGCGCTGGGGTTTGGCGAATGGCGCTTCAGCTTGGGGTGCGGGGGCGCATAGTTGTCAAGACCCCCGATGTGCAGGACGGACACGCCCAAGGCAAGCGAAGGCTCGACATCCGGGGCATAAAACGCGCGCGCTTCGGCAGGGTGCTGATAGGTCCGCAGGGTCACCTGCAAGGCCCTCTCGATATCCGCGACCGCTCCCTCCACGTCCAACACAACGCGATCGGAATGCTGCTGGGTCACATTCAAGCCGCTGGCTTTGGCGTAATCGATCACGGCCTGGTAATCCTGTGCAGTCGGGGCAAATCTCTCAGTGAACTGGCCGGGGGAGAGGTAGTGGCGGTAGGTGGGGCTGGCAGGGTCGTATAACTGTTGGATGAACGTGTCGAGACCCGCCTCGTCGCGCGGCGCCAAGCCAATGGCCAGCTTCAATCGCGCCGAGCCTTCGAGCCTGCCGACCGGCCGAAATTTCGCCACGATTTCCGGCACATGGCCGCTGAGGCTCTGCCGCTGGTTTGCCGCTCCACCGGAGGTCGCCAGCAGGCCGGAAACCAGCGGGATCAGGACGAGCGCTTTAATTCTCCTTTGGGTCTGACGCACAACTGGTGATGATTCTAAGCCAAGCCCGGATTATTGCAAGAAGTTGACCACGACAGAAAAAAGTCAATGTGGCACTTGACGACACGCTGGATGAGCGTTCATCAAACGCCTTGATTTCGGGCCGACTTTGGAAGGAGGAACAATTCTATCCGCAAGTCCTGGGGAACTTGTTGCGCGCAATCCTCACTCAACACGCCTTGAGCGAGTTTAAAGAAGTCATCGTCTTTACCGACAACCTGCCTGTCCAGCGCAAGCGGAGCGCAATTGAGAAGGGCGTGAAGACGACGCTGGCGGCGATGCTGCCGACGGAGGTGAGGTATCGTGTCCTGCATCACGCGTCGAAATCGAACGTTGATTTGCAAATCGCTGATTACTGCACTTGGGCGATTTACCGGAAATGGGCGGGACAGCATGCACGATCCTTCGAGCATATTCGCGCGGCGGTGAAGAGTGAATGGGATGTACTCCAATCGGGAAATGGGTTTCCGCATTAAAGATAGTACTTGGACCCAAAAATGACCACCCCGGCTACTCTTTCGAGAGAGCCCATTGGGCTCTTGTCACCGGGGTGGGACCTTTAAATCTTCGCACCCTAAGAACTGTCTTCATCGGTCGGGGCGACCTCCGATTCGGGGCTACAATACGCTTGTGTATTGGTATCGTCAACAATGGATATTATCGCTGTCGGGGTTAAATCAGGGCCATTTCATCTGGATTGAAAACGAAGTGGCATTGCCGGCAGGAGCGGTTTGAGCTAGACTCGAACGGGTTGCGGCGTGCCGGGGCTGCTTTTGGATGAGTGTTCCGGCGCCGCGTGGCCCTGCTTCGACCGACGGTCGCAACGCGAAAGATCAG
>JBKQNQ010000118.1:0-6163 GCA_052145875.1 Thiobacillaceae bacterium
CATCACATGATGCGGCTCGGGCCAGAGGTTCCTCGGAGAATCAGGTGAGCCACCCAATTCGAGGGATATCAGGTAATCTTCCTCGTAGTCCCGCATCCGGTAATCGGTATAGCCATACTCACGGATCTGCTCTTTCTTGAGCTTTGCCGTGTACGCCTGAGGTGGACGAATTGACCTGGTGTATCCCCCCTTCCCGCAAATCGTCTCGTCGAGAGTGTCTTGGGTCACGGCCGGGTTGGTGGCACCGGGGGTCAGCGTCGGGTTGGGCATGGCCGCCTGCAAGAGGAACACGACGCTGTAGCGACCTTCTGCCTCCACGCCACCGAGATTGTGGCGTCCCCGGGCGAACACCGGCGTGGCCGTCAAGGCAATGAGAATGGCGGTGACAAAGATCCTGCAACGTGCTTGCCTGAGGATTTGTGCGTGCGCCTGGCACACCCGGCTAGCGGGAAAGCCCTTTAACAGCTGGCTCATTTTGCAGACTCTGGATATCGGGGCAAGGGCTCGTCATTGCACGACCACTCCGCCCGCGAGTCCCAGAATATGCGGGCTTCCGGCTTGATGGGGAGAGTGCTGTCTAGCGACCCAGCCGGAATGACCACGCTACCCGTCTCGGGGACCATGCGCGGGGCCGCGCTGCCGCACTCGCTGCAAAACTGCCGAGTAAATCGCTTGGCTTCCGGCACCTTGAAATGCTTCAGCAGGGGTTCGCCCTGGGTAAAGACGAGCTGCGCGTTCCTTAGTAGCAGGTTCGTTGCATGGCCGGTTCCGGTTGACTTGCGGCATCGAGAACAGTGGCAGTGATAGAAATGCTGCGGCTCCCCGCAGGCCTCATAGCGAACAGCACCACATAGGCAACTTCCCGTGACAGTAATTTGGCTCATCTGACCTCCTCCTGGCGATAGGGCACTTGGATATTGTCGCCTGACTTGCTTACTCGGGACAGCATGAGGTGAGCGATCGGCGTACCGGACGTGAACGGTTATCCGACCTTGACGTCAAGGTCGACTGATTCATCCCCTGCCCTCTTTCTATTCACCCAGATTGCCAACTGCCCTTCCGGGATGGAGGGGACGACGCCGGCGAGCAAAGAATACGGATTCTGTTCCCTCATCCAGACTCATGGGCTGGGTTCCAGGAATCATTGGCGCCGGAAACGTGTACGCGACCTTGACGTCAAGGACCGCCGATTAATTGTGTATTCCCCGGCGAGCAAATTGGCGGCCCTCCCCGGATCCGCTCCGCGAAACGTTGGGAATGACTCATCCGATATTTCCAACATTGATGTCAGGGTACGCTCTCAAGTCGTTCTCTTAAGTTATTGAGCATAAACGACCAGTCTTGAAGAGTTTGGGGCGATGTGCCACCCCGGCCCGATGACTCCCTCTTTTCCCTCCCCGCGGATTGGGGGGTGGAGCAATCCCGCGCTGCATATTGAGGAGCAAGTAAATGAGCACCCACCCCATTTCCACGGTATGTTGGCAAAGCATTGGGGTGATCTCCCTCGGCGCATTACGACCCGTTGGAATCATCGGATGGCGCTCGCCGTTTCATGCCCCTGGCATCGGGCTTGCCGGGCTGGGAAGGATCCGCCTACTCCTTGCTGTGAGCCTCCCGGGGACGCTTGGAGAAAGAAAGCGCTTTGGCTCAGACGGCGACCGGGATGGCCCGGGGAGAGGCCGCTGATGGCCAACGTCCTCCTCGGCACCGACGAACTTGAGGCGCTCACAGGACTCCCGCATGCGGCCATCGTGCTCTATCTGGTATTGCGCCGTTTCATGGACTATGCCACCGGCCAGGTTGGGGTATCGCGCGGGGTGAGCTGGCAAAGCCTGCGCGAGGAGCTCTTTGTCGAACCCGGCCCGGGGCTGATCGGCACCGGTTCCCCCAGCCGGGGACAGGTCAGGCGCCTGTGTGGACATCTGGAACGGGCAGGCCTGGTGGAGCGACAATCGATTGAGCGGGAGCAGCTGATTTTTTTCCTGCCGAAGGCCCTGAGGGGTCCGTTCGTTCAAAATAAACCCGGCACTAAGCCGGCACTAAGCCGGCACTATCCCGGCACAGTCAAGCCGGCACCGGTCGACAACCCGCAAAAGCCCAAAAGGAGATGCTCTTCGTCCTGGAGAGAGATGAATCCCGTCACTGCACCCAAGTCCCCCAACCCGCCGAACCCGGCACTCCTCCGGTATCCGGTTTTATATACCCCCTCACTACGTTCGGGGGTGACGCGGCCCCCGACAACGGGGGCGCCCCCCGATCGAATCGGGACAGTGATGCGGCCCGTGAGGCCTGTGCAGCGATCTGGCGTGCCTACAGCCAAGCCTACCGTGAGCGCTACGGAATCCCACCGATCCGCAACGCAAAAAGCCATGCCCAGGTGCGCCAACTCGCACAGCGCATCGGTTACGAGGAAGCCCCAGGACTCGCGGCCTGGTTTGTCTCCCACGATGGCACCTGGTATGTCCGCCAGGGCCACCAGATCGGTTCCCTGCTCGCCGATTGTGAGAAGCTGCGCACCGAATGGGTTACAGGGAAAAGGATGACCGCCACCCGGGCCCGGCAGCTGGACCAGACCGCAGCCAACGTGGGGGCAGTCAGCGAAGCGATGGAAATCCTGGAGAAAGCGAGGCGCAAACATGCGTGACCCCAACGAACAGGAACAGATCCTGAGGCTGTTGCAGGCCACGGCCGATGCGATGGGGGGAGAACTCAAGCCAGCGACCCTTGCCCTCTTGGCGCATGACCTCGAACCCTACACTCTCCCGATGATCGAAACGGCGCTCGCCCGTTGTCGTGCCGAAGTCGGCGCCCGGTTCACCGAGGCGGTGCTCCTGGACCGCTTGCGGGGCGCCGATGGGCGGCCCGGCCCAAACGAGGCCTGGGGAATGGTTTTGAGAGCGCGCGATGAAGACGAAACGGTGGTCTGGTGCCAGGAGATGGAGCTGGGCTGGTGGGCTGCGGTAGATATCCTGCGCACCGGCGACAAGGTCGGTGCTCGTTTGGCGTTCCTTGATGTCTATCCCCCTGCCGTGGCTGAAGCGCGAATCGCCCGGCGCCCCGCCCGGTGGACGGTGAGCCTGGGGCGTGATCCAGAGTTGCGCCGCATCGCCATCGAAAAAGCCGTTGCGCAGGGACTCCTGACACAGGCGCAGCGCCTCGCCCTGGCGCCGCCGGTCGAGACGGCTTCTGAGTTCCTCCTCATCGACATGGGGTCATCGTCGGGGGCGAGCCAAACGCGTAGGCTCCTGCTCAAGCTCAAGGCCCATCAGCGCGAGGCCGAACAGCTTGCGCGTGCGGCCGCTGCGGAGAATGCGGCGCAGCGGCAACTTCAGTACGCAGCGGGAGAGGTGCGCAAGGCTGAGATGCTGCGGCGCGCTCAGGAACACCCACTTTGGACTCAGCCCCTCACCACCCCCCCTGTCCCGGAGGCCACAATATGAGCACCTTGTTCGATCCTTCTCCCGCCCAACTGAAGCAGGTGCCCCTGCACCTGATCCGTCCCGACCCAGAGCAACCCCGCAAGCAGTTCGATCCGGAAGGCCTGGCGGAACTGGCGGCGAGCATCAAGGCAGTCGGCATCCTGCAACCCCTCCTGGTGCGGGTGGGCAGCGATGGCCTGCACACGATTCTGGCCGGAGAACGGCGCTGGCGCGCGGCTGGCCTGGCGGGGCTCACCTCCCTGCCCTGCCTGGTGTTGTCCATGCGCATGGAGAAGCTGGTGCAACGCGTCGTGCAATGCACGGAGAATGCACACCGCCACGATCTGACCCCGCTGGAATACATGGATGTGATCTCGGAGATGCTCGGGGCGGGGCTGGGCGCCCCGGCCATTGCCGATGCCCTGGGCAAGCGCGTGGACTGGGTGCGCGGGTATGAAACGGCCGGTAACCCGGCCTACCGGGCCCTGTTCGAGACGGGCCGACTTCGTAGCGTGGATGTGCTGGCGCACTTTCGTGCCCTCCCGGATCCGGCACGGCGCGAGTTACTTGACTCGGGCCTGCCCATCACCTCGACCCGTTGCGCGCAGTTGCGGGAGAGGTACCGGGAACTGGAAGCGAACGACGCAAAAAAGGGTCCGCCTAAATTGTGGATGGACAGTTACACCGCCCTGGCCCACTCAGCACTGCCATCAACGCCAAGTGAGCCTGAACCCTTGCCGGATGAGTTGGGAAGGGATTCCGCCGAGCTGGGGCACTCCAGCGAAGCGCAGCGGGACGAAACAACAGGAAACCTCGACGCCAGGGCTGAGGCGGGGCCGGACCGCATGGACCACAGCATCGTCCCGCTCGCCGTGCCCTCGGTCTGGATTGATGAAGCCGGCGGCGTGAAATCGATCCGGCGCATCGCCCTGGCTGCCCTGGCAAACAGCCGCGACATGGGATGGCAGGACGCATGAGAGCCGAAGGGATGATGGAGGCGCTCTATGCCGATCTGGACCAAAGTGAGCTCAAAAGCGTGGCGCAGTGCT
Source organism: Thiobacillaceae bacterium (assembly GCA_052145875.1). Classification (GTDB taxonomy): domain Bacteria; phylum Pseudomonadota; class Gammaproteobacteria; order Burkholderiales; family Thiobacillaceae; genus DASQBT01. The sequence goes on from JBKQNQ010000118.1 coordinate 4,469, forward strand.
GCTCGCTGTCGATCGACGACGTGCGTCAGGAGGCGCGGCTGCTGTGCTGGTCCATCGCCAGCGGCCAATGCGACTTTGATCCAGTCCGGGGCACCCCGCGGCGGTATGTCATGGGCCGACTGTGGGGCATGACCCAGCGTTACCAGGTCTCACTGCGTCTCGACTCACTGGGCCACGATGACGCATCGCCCTCGCTCGACACCCCTTGGGTCAGGGACAGGCTGCTGGCATCACCCCACGCCCAGGAACCGGTCGATCCGTTGAATGCGCTGCTTGAACGAGAGGAGACCACAGAGCAGGTGCGCCTGAAATCATCGCGGAAACAAGAGGTGCTCGCTCAGCTCACGACGCGTGACCGGACATTGGCAGAACTCCTGCTTTCGGTTCCCATTGAACAAGTGGCAGACCTATATGGCCTGTCAGTGCGAGCGGTACGGTATCGGCATGAGGGGTTGTTCCGACAACTTGGTGAAATCGGGTTTCAATCTGGTCCAGTCATGAACTGCCTATCGAAATGTTTCTGACACGTGACGATCTTTGCAAGTTGACCGGCTACAAGGCGCAATCGAGGCAGCGGCGCTGGCTTCAGCGAAATGGAATTCCCCATTCGGTCAATGCGGGCGGGAAACCGGTTGTGCTGGTCTCGGTCGTGGAAAAAATGCACGGGATTTCGCAGGTACAAGAAAAGTTGATCGACTGGAAGCAGGTGGCGTAGCATGCGAGAAATGGGAAGAAGAAAAACCGTTCACAAGGACTTGCCTCCACGCATGGTGGCACGGTTGATGGCCAAGGGCCGGCGTCTGTATTACTACAACGGCGCAGACGGCACGCGCATTCCGCTGGGCGATGATCTGAATCTGGCGCGCATGAAATGGGCTGAGATCGAAGCCAATCATTCGACTGGCGTGCACACCTTCCATGCCATTGCCGAACGCTATCGGCGCGAAGTTCTCCCACAGAAGGCAGCCAAGACACAACGCGAGCAGAACAAAGAACTGGACCGGCTCATCGCCGTGTTTGGGAAGGTGCAAATCAATGACATCCGGCCCATGCACATCAGGCAATATCTGGACAAGCGTAGCGCAAAAGTGGCCGCCAATCGGGAAGTTGCCCTTCTCTCGCATATCTGGACTACGGCACGGGGAGTTTGGGGATACACCGAAAAAGACAATCCCTGCACGCGGATCAGGAACAAAGAAACGCCGCGGGGGGTGTATGTGGATGACGCGGAGTTTTTCGCCGTGCTGGATCATGCCGACGTCCCGCTCAGGGACGCGATGCTTCTGGCCTACTATACCGGGCAACGTTTGGCGGATGTGCTCAAGATGACCCGGACTCACATCAAGGAAGGCGCCTTATGGATCGTCCAGAACAAGACCAAGAAGCGGCTTGCCATTTCAATTGAAGGCGAGCTGGAACAGGTCATCAACGCCATGCTCAGACGGGAACGATCAGCAACAAGCATCTACCTGATACAGACGGATGCAGGCAGGCCGTTGACCTACTCAATGCTCAGGAATCGTTTTGATGACGCCAGGGATAAAGCAGGGGTGGATTTTCAGTTCAGGGACATCCGTCCAAAGGCAGCAACCGATTCGGGAAGTTTGGCTGAAGCACAGGCTTTGCTTGGACATCAATCGAGCGCCACAACACAGAGGCATTATCGACATATTGAACGAGTAAAACCGGTTCGTA
>JBKQNQ010000119.1:0-25453 GCA_052145875.1 Thiobacillaceae bacterium
GAGATACATGACGCGGGGCTCTTCTCTGGCACGCTCACTACCTCCGTGTTCTCCCCATGGTCATCAACCAGCGGAATCGTCAAATGAAATCACGACCCGTGCTCAGACGCAATTGCTCCCGAGTTTCTGCATTGACCTAGCCAAGTATGGTGTATTGGGGCTTGCCGTTGCGCGACTGATTTTGGACACGAGGTCCTCGACAGCCTACTTCATTGGTGGCTTCGTTGTCGATATGACGGACCTTGCCCTTTCGTGCGCGATGGAAATACCCGGCATCTTCGAATTCAATGCCAGGCGTCGGTGGCCCCGTCACTTGGGTCGTTGCTTGCCTGATTACGCCAATTGGCATGCTTCCATAAATGAAAAAAGCAGGATTTTCTGGCCGAATGCAGAGACTCTTCAAGCGTTTGGACTTGCTGATGCTTGTCCGACACCTGCCCAGTGAACTCTGTTGCAGGCCGGCAGTCGTCCGCTTAGGCCCGCCATCGCACAACTCTGAATGTACAGCGGCTGTTCCCAGTTCACCCGAAGCGGGTATTTGAGTTGTCGCCGTATACCGCGACTATTGCTGGTATCAGCCACTGAGGTCTGGCGACGGTATATTAAGACTCCCGGGCTTCTCGATCATATGTGCGTTATCGAACGGAACGGCGCAAGAAAAGCGGAAATAATCTGCGTTCGAATGGCACGCTCTGAAACTGCGGGGCGTAGAAACGTGAACCCACCTGGAGAAACAAACATGAAACTGATAGGCAATCAATTCACTTATGCAAGCGCACGCTTAATTGTGGCCGCGGCTCTGGCCTCCACCTTGGCTTTTGCGCCGGGGATGGCCCTTGCTGCTGACAAAGATGTTCACGAGGATCGCGCGGAAATGCGCATCAAGGACATGCATGCCCAGCTCCGGATCACGCCGCCAGAGGAAGCGCAGTGGGGCAAGATCGCAGACCTAATGCGCGACAATGCGAAGACCATGGACACGCTGACTCAGGCGAGGATGGCTCATGCCAAGGATATGACCGCTGTCGACGATCTAAAATCCTACGGCGAGATCGCCCAAGCGCACGCAGACGGTATCAAGGAACTGACCCCCCTGTTTGCTGACCTCTATGCCAGCATGTCGGATGAACAGAAAAAGGAAGCGGATAACTTGTTCCGCCATGGCAAGCATAAGCGTGTTGGGCACAAGCATGGCCACACGAAGCCGGAAGGCAAATGATTACGGGTGCGGTCAGGTCTGGATCAGGCAATCAACCGTTGGCTCGTAATCGCCCCAAGCATTTCAGGAAAGGAAGATCACAATGAAATTCACAATATGGCAGGCTAGGCACGTAAGCTTAAGGGGCCGCAAGGTCGCGATGGCACTCGCCTTTGCTTCTCTGATAAGCAGTTTTTCTATGGCACCAGTGTTCGCGGCAGGAAACGGCGATCACGGCCGGAGTGCCCGGAATGGCGATCATGGCCAGCGTGGGGGACACGACCACCGTGGCCATCACCGGGGCTATGGGTACCGGCCTGGCTATCCGACCCCCTATATGTACGCGCAACCCGTGTATGCTCCGCCCCCCGTGTACTATGAACCACCGCAATCGCCCGGTATCAGTTTGTTTTTCCCACTTGATATTCGTCGATAGTTGTGTGTCTTCGTAACCCTCACGTCAAAGGCCGGCGGTCATCAGCCGGCCTTTGACTTTGAGCGGTAGCCTTTTGTTCATCCGGGAATAGCTCACGACACTGCCATTACTGGCATTTGCGTTTGAGCTTCCTCGATCGTCTTCTACCTCCGGTGTCCGCGTCGCTCGATGGGCACCGCGGACATCTTGGCGTCCAATGCTGGGCCATGACCCGTGTCGATGCGCCGCGATACCACTGCCCGGCAACGCACAACCGGCAAGGAACAATTGCATGCCTTATGTTCGACAACGCACAGAATAACGCAGCCTATTAGCGCATGCTGTCATCAGTGGTGCAAAGCGCAGCATTTGCGTTTTGCGCGCCGATTGTTGATCCAACTTCTAAGTAGAGGTTTCGCTATGTTTAAACGAGTTTTCGCAATGCTGCTCACGATGCTATCCATTGCCGGCCTTTCCGCGACATTTACGGCCTGCAACACGATTGCGGGCGCGGGACAGGATGTTCAGCAGGCAGGTGGTGCAATCAAGAACGAGGCCAACGAGCATAGGTAATGTCGGGTAAGTAACGTGACGCTTCTTGCCTCCGCTTGACGTTGTCGATTTCAAACGACAGGGAATCCGGAATTATTTGAAGCAACATGAATTGCAAATCTTTGGCCCACTTTGCTTAATCTCCTTCTGTGGTTGCCACCACATTCTCGCTGATCGCAATTGGCAGCGACGACAACGCAGCAAACGCAAGAAGGACTGCGTCAACTGTTTTTATAAAAGGATGGATTCATGAAAAAACTACTGTTAATCGCAAGCCTGCTAGTGGTTGGTTTGAGTGGCTGCGTTGTTTGGCCGGACGGAGGCCATAATGAGGGCGTTCGGAATGCTCAGGATCATGGTCAGGATCGTGATAGGAGAGATCAGGGTGACCAGGGTGGCGACCATGGTGGCGACCATGGTGGCTCCGGTGGATATCATTGACTAGCTTCGGCATCTACATAAGTTGCAGGACGTCCCGTGCATCAATGGCGACCGTCTTGGGTTGGAGCCATGGCCTCGCCGCACTCCTTGGCCGGGCCTTTATTTTCAATCCCGGCATGTGAGTCGCGGATTGCGTACCGGCTGCTTCTAGTTCAGGGCCAGCTGCATGTTGTCCATCACCACATGATCCAGCTAGGGTCGAGCCTGATCGGCTGCCGGCCTTGGTCTGCATGGCCGAGGGCAGGGGAGCGAGTGAGGTTTGAGCCAGTAGCCAACCTTGCATCGGCCGTAATGCTGGATTGAGCTCGATCGGCTAGTGCATCCGTGTGGCGCGCGCTTCAAAAACGATAGGCGAGGCCTGCGCTGGCATAGTAATTGGACCCGCGCTCCACAAGCGGACTGCTCGTCGCGTCGCCTTGCAGGTGACGCGACTCCATGCTGCCCACTACACTCCAATTCTGTCTCAGGTCGACAGACCAGAGCACTCCGACGCTCGCGAACAACAATCCGCTCCCCGCATGGAACGCCGGTAAGCCCGTGATGGCGGACTGCTGCGGCGTAATGCCGTAGAAAGCGCCGCTCGATTTCGCGTTTGCCCATGTCGCCTGCGTAAATATTCCCGCGGCGAAGGGTCCGCCGCGGTATGCACCTGCGCTGAGGCGCAGGTCGGCCTGGGCGCCGAGATCGGAGTCCGTATTCTGCCGCGCGCGCGCGAGCAACGTGATCGGCATCGGACCGAACTTGTAGTCCCATTCGAGGTGTACGCCGACCGACGCCCCACGGTCCACATTCGGGACGCTGTGATTCTCGAGGAAATCGGATTCACTCGCCTCACGCCCTGGCTCGTAGGCCAGCTGCGCGCCGGCGTGGAGCCCTGGCGCAATCTCCATCCGGACACCACCCTCGAGCACGCCCTGAGTCGAGCGCGCGAACCAGGACTGGCCGAAGTACCGGACTACGGGGACGAACTGTATGCGTTGAGAATCCGAACCATCGTAGGCAGGCTCCGAGCGCAAACCAGGACCGACCAGCGAGTCATTGGAGAGCTCCGCGAAAGCTACCGACGCCACGATCGAGCCAAGAACGAATGTCACGGCTAGGAGCGCGGCTGGGAACGGTCGAAATGTGGGTGGGACAGTAGTCATCGGAGCGGGCGAGATCTCATGTTGGATGGCGATTCGCATCACTTCGGGTCCGCCAATTTGAATTCTCCCGTATCCCCACCTCCATAACAAGCAACTGTCATCGTTATAGTTCATTAATACGGCATTGCTTGTGGCGCGATGTTTAAGAATTCTTTGCCCATATTTCGCCCGTTCCCATTAACCACCGCCAAGCCCTGACTGACGCCCTCTGTATCGTGAGGGTTGTCTCCACGGCTTGCCCACCACGCATTGCTGGCCGCGATGACGATCCGGTTGTTGCCATAACGCCTTCGTAACCTCATGAAGACTGCCTGTACGGTCAATATATGTAGACAATAGCGGCTATCTTAGTAGACATCAAACTGCCGTGAGAGTGACTCCCCGACCCTGAGGTCGAGCCAGGGACCTGCGGATACCCAGGATTGCTTCCACCAGACATCAGAGAGGATAGGGCTTAGCGTCTTGAGGTCAGGCCACGAGATCAAAAAACTTTCCATTTTGCAGATTGTATATGTGTGCTATCGAACGGAACGCCGCTGGAAAAGCGGCAATAATGACGCTTCGTAATGGCACGCTTGGGAATGGACCAGGCGCGAAAACTAGAGCCAACCTGGAGAACAAACATAACACTAAGCGGCGATCAATTTGGTCGACACTCTAATGTGATAGTTTTGCATTGGCACCATGGTTGTGCCAAGAGCGGGCATGTACTGGCGCGCCCTGAATCAAGGGACTGATCTGAAGTCTCCGACTATATCCAAGTACCAACATTGCAAGTATTGAATTCGTCTGTTTTTACCCCCAACTGCTTTAACTCGTAGGAGAGTCCAAATGAAAGTTGCTCAACTAACCGCAGCTCTGATTGCCACCGCTGTGATCGTTCCCGCCTTCGCCAACGGCACGGCCGCTGCCACCCCTGAATCCACGGCTTCCATGCTGTTAAATCCGGCTACCATGGCTGAACCGGCCAAGGAACCTAGAGCCGCGGTAAACACTATCATCATGCTGATGGACCCCGCTACCCTGGCAGCCATGATGACCCAGGGCATGAACCCCGCCACCTACACGAGGATGGGCCAGGCCATGATGGATCCCCGGACCATGCAAAACTACATGCAATTCATGGATCCCGCCGTTGCCATGAAGTGGATGGGTGCCAGCATGGATCCCAACTTCTATATGGGCATGGCGAGCCCGTTCATAAACCCCAACACCTATATGAAGTGGGGGATGGCCCCCATGGACCCCCGGATGATGGGCGCCGGCATGCAGATGATGAATCCCGGTCTTTACGCGAACTGGATGACGGCACCGATGAATCCTGCCAACACGCAGATGATGATGGCGCCGATGAACCCTGCCCTCTATTCCAACTGGGCAAACACGGCAGTCAATCCCCAAACCTACGGTACCTGGGGCGGTTTCATGAATCCCGGCACCTATACGAACGCAACGCAGGGCATGAACCCCTTCAGCGTCATGACCCCCATGATGCCCGCCCCGGCAGGTGCACCAGCTGCTCCAATGTTCGGGATGGTTCCTGGCTACGGTCAGCCAGGTGCTGCTCCTGCGGTCCATGCCGAGGATCGCGACGCGGACCGTTCACACCCTATAACCTATGTCAAAGACTCGATCATTACGACTAAAATAAAGGCAAAACTGGCCGCGGATCACCCGGGCAGCATGAAGCACATCAGTGTCGATACCGATATGGATGGCGTTGTGTGGTTGAGCGGCACGGCCAACACCCAGGAAGAAATAAACGCGGCAATTGATACGGCACGCAATACCGAAGGCGTGAAATCGGTCAAGAGCGATATCAACATCACGAACGACCGCTAAGGTCTCGGCGTCGATTCGGACGCCAAGTCCGCGTCGCTTTCGCGCTTCACAAAAAGAGGCCAGAGGCAATGTCATCGCTTCTGGCCTTGGCGTTTCTGCCATTCCAACGCGCAACATCCCGGAAGTGGTCTCCGGCTGCCCGGCAGCCTGGCCCGCTCCGGCTCGGCTGTCGTGCCACGCCGGGCCTCGACGCCGCCAACGCATTGATGAGAAATAGGTTTTTGTTTCACAGTGTAGAATATTGGTTTGGGCACGTCGAGACCATGCGAGCATTTCCGCTGGCAGACTTGCGGCGTACTTGGGCGAATTGGTTGACGGCTACAGTGGTCCCAAGTCTTAGTTCGATTGCCAAGTAGGCCGACCAGCGAATGATTGCCCGTATCTCGCGGCTTTTCATCAAGGGCGGACGATGCTGCATTGATTCTTACGCGGGCTGGGGTACGGGAGACATGCAGATGCTTGGCTGGCTAGTTGAGGACAAGGCCATCGAGCCCCATGTGCCGGGTTGGGACAAGACGGAGCGTTGCGACGGCACGTTTTCCAGCAACGACTTTCAGTGGACCGAACAGCCTAACGAATATCGCTGTCCGATGGCTATGCGCTGAACAGCAATTGGCGTCCCTTCAAGCATTCGCTCGCACATCCAGAGGGGTGACACCATTATTTATCGTTCAAGCAAGTCGAACTGTTTGGCATGCCCGATGAGCGCGCGTTTGTTGTCCGAACACCCCCGGTCCGCAAGTTCACCCGCAGTATCCATGAGCCAGCGCACGATGTGGCCCGGCGCCCAAATCGAAGACTTCTCGACGCTGGCGCCCATCGTCGCCTGTATTTCGTTCCGAATCCCCTCCGGGAGAAGTTGCGCCCCGCCGGTACACCAGATCCCTCGTAAACCACTCATTTCGGCGACACCACCGAACCAGCGTAGAACACTTCGCACTCTCCACCAGGAAAGAGGTTCCTCACCTGCTTGAACAGCTTGCGAACGGGCCCGGCGATGGACTTAATGGAACTCGGCTCCTCCACCACCGGTTTCTGGAAAGTGCCACGAATCTTTTGCTGCACCTTTGCGCAGCCCTTGGCATCGATCAACGCAAGAGTCACGTTATCGAACCGACCGTTGACGAAATCGAGCCCGCCGTGGAGGGCGACCCGGTTCTTGTTTGTTGCCATGGCCACGTCCTGCGCTTGCGCCACACCACGGTTGACCTTCCAGTCGGAGACGAGCCTCCTGATCTCGCTGTGGCCCCCAGATCCTTGATAAATTCGCGCAAAGTTGTAGCCCTTGGTGGCAATCAAGCCGAAAGGCCCGAGAAGGAAGTAAGCTCCAACATCAACGAGGTTGAAATGCTGACTGGACTCATAACGGTCGAACTCCAGATCGAGATCGCGACCGTTCAGGGTGAGGTTCTTTCCCCCCAGTGAAATCTGACCCGCTGCAGTCTGTCTCAATTCGTTCATCGTCTTTCCCTGCATCGTCAGGTTCGCGGAGAGGTCCATCGATCCTTCCGCTATCTTTTGCGGCGATAGGTTCTTGAGGAACGCATCGATGTGGAACCGTGAAAGCGTATATCGGACGTCGTAGCGGGGAACAGCACCCGTGAAGTCCGCCCGTATGCTCCCCGATCCTTGCCCAGCGAAGACACGCATCGTGACCGGATCGAAATCGAAGGCCCCCCGCTGCCCCGCAACCGAAAACTTAAAATTGGATGCGGCGTAGCTCTTTCTCCGTATCTCCCGGCAAGCAAGTTCTGCTGCGAACGAAAGATTTTTCATGATGCCGGGGCGTTCCCTGCCTGAAAGCTGCAGCCGCCTCACGTCAAGGCTGCAACCTCCAGCGTTGAATCCTTCCCCGGATTTTTCGTCCACATAGCGGAGCGTCCCATCTGAAAGGGATATTTTCGCCAGGTTCAGGTTGGGTAATGTTCCTGCGGCCTCCTTCGATTCCTCAAAGTTGAACTTGCCATCCTGGTCCCTCTCGATGTAGATGCTCGGGTGTTCAAGCGCGATCTCTTCGATCTGGACCCCCCGGTGGAAGAGGGTGAGGAAATTGATCCCAATCCTGGCCTCCCTTGCGGTGGCGATCTCCGTCCCCCGGGTACGGATGTGCACGTCCTCCAGCGTGACGAGCAAGCTTGGGAAGAAGCCGACTCCCAAATGGCCTCTGACTTTGACGTCCATCCCCAGAGCTTCCGAGACAGCTGCTTCAAACCGTTGCTTGTAGATGTTGGCATTCAGGAAAAGGAACAGGGCGATCGCGGCAAGGATGGGCAGTCCGATGAGCGCGCCGACGGCAAAGGTAATGATCTTAAGTGATTTTGACATTGGCCTGATGCAACCTCGCGGCAATTCTGCCGGCCCCCGCCGCGCATGATTTACCGCTGTTGGTTTCAAGGTTGCCTCTAAATAGCTTCATCAGTCAATCGGTCTTCAATTGTTGCTCCAAGCGCTTACCATGATGTGGGTTGTAGAGTGCCGATGCTCAGCAGGTAAGCCATTCGGTGACCCGAACAGCGTGCAAGCTCCGGCTCCAGGGTTGTTCCTGATGTCCAGCATATATGGGTGAATTCCGGGGATGACGATTCGTTAGAACCGACGGTGGGGAGATTTCCACGCACCCGCAATGCACACCGGGTTGCGCATCGAACCCGAATGGGGGGCCTCCCGCAATATTATTGACCCGGGAGGTCGCTGCGAACTTCGCGGACTACCGAAGGGCTGATTCACTCGCGAGCGGCACCCACCCCACGCGTAGGCCGCGGCGGCTGCCTCTTCACCTAATTGTTCGCGCCACCGTGCATGCCATTTAGTCTTTCAATCTCGCCTACCATGTCTTCAATCAGAACCACGGCACCAAGTGGTACTGCCTCCGCCGCCAGCACCGTCCTGAACAAACTCGCCTGTTTCATTTTCGCAATCGCGCCGTGGACCACGTCGGAAAGCCACCCTTCCATGTGTCCGACGCTGCCCCGTCACCGGCACGAACTAAATCCCTGAGGCTCGCGCCCCAACCCAGCCCGGCGAAGGGATCAGGCAGCAGGTTGGCGACAAACAGAGTTACGCTCGCCACCACCAGCCCCCCTTCCGCAAGTGTGCCAATGCTGGCACAACCGTGGTTCCGATTGCGCCGTGTGCCAGCACGTGCTGCCACACGTTATTGTTCTCCGCTTGGGTCGCCGCCGTAGGCGAGGACGAGTCGGCGGCGAAGATCTGTAGCCACTCGTGCGGCAGCGCCCGCTCGACGAGCTTGGAAAACGCGCTTTCGGCTTCCTCCGTGTAGGCAAAGAAGCCCGATACGGGGTGATGGGATTCGTCCTTGATATTCCCACTTGGCGAGACCCGTTGCGATACAGGGTAATTGCAGTTTATCCAGCGTGTCCTTAAGCAAATGTGAGGCGACGGTGCCCTATCGTACGGTCTCGTTCAACGGACACACCGCCAAGCGTTTTACGGGCGAGCTTAATCGTGGCTCGGTCAGGGTAGGAAACGGCATTTCTTGATTGTCTTTTCGGTCGTAGACCGACCTGGAGGGGCTGCACCTTAAGGGCGATTGGGAGAAGGCTTACCGTGTTGGGAGGCGCTTGCGGTAACGCCAAAAGCGGCTCATCAGCGGCTTTACGCTGGTCCCATGGAAGACAATTGAAAGCGATACTGCAATGAGCGTCAAGTGAATAAGCTCTAGGGCCAGATCTTCGGGCAGACCGTGCTGGATGGCATACATCAGGTAGTACAGCGACCCTATGCCACGTACTCCGAACCAGCCCACCATGCCGCGTATCGGCCATGCAGTGCGGGTCCCCAATAGGGCGGCGAGGACACTGGCCGGGCGCGCCACCATAAACAAGAACAGTGCGAGTCCCACCGCCCGCCAGCTCCATGAATCGAGAAACAAAGTGCCACCTATCAGAAGAACAAGCACCAATTCCGAGAGCCTCTCCAGATGTTCCTTGAATACCAGTGATTCTCCGCTGACAGTCCGCGGAGGATCGATATCAATACTTGCAGTTGCGGCCTTCGATTCGACTCTGTCGGGTTGCGGCCGATCCGGGTAGTCCCCGCCGGCGCCGGCCAGTTTGAGTTCGGTCTGGCGCAGCGAGACGGCAGCGAAAAATACCGCCAGAAATCCCCATGCATCAACCAGCACACTCAAGCCGTATACCACACCAATCAGGCCGAGTCCAAGGAAGTCGTCCATAAGCTTGTACTCGGGTGACTCCGCGCGCAGCTTCCATCCAAAACGGGCCAGTGCAGCGCCAGAAGTTACGCCGATGGCGATTCCCGCCACCGTGGCCCATAGCACATCGACCAGCGCCCAGCGCAGGCCGAAGTCACCCAGCTCATGGAGCCCGAGCAGGCCCATCCCCAGCATCACAAACGGAAAAGCGCTGCCGTCATTCATACCCGCTTCGCAGGTCAAGGTGAAGCGCAGCTGGTCACGGTCATCGGGATGACGGATCTGGACATCGGTCGCCAACACGGGATCGGTAGGCGCCAGGATTGCCCCCAGCAATATGCCCGCTCCCAGTGGTAGGCCGAGTACATAATAAGCAAACCCAGCGACCATCCCGACGCTGACCGCCATCGATACCGATGCTAATAGAATCGGGGTGCGCCAGCGGGCGAAGCTCACCGGCACAGGCATCTTGATGCCGGCTGAAAATAGTGAAATCAGCACAGCCACTTCGGTCAGCACTTCCAGCAGCGCCGACTCCTTGAGCGGATTGAAGTGAAACACATTCAGCGCCGTGGGTCCGACCAACAGGCCCACCGCCAGATAGATAATGGCTGGGGTGACTGGCAGGCGCTTGAGCATCGAAGCAGTAAGACCTCTGGCGAGCAACAGGCAACCCACGAGCAGAAACCACTGTGCGTTAGTCATTGTTGGTGCGGTTCATTGTTTTTCCGGTTTGAGGTAACTGTTTTGGCAGAATTCATCGGTAGTGAATTCGCCAGGTTTGGCGAAACATTGTGTCGCGTGCCGTCGAAGTCGAGTCGGGAATATTGGTTTTCTATGATGGATTAGCGCCCGACTTGCTCAGGATAACCGGCTTCAAGATTATATTGAGTACGCTACCACACAGACGTATTTCCTTCGGCGGCTCGCGGTTCTGAACTTTGAAACACACGAATAGGTATCCATCTGCCGCATGAATGAGGCGACAACTACCTTGACGCGCGCCAATTATGGCCACGTCAAATTTCCCCACCCGAAGGCATGCGGACCGTGAGATAAGACGAATTCGATCAGGACGCTCAGAAAACGCCGCTCGGACCTTAACGTGTGCCCCTCGGGGAGGAAGCGGAGGGTGATTGCGCCAGCCGCAGGCGGTGACGACCAGCGTTTCCTCGGAGCTGCCGTGTCCTTGGACTGAATGTCTTGCCACGAACTCGAACTGCTTCGGACGGTGCGGTTCCCGATTCAGTGGTCGGCTCGGTGCGGGGCCGTCCTGGTCGTCGCACTACATCTGCTAGTGCACAGCGATGATTTGCAGACACCAGAATCTTAAAAACCTCCATACTCGCTTAGCCAAGGACAGACCATGAATATCAAACGTGCGACAGGTGTTTTCATCATCGACAGCTTGTTTGCGCCAATGGCAGCGCATCCCGAGCAGACAGAAGGGCACCCCTCCCACCCCACGAAATTCGCCAAGGACTCGGGGATAACCAGCAAAATCAAGGCCAAGCCGGTCGCGGAAAAGTTCAAAAGTCTGGTATCTATCAAGGTCGATACCGGCGTGCGGGCACGGTGGTTCTGAGTGGCAACGTCGGGACCCAGGGAGACGCATACAAGGTGGTTTCGATCGCGCGCGGGACCGAAGGCGTAACGTCGGTCACGAGCCATCTCCGGGTCGTGAAGCATGAATAGGATCAGTCGTCTCCGGTTAAAAGGCATATAACATCAGTCGGTTATAGAAAACCGACTGTTCTGGAAACAGCACACTGCCTGCGAAGGCTTGAGATAGCGAAGTTGTCCCAAAGACTTAAACCGATAAATTCTGTAGCAAAGAGTGGAGCGAGGCATCGCTTTGAAGCTCATTTTAGCAATGCCGATCAGCATGTGAGTCGCGACGGCGCATCCACGCCGTGGTGGAGCGTTACGTGCTCAGGGCCCAAGGTAAGTGCCTTCGCTGGCCACTAAGCGCGTTTGCCCCCCGATACGGACGATCCGGCCTTCATCGATCGCCTTATGTGTGACAGCGTACAGACGATGGTTCGCAAGACTGCCATAGTTCGCTTCCTTGTCTAGAGAGACGAGGCTTTACTTTCCGACTGTGGAGTTCGCACTCTTCTATTGCCGGAACGTCAAGCGCAATTCTCATCCAGATCGTTCTACCTACGCTTCTCACGGAAATCAACCATGCCCGAAACAGTAATCCGTCCGACCCTTGGCGACGATGCCGGCACGGTGGATGGCACCTCCGAAGTGCGGCGCCAGGAGGCGTTGCTTAAAACGGGCGCTTTGCAGAACGCGATACTCACCAGTGCCAATTTTTCGATTATCGCCACCGACGAGAAAGGCATCATTCAACTGTTCAATGTTGGCGCCGAGCGGATGCTGGGCTATCAGGCTGCGGAAGTCGTGAACAAGATCAATCCCAGCGACATCCATGATCCGCAGGAAGTGACGGCACGCGCCCAGGCGCTGAGCCTCGAACTCGCAACTACCATTACGCCGGGGTTCGAGGCATTGGCTTTCAAGGCTTCGCGCGGGATCGAAGACATTTATGAATTGACGTATATTTGCAAGGATGGCAGCCGCTTTCCTGCTATCGTGTCGATTACGGCGCTACGCGACGATTACGGCGAGATCATTGGCTATTTGTTGATCGGCACCGACAATTCTGTGCGCAAGCAAGTCGAATTGAAACTGAAGGAAGCCATGGTCGTTGCGGAGAAAGCCAACCTCGCGAAATCGGATTTTCTTTCCAGCATGAGCCATGAATTGCGCACGCCCCTTAATGCGATTCTCGGATTTGCCCAACTCATGGAAACCGGCTCACCGCAGCCGACGCCCCCGCAGCAGCGAAATCTCGATCAAATTCTCAAGGCGGGTTGGTACCTGCTAGACCTGATTAACGAAATTCTCGATCTGGCGTTGATCGAGTCGGGAAAGGTGACGCTGTCGCGCGAGGCGGTGTCGCTGGGAGAGGTCATGCTTGAATGCCGGGCCATGATCGAGCCGCAGGCACAGAAGCGCGGCATTGGCATGACGTTTCCGCGCTTCGAAAGTCCCTACTTTGTCCAAGCTGATCGGATCCGCGTCAAACAGGTTTTGATCAACATTCTTTTCAATGCCATTAAGTACAACAAGCCGGGCGGCTCGGTTGCCATCGAGTGCTTCGTGTTTCCAACAGATTCGATTCGCATCAGCGTCAGGGACACCGGTGCAGGGATGACTCCGGAACAGCTTGCGCAGCTGTTCCAGCCGTTCAATCGTCTCGGAAAAGAGGCTGGCGCGGAGGAAGGAACGGGCATCGGCCTGGTGGTGACGAAGCGGCTCGTCGAACTGATGGGGGGCTCAATTGGGGTGGAAAGCGCAGTCGGGGTGGGAAGCGTGTTCTGGATCGAATTGAACCTGACGACTGCACCGCACCTTGAAGTTCAGGAAGGCGAGCGTACGGCGCTGTTACAGCCGCAGGTGCCAGATGGCACGCCGCTACGCACCCTGCTCTATGTCGAAGACAATCCCGCTAACCTCGAACTGGTCGAGCAAATCGTTGCGCGCCGCCCAGACCTGCGCCTGCTGGGCGCGGCGGATGGCAATATCGGCATCGAGTTTGCGCGCGCGTATCAGCCAGAGGTAATCCTGATGGACCTCAATCTGCCTGGAATCAGCGGAGTCGAAGCCATGAAGATCCTGCGCGCTGATCCGTTAACGGCGCATATCCCAATCATCGCACTCAGCGCCAATGCGTTGGCCCATGACATCGAGAAGGCCCTTGCAGCCGGTTTCTTCAATTACCTCACCAAACCCATCAAGGTCAACGCGTTCATGGATGCGCTGGACGTGGCACTGAAATCTGCGACAGCGGGATCGACCCCCGTGGCTAATAAGGAATAGGCATGATGGTGACTGAGTCCGAAATCCTAAAGGCCAGCATCTTGATTGTTGACGATCAGGAGTCCAATGTTATCTTGCTCGAGCAAATGCTGAGTGAGGCCGGGTACAGCCAGGTGGCCTCGACCATGAATCCGCGTGAGGTCTTCGCGCTGCATCGCAAAAACCACTACGACTTGATCCTGCTCGATTTGCAGATGCCCAGCATGGATGGATTCCAGGTTATGGAAGGCCTCAAGACCAACGATGCGGATGGCTATCTTCCGGTCCTCGTGATCACTGCCCAACCCGGGCACAAGCTGCGCGCCTTGCAAGCCGGCGCCAAGGATTTCATCAGCAAGCCCTTCGATTTGGTCGAAGCCAAGGTGCGCATTCACAACATGCTCGAAGTGCGGCTATTGTACAAACAACTCGAGAATTACAACGAGCTTCTGGAACAGACGGTGCGGGAACGAACTGCTGAACTGCGCGAAAGTGAAGCGCGCTATCGCGGCCTGACCGAACTGGCCTCAGATTGGTACTGGGAGCAGGACGAGAACGGAAGCTTTACCAAGGTTTCGGGCCCGGTCATGGAGATGCTCGGGATCCGAGTCGATGCACTGGTCGGAGATACTAGTGGTGTCCAAGTGTCGGGCTGGAATAAGGACGAGCGTGAAGTCCTACAGGGAAAGATTACCGCCAGGGAGCCATTCTTGGATTTTATTTTTAGCCGCGTCAACGTCGATGGCTCGAAGAAGCTTTTTCGAGTCAGCGGAGAGCCGATGTTTAACCAGTCCTGCCGCTTCATCGGCTACCGCGGCATCGGCGTGGAAATCACCACAAGTGGGTAGAAACGCAAGCTCCAGACGCCTAGTAATGTCATCCCCCCATAGCCCGAGCCAGAACCACCTCCTCGCCGCCCTGCCGGCGGATGAATACGCACGCATTCTGCCCAATCTGGAACTGGTCCCAATGCCGCTTGGTGAAATGCTGTACGAATCCGGCGAACAGTTGCAGCACGCCTATTTCCCCACCACATCCATTGTATCTCTGCACTACGTCATGGAGGACGGCGCCTCGGCCGAATCGGCGGGGGTGGGCAATGAGGGCATCGTCGGTATTTCACTGTTCATGGGAGGAAATACGACACCAAGCGCCGCCGTGGTGCAGACCACTGGACACGCTTACCGGCTTGAGAGCCGTAAGCTGATGCAGGAGTTCAGTCGCGCCGACTTGATGCAGCGTTTGCTGCTGCGTTATACCCAGGCGTTGTTGACCCAGGTATCCCAGACGGCGGCCTGCAACAGACACCATTCGGTGGAGCAACAGCTGTGCCGCTGGCTTTTACTGACACTCGACCGCAAGTCGACGAATGAGTTGGTCATGACGCAGGAATTGATCGCCAGCATGCTCGGAGTACGCCGGGAAGGTATTACGGAGGCGGCCGGGAAATTGCAACGTGCTGGTTTCGTCAGTTACCGCCGCGGCCACATTGCAGTGCTTGATCGGACCGGACTGGAGACCCGTGTATGCGAGTGCTACGCCGTGGTCAAGACGGAACTAAAGCGTCTGCTATCCGACGTGCGTTACCGCCAGGGCACTGTTCCTGTCGTCAGCTAAATGCATCTGGCCAACAGGCCTAGCCCACGAAATTGTCACTTCGGAACTTGCACGTGGCGGTTTGAGTAGGATGATCGTGATCGACGGTAAGACAGGTCCAACTGTCGGCGGTGCCGCCGCGTGGCTAATGCTTTGTTGATGAAACCGATGATCAGGGCGGAAGTCACGCACGACAGAGGCCAAGGACGTAGCATTCTACAAGCGTTTCCCATTTAGCCACCCCTGTCGATTTTTTGCATGCGACGACGTGTGTTGGCGTGGAAGGAACTAAGGCTAGAGAAAAGTCTGGCGGTCCCATCGTCCCTTATGCCGGCGACCTCGTAATTCTGGGCGAACGGCGCAAGGCGGACAAAGTCTTGCAGTGGATGCGTGCGATCAGGGGCAAGCTGAAGTTGATGGGACATGACGAGTAAACAAGCATCTGCAAGGTAACCGACGGAACGGAAATTCGCCATGCCAGAGACCAGACTTTGACGTGTCGGGTAAACAGGCGGGCTCGAAGCGGCCACCACATCTGTAAGCCGGTCCTTATGGAGAGTTTGGTTGGTCCATTGTTCTGAAATAGGTGCTCATTTCGCGAAAGTGTGCGCAAGCAATATGAGAAAAATAAAGTAAAACGCACTTGCCTCGAGTAGTGCGATGCCCCATGATTTTGATAACCAAATGAACAATCGTTGCTTGGGTAATATGACGTCATTAAGCCAACCCATTGATGTGGTGAACGCGATGCCGTGCATAACACTGGCTCTGTAGCTGGCCGGTTCGTGCTCGCTTTGCCGGGTCGAATCTGTAAAGAGAGTGCCGGCGAAGATGAAGAAGCCGGGTGGGACTCCGGCAGACGCCGCAAGAGCCAAATACGTTTGCGGCGCGCGTTGTGATGAGGTCGCATGCGTCATCGTAGTCACAGTATTCGTCAGTGTATTCGGCCGCTACGCATGTCCACCGTGTATGAATCCTCGAGGGATGAACGTAGAGGACTACCTGGGCCTTTTAGCGACTATCCAGACGACGCACCGCCAAACTAGCGGCGCCGGGCAGCTTTGACGAATTCCAGCGAGGCCTGAAACAACTCGAGGTCCTGCTCGTACTCAGCCACATCCGCGCGCGGTCGACCTGTTTCCATTCCCTCGTGCTAGCCATACCGCCAGGCTCAAAGGGAACGACGTTTGCCCTTGAGAACTGCGGTTCGGTCGCGGTTGCAACGGGCAGGCGCAGTCCGACGCCGCCACCGCTGATGCAGGCAAACATCGTATCACTGACGAAGTACGCATCAAGGCCGCCAATCTTCCTTGCGCTGACCCCAGGGAGCTTGAGAAGCAGGCCGTCTATCAGTGCCTTGCGACCGGATTCGAGTCTATCAGTATTCAAGGGGATCCACCGGGGTTGTGATCAACAGAGCGATTGAATCACAAAGGGAAAGTCCTGGCCGACCGTCAAAGCCCCGCGCCAACGTCCGGGCACGGCGATCCGTCGGTAGGTATTGCGCGAACGGCGACACTCGTCGCAGCGTACGTGTCGCACTTCATCACTGCGATCAGAAATCTCCAACTTGAACTGCAAGCTCTCAAGGCTCACCATCATCTGGCCGAAATCTTCCCAAGAGATCCTTTTTTTACCAGCGATCACGATGACTGGTTCGCGGTCAGAATCTGAACAATTCGACTCAATTTCCCACGCGAACCGTTGCGTCGGCAATTTGAAGTCCATTGCCATCGACCTATTCAATATGCTTGACGGATAGCTTTGTTCAAATTTTCTTGATTACCCTTGCTACCCCAGGGCCAATCCTCGATGAGTGTGAATTATTGGCGCTAGTCCCCCAGCAACTCAGCCACCGGTTTAAGTTGTTCTATACGCTGAGCCACTACTTTTACGATGACAGTGATCGGCATGCTCAGCAACATGCCCCCGATGCCCCACAGCCATGTCCAGAACAACAGTGAAATGAACACCGCGGCTGTGTTCATCTTGGCGATCCTGCCGGTCATCCAGGTCGTGACGAAAGTCCCGACGACCGTGGCGATCGTCAGCGAAGCCCCAGCGACAAGCAGCGCCGTGGATGGGGAATCAAATTGCAAGAAGGCCGCCATTCCAAGGGCGGTTGCGGTGGCGGCTGGACCAAAGTAGGGGATGAGGTGGAGCAGGCCGGCGGCCACCGCCCAAGCTCCAGCGTTATCCAGGCCTATCCAGCGCAGGATGATCCAGGTGAGGAGTCCCGCAAGCACGTTGGTTGCCAAAAGCATAACCATGTAGCGCTGGATGGATTCGTTGATGTCATCGAGGACGTGCACGGTAATCTTCCTGTCCGACAGGGAAGGCCCCGTAAGTCGCACCAACTTTCTCTTGTAGGTGTCGCCAGACAGAAGGAGAAAGAAAGTCAGAAAAAGCACCATGGCTGCCCGGCCGATCAATTCTGCGAGGCCCATGGAACCCACCCATAGAAAGGTGCCGAGCTTGAAGTCGGGCGAATCCATGACAACGCGCGTCGCCGGCTTTTTGGACGTTGAAGGCAACCCTACTGCCTGGCTCGTCGCCTTCTCGATCTGGCTCGCTACGGTTTGCACTTTCTGCAGGGTACTGGCCTGGCCCCGGCTCTGGCTGGCAAACCCGGCCGACAACTTGCTTACTGCTTCGGGCAATTGATCAAGGATGGTCTGCATCTGCCCACGCAACGAGTAGGTCCCTAGAGTGAGCGCACAAACGACACCGATCATCACAAAACTGGTACCCACGACGCGCGGGATCCTGACCCGCTCGAGCCACACGACAAGCGGGTTCAGGGTGTAGGCGAATAGAACCCCGAGCAGCAGGGAAATGACAAAGCTCTGGGCCCAGTTCAACGCAAAGATCACCGCGATCGTAGCGAGGATGATCAATGCCAAGCCGTGCCCGACTTTGGGTAATCGGAGTGTGGGCAGCGACGCAGCCGAATCAAGACCCTCGGAGGATTGATCGCCGCCCGGAACTATCGGTTCAGTGACTGTGATTGCTGCCATCATGTCGGACCTCCGTAATATCGTTCAAGTCAGGTGAATCCTGTGCATGCGCGCGCGGTAGCTTATCCCGCAGGCTGCCAAAGCACAGGGCATACTGCCGCGTGAATTCCGCCCCCACGAAGAAAATCAGCGATGAGTAATACACCCACAAGAGCAACGCGATTACCGATCCGGCGGCACCAAAGCCCGATGCCACACCGCTGTTGCCAAGATACAAACCGACCGCGAACTTCCCCAGGCTGAAAAGCCCCGCGGTGAAGGCGGCACCGATCCAGACATCGCGCCACGACAACGGTGCTTCCGGCAGGGTCTTGTAGATGACCGCGAGCAAGCAGGCGATGACTCCGAAGGACATTACGGAGGAGATTGTCGCGAGTACCATGGCGGAGTCCCCATATACCCTATCCGCATAGCGCTCAAGTATCGCCAGTGTGGCACTGACGACGAGAGAGGCGAGCAGCAGGAAAGCCAGAAGAAGCACCAGACCAAAGGACAGGAGCCGGGTTCTCAACACTACGCGGAAGGCCGATCGACGCGTGTTGCCGATACCCCATAGTTCATCCAGGCTGCCCTTCAGCTCGGCGAAGACGCTGGTGGCGCCAAGCAGCAGCATAACACTCGCTATGAGTGTCGCCAGCAGGCCGGAGGCGGGATTCCGCGAGGCCGCCAGCAATGCCTGGATCGCCTGGGCGCCATTGGGCCCCACTAGCCCTTGTACTTGCTCAACAATCTCGCCCTGGGCAGCCCTTGCGCCGAATACGTAGCCCGCGACCGCGACGGCCAGCACGAGGATGGGCGCCATTGAGAATAAGGTATAGAAGGCCAAGGCCGCGGCTTTGCTGGCTCCCCGATGATCGATCCAGGATGTCAGCGACTCGATTAGGATGATCCCCAGACGCCTTATCCTGTCCCTGCCGGCGCGGTGCCTTATTTGCGACATGATGACATCAGGTTCACCTCATTAATGCATGTCATGAAATTTAGTAGGGGTATCAATTCAATGATGAAGAAAACGTCAGGTCGACTGCTGGAATTGTGCTTGGGAATGGCACTGAGGCGGCCTTAGATTATGTGAGGTGCATCTGAGTATCGCCGCCCCTAACGCCGCCGATGCCGCGCCCCACTCGACTGCCTTGTTCGCGGCGGCCTGGGATATCAGGGAGTCACTCACTTGAACCACGCCTATGAGGGCTTCCACACTGATTGCCAAGACCTGCGCCGCGGGATCATCGAATATGGCCATGATCCTGCCTTCACCTTTGTAGAGATGGCGCAGTCGTCGATGCAGTGGCCCGCTGTCTCATGCGCCGCCATGGACCAGCAACCCATGCCGGACATCAGCGAAGCGCCGGCGACTCTGCAGAAGCGTAATTGCCGCTATGTTTAATGATTGATTCTCCAGATGTGAGTAATAAAGGATGTCGTGATTCCGCCAACAACCAGGCATGGACGGAGGCAGCGTGGTGCGCGACCAGCAACAGGGCTGCGCAGACCACCGTAACCAATAGGCGGTGGAGGTTGAGCCCGGGTGACACCCGCGATCCCGAAGCTGCTGAAGATCCACCTCCCGATGACGCGGAGAAGGATCTCAATTGCAATGTCCTGGCCTGTCCCGCTGACAACTTTGCTGGCGATGAACCTGGCGTGAAACCAAGGGTGATTCATGCTAAAGGCGACATGATTGGCCCCTAATGTTCGCAATTTGCAAGCCTGCGTGTTTTCGGTAGGACGCTGCTGAGCATAAGAGAGTCACGCGTGGACGCTGCATCGACACCTTGCGATAGATCGTAGTCTTGAGGGCAGAATATGTCTGTACGCTGTCGTACATTGCACCAGGAGGGGTACTTTAATGTCGGGCCCACAGATCGACCGGGGCGTGGGGTGGTCCAGGAGGCGTTGGAATTCGCGTCCTTCGTCCTGGTTGTGGCGCTTTCCGTTCCCCGTGCGAACCTGCAAAACGAGCACGGTCAGTGGGCTGGGCCTTCCTTCATCAGCTGTTGGCGGATCGCCACGAGCTCCTTTCGGCGCGCCACGTTGGTTTTAGGGTAGTACATCTTGAGCGCATTAAAAGCATCAAGATCACGCTTGAAACAATGAGCCGAGCATTCTCTTTGTCGTCGGCGGGCACCACATCCCGGGGTGGGTGCTTTGCGCTCGTTGCAGTTAGACACGCCTCATAGGCCTGCATGTACTGAGCCCAGAACTTCCTCTCGTTAAGGTCGGCAAGACTGAGTTTCCAGTTTAGCTCTGGTGCATTGATGCGATCGAGAAAGCGCCTTCGCTGCTCTTCTTCTGAAAGGTGAAGGAAGAACTTGATGATCCGTGCGCCGTCACGGTATAGATAATTCTTCAAATCCAAGATAGATCGACATCGATCCTGCCAGCAGGTGGATTTGACTGCGTGAGCGGAATAGCTCGCTGCGCTAAGACGTTGGGGATGCGCAGCCTTATTCAGTCTCCAGGCGGAGGGCTTCAACGGTCAGCCAGGGATTAAACGATTCATCTCCCCATGACGTACGTGTTTTCCTTTCCTTCGGCCCCCAGATGGATCGTGGCCCCTCATTCGCAGGCCCGGCGTCGGCGGTGCCAAGCAGGGTGGGAATATGATAATTAATCAACTCATCGATACGTTCAATCGTGATGGCAGCCAGCTGATCGTCGGCTATATTCCTGGGGCCGAAGGCGTAGTGTCCCTGGCCTGGGCAGACGGTTGCCAGACGATCTCCACAGACTTTACTCATCGCCGCCATAATGGGGAGCTTGTCGTCCACCATGACGTAATGGCGAGCTGGGCAACGCCACTTGACGTCATCGACCATTTGCTCTTTGCGCAGGTAAATCCGCACCCGTTGCTCGATCGCGTGCCACAAACCCGACCGCTGTACCTTGCGCGGCTGAAACACGGCGTCTCCGTCCGACAGAATGATCGTAGGTCCCTAATGGCAGCGATGTGCGATGACGTCGAACGCGGCCGGATACAGCCGTTTGGAAAACGGATTGTCGATCAGAAATGAAGACATCGTCAGCAACCGCGGATCATTAATGGCGCCAACACGGTCGCGTTGCATGTCGCCCAAATGGTCCTCATAGCCAAGGTCATTGCGCAGCGCTTCGAAAATGTCCCAATAACGATTCCGGCTCTCATCGCCAAACTCACATCCAAGATGGTCGCTCAGGTCGGCTACGATGCGATCGTTATCGAGCAGGGTATTATCCACGTCGAGCAGGAACGCTACGCCGCTCGTCGCAGTTATTTTGCCGCCTGTCCCGGTCTTGGGTTATGCCAACCACCGGCTTCAGCAATGAGGGAGTAAGCGTGTTTCGGCCCCCAGCTGCCGGGCTTGTACCGGTAGGCCCGGTGGTGCGTGTCAAGGACCGGATCGACCACTGCCCAAGCGGCCTCAACGGCGTCTTCGCGCGTGAAGAGCGCGCCGTCACCCGCCATGGCGTCACTCAACAGTCGCTCGTAGGGTAGCTCTTCGCCCGGCTGTTCATCCAGCAGGTAGAGCTCTTGCTGGTCGCCGACAAACTCTTCGCCGGCACGTTTGACGCGCGCGGCAAGAGCAACGGCAGCGTTGGGAGAAAGCCGGAAGCGCAAGTAATTGGCGCGCCCGTCCGCCGGTGTCGAATCGTCAAACAGCCTTTGTGGTGGCGGTTTCAGCTGCACCAGCACTTCAGCCGCGGTGGCTGCCAGGCATTTGCCGGAACGCAGATACCACGGTACGCCTTCCCAGCGCCACGAGTCGATGAACAGCCGCAGGGCGCAGAACGTCTCGACGTCCGAGTTCTTCGCCACGCCAGGCTCCATGCGGTAACCGGTGTACTGGCCGCGCACCAGGTCGTCCTGCTGCAGGGGACGCATCGCCTGGAACACCTTGGCTTTCTCGCTCTGGACGGCACCATAGCCCTGATAGGCCGGCGGCTCCATGGCAAGCAGCGCGACGATCTGGAACAGGTGGTTCTGGATGACGTCGCGCAGGCAACCAGCGCTTTCATAAAACGCGCCGCGGCCCTTCACGCCGAAATCCTCGGACAGCGTGATCTGCACGCTGGCCACGCAGTTTCGGTTCCAGATCGGCTCGAGGAATGAATTGGCGAAGCGGAAATGGAGGATATTCATGATCGCCTCTTTCGCCAGATAGTGGTCGATGCGAAAGATCGAGTCTTCTGGAAACACCGAACGCGCGATGCGGTTAAGTTCCCGCGCCGAAGCCAGGTCGCGTCCAAACGGCTTTTCGACGACGACACGCGCCTGATCGGCCAGACCCGCGGCATCAAGTCCTTTGATCACCGTGGCGAATAGTGCGGGGGGAATGGCGAGGTAATGCGCGGGGTGCCGGGCCTCGCCCAGCGACTGCTTAAGCGCGTTGAACGTACCCGGGTTGTTGTAATCACCGCCCACATACCGCAGGAGAGAAAGTAGGTGGTCCAGGGAGTCCCGGTCATCGATCATGCCAGCTTGCCTGATGCTGTCTGTCGCCTGCATTCGCAGTTGCGCGAGGCTCCAGTTCGACCCGGCGACACCCACTACCGGCAAATTTAGAGTGCCGTGCCTGGCCATCGCATAGAGCGCCGGAAAGATCATCTTGTGGGCGAGGTCGCCGGTCACGCCAAAGATCACCAGCGCATCAGCGGAAAGTGTGCGGCTATGAGTATTGCCCGACTGTGCATGTCGCTTGCTTCCCATCAGCGGGCTCCAGTCTGAAGAAGCACCCTGAAGTCCTCGGCGGACAAGGGGTGACTGAACTGAAAGCCCTGCCCCTGATCGCATTGCTGGGTCCTAAGGAACGCCAGTTGCTCGTGCGTTTCTACGCCCTCGGCAATGACGCGCTGCTTGAGGTTTTTCCCCATGCTTATTACTGCGCCGATGATGCTTGCGTCATCGGTATGGGTGGCGATGTCGCGCACGAAGGATTGGTCGATCTTCAGGGTGTCGATCGGAAAGCGCCTTAGATAACTCAGGCTCGAATAGCCCGTGCCGAAGTCATCGATGGCAAGCTGCAGCCCCATGGCCTTCAGCGCCTCGAGCACCGACGCCGAGGACTCTGCGTCGTCCATGAGTATGCTTTCGGTCAGCTCCAATTCGAGATAGCGCGGCGGGAGGCCGGTCTCTTTCAGGATCAGGGCAACGCCTTCAACAAAGGTCTTTTGCCGGAACTCCACCGCCGAAATGTTGACCGCAACAGGCACGGGATTCAGGCCCGCATCCAGCCAGGCCCGGACTTGACTGCAGGCTTCGCGCAGCACCCATCGGCCGATCGGCACGATGAGGCCGCATTCTTCAGCGATTGGCACGAACTGGTCCGGGTAAATGAGCCCGAGGTCCGGATCCATCCAGCGAATGAGGGCCTCGGTGCCTGTCATCGCGCCCGAAGCGAGATCTATCTGCGGCTGGTAATGCAGGACGAACTCGCCCTGCTTGAGAGCCCGGCGCAGGCTGCGTTCGACGAATAGCCGGCGGACCGCAAGAATGTTCATGTCGGCCCTGAAGAATTGGTAGGTGTTGCGCCCGCTCGCCTTGGCTTGATACATGGCGGTGTCCGCGTTCTGCATCACGGTGTCCACGTCGATGCCGTCATCGGGATAGACGCTGATGCCGATGCTCATGGTGACATGCAGTTCGTGGCCGCCGATCAGTTGGGGCGTGGTGAGCGTGGCGAGAAGCTTTTCAGCAATGTGGGCCGCATCCTTGGGTTTTTCGATTTCAGCGAGCAGGATCACGAACTCGTCGCCGCCCTGGCGGCATACCGTGTCGGTCGCCCGCACACACGCGGACAGGCGGTTCGCCACTGACTGGAGCAGTTGGTCGCCGATCGCGTGCCCCAGGGAGTCGTTGATGTGTTTGAAGTAGTCAAGGTCCAGGAACAGCAGCGCGACCTGCTTCGCGTGCCGATGGGCCAGCCCGAACGCCTGGGAGAGCCGTTCTGTCAGCAGGATCCGGTTGGGCAAGCCCGTGAGGAAGTCGTGCTGGGCGAGATGGGCCATCTGCAGCATCATGGCCCGCGATTGACTGACGTCGTGGAAGACGATTACCGCGCCGGTGACCCGGCCGTCCCGATTGTGGATAGGAGCGGCGGAGTCCTCGATTGCAAACTCAAACCCGTCGCGGCGTACCAGTACGCAGTCCGCGGCCAAGCCTACCGTCCGGTTCTCATCGATGGCACGCTTTGCTGGATTAGCGGCGGCTAGGCGCGTTATGCCATCCATGATCCTGAACACTTCGGAAATCGGTCGGTTCGACGCGTCCTCGCGAGACCATCCGGTCATCGCCTCCGCCACCAGATTCAAATACGTCACGTTGCCCAGCAGGTCGGTGGTCAGGACGGCGTCACCAATGGAGTTAAGCGTGACCTGGGCGCGTTCCTTCTCCTCGAACAAGGCTTCTTCGGCAGCCTGCAACACAAAATCTGCCGATTTTCGCGCGGTGATGTCTTCAACCGTCTGCACATAGGCGTGGGGTTCCATCCCTTCGCGCATGGCGGCGCCGTTCACACGCGTCCACACAATGCTGCCGTCTTTCCTTAGGAAACGAAACTCAGTATTGAATGGCGCCTGGACCCGTGCTGCGGTTTGCCACTCGGCAAGCACGCGCTGGCGGTCTTCGGGATGGATCGCCAGGCTCCAGTTCGTGCCCAGCGTCTGTTCGAATGTCAGTCCCGAGATGTCGTGATACGCCGCGTTGGTATAGATGCAACTACCCTGTTCATTGGAAACAAAGATGCCCAACGGGGAGGCATCACTCATCGCGCGAAAGCGTGCCTCGCTGCTTCTTAGCTCGTCCTGCGTGGCCTTGCGCTCGACAAGGTAATGCAAGGCTCGCGGCAGCCAGTGGGCATCAACATGGCCTTTGACGAGATAGTCCTGCGCCCCGCGCTGCACGGCCTGGCGCGCGGTCGTCTCGTCGCTCGCCGAACTCAAGACTAGGATTAGGGCGTGTGGCGCAGCCTCGAATACGCGATTAAACGCCTCGATGCCTTGGCTGTCGGGCAGCGTTAGATCAAGCAGGACCACCTCGATGACTTCTCTGCCGAGCCGCTCAACAGCATC
The DNA here is from genome assembly GCA_052145875.1 of Thiobacillaceae bacterium. GTDB lineage: Bacteria > Pseudomonadota > Gammaproteobacteria > Burkholderiales > Thiobacillaceae > DASQBT01. The sequence continues at coordinate 25,298 of JBKQNQ010000119.1, forward strand.
GGAGAGTCGCGTCACCCATTCGACGTGAAACGAGGGGCTTTCCGTCCCGGCGAGCGCCTCCTGAATCAGGCCGGCGTCAGCGGGATCGTCCTCGACAAGCAGTACGGTGGTTGGGGCTGGATTCATGGTATGGGCATCGTTGGCTTGAGTATAGCG
>JBKQNQ010000120.1:0-3943 GCA_052145875.1 Thiobacillaceae bacterium
TCTGGAACCCAAAGGTTCCGGCATGGTTGTCACGACCGTGATTGGGGATCGGGTGTTGGCGGCCAAGGCGTCCCAGCTTGGCCGCTGGGCCAGCAAGGTCGCCCTGGAGAAACGGCTCGGCCCCTATGAATTACCGGTGGACCTTGACGTCAAGGTCACAGACAAAAGTTATGCCGGGTTCCTTCAGGCCGGTCAGCAGGGTCGGGAAGACACCAAAGAAGACTCGGTCGCAGGTGAAGACGGGAAGCGCAAGATGCAACGTGAGCTCCGGGCACGGGCACGACTTGAACTCCATGATCGTTTTAACCAGGAGCAGCAGACCTTGACGTCAAGGCGCAAGGAAGAGCGGCAGGCAATTCAGAAACGACATCGGCAGGAAAGGGAGGACCTGCAGCTTCTAACCCGGTCGAGACGGGGTAGTTATATGACAGCACAGAAGGCCGCAGGCGTTCACCCCAGAATTGCGGCATCCCTCTGGTCATTTATGGCCGCGCAGGAGAGGGAGGTCATGCAAAAGCGCCAGGCGGCAGAGCGTGCAGAGCTGAGCCGCCGGATTCCGGGTACGCAAGCCTGGCGGGAGTGGCTGCAACGACAGGCAGAGCGGGGCGATGAGGCGGCCAAGGCCGCGCTACGCGGCATCCGGTACCGGGAGCAGAGGAAGAAGAACCTGGAGAAGAACGGTATCGAGGGAGATGACCTAGAGCCCTTGCGACCGATGTTGGCTCGGCTGAAGGCCAAAGTGGACAGCCGTCGTTTGCTCGTGCATTACGTGAGTGTTAATGGACGAACCTTGTTTACGGATTCAGGACCCCGCATCGATGTGCATGATCAAACCGATGAAACCGTGGAGGCGGCCCTTAGATTGGCCACACAAAAGTTCGGTGGCGTGATTGAAATTACCGGATCGGCCATTTTCAGGGAACGGGCGGCCAGGATGGCGGCCCGGCTGGGAATCAGGGTCAGGAATGAAGACCTGAAGCGGGTATGGGAGCTCGAGCGCACCCGTGCATTTGCGCTAACTCGTTAGACGAGTAACGGTAAGCTAATGTGGGATCACCAGATATCACAACGACGCTTTGAGCTTCGGATGGAATGATTGGGTGAAGGTGTTGCGGCGGGAAGTCGATTGAAATCGGAGGAATCGTCAAATGGGCTTTCATATTGGAATTCGGGCAGTATAGAGTAGCTGCGCGCCTTTCAAAATCCAGGGCGGCAAGAATAGGCGGGTCAGTTCATTTCCAGCTTTATGTTGTTCATTGTTTTGGAGGGTATATGCAGATCGTGTTGCTGCTTGTATTGGCTGGCTTGGTCACACTGCCCTGTCTCGTTGCATGCACTCAAGTGGGTCCCTACAGGACTGACCAGTCCACCCTCTTGGTGCAGCCCGTTAATCCAACAAGCCATGAGCCAACCATAGATGAGAGGCATAAGCTGATCGATGAGCCATTCGAGGGCCTCGCCGTCAAACTAGGATTTGTTGAATTTGATGAATTCGGTCACCTGTTCAACAGAAACCAGATGAATGACCTTTTAACTCAGATCAAACAATTGAAGGACCCACTGATAATTGTCTTCGTCCATGGGTGGCATAACAACGCTGCACCAGGCAATGGCAACATCACAAGTTTTGCGAACCAGACCCTGCTTCATGCAGCCCAGATTGAAAAGAATGATCGCGGCGATCATGCGCGTCCCGTAGTCGGCGTGTATGTAGGATGGCGCGGTGAATCGATCGATTCCAATAAGTTAGCGCTGGCCAGCATGCTGACCTTCTGGGATCGCAAGAACACAGCGCATTCAGTCGGTAATGGTGATGTCGTCGAACTATTCTTGCGTTTGAACCAATATCGGTACCACAAGGGAAATGAGAACTCGCGACTCGTGTATATCGGCCACTCCTTCGGAGGGGCTGTCACCTATTCAGCGTTAATGCATACGATCGTTGAGCATCTTGCAGATGAAAACATGGCCCACCCGATTGGGGATCTGGTTGTTCTGGTGAACCCTGCCTTCGAGGCCATGCGTTTTCGTCCGCTTTCCGATTTATCCAAGGCACGCAACTATGACCCGGATCAGCGGCCGATTCTCGCCATCATTACAACCGAGGCGGATAGTGCAACCCGATATGCCTTCCCGGCAGGACGCTATGTGTCCACGCTCTTCGATACCTATGCAGACAAACAAAGTCCCGGCATGAACACCACCGCAATTGGCCATTATTTGCCCTTCATCACGCATGTACTTACCGTAGCCACCCCTAAAAACAGCCCGTCATGTTTTTCGCAAACACAAGGCGCCGTGTCTTCCGCCAGGGTTCTGTCAACCTTTATGGATTGGCACAGGCAAAGCACGCACGAAAATTCATATTGCTTCAATGATGCCCAGTTAATGTATGCTAATGCAGAACCGACCCTATTGACTCGATGCGATTCCATGGGCGAATGCATTGCCGCAGCGGGCGATCAATTTATTGCCAAAGGCGCTGTCGACAAAGGCTTCGCACCGGTCAACAACCCAATCATGAATATCCGCACCACCGGTGAGATCATGAGCGGTCATAACGATATCTGGAATCCGACCATCCAGGGATTCCTGACGCAGCTGGTTGCCATTTCCATCGCGGATCCCTCTGCCGTCCCAATGTTCTCAATAAAGGCACAATGATTATCCGATGTGGATTAGCAAGTCATTCCGTAAGTGATCCCCACCTTCCGGTGCGCCTTGATTTAGATTGACGCATCCTCAACAGCTACAATGCAGCATAATCAAACCGTTCATGCATAAGGGACCTGAAGGGTTTTTCAGGGCGGGGGTCCTTCTCTGAGCGGGCACAGGATCGAATCATTTCCGGCGGTATAGTGCAGAAGCACTAGGCCATAAGGCATAGGCGCAACGCTTTTCCATAAACATAAAATGGCATTAACAATCAAACAGGGAGCTGAGGTGACGGACCTATCAGTCAATGTCGAGGACACGCCTGTGGAAGGCAAAGGGGACGCCAACTCGCGGGCAAGCAGCCCCCGATCCTGTGCTTTTGAGTTCCTCACCCAGCTAGGCAAGAAGATCATCAACCCCGGAGGCATTGAAGGGCGAGATCGAATGCTGGATCTCATCCGGCCATCATCCGGCAGCCGGGTCCTGGTCATTGGCGGGGGCTCGGCCCATACCGCCTGCCACATCGCCATCACCTTCGGCTGCAAGGTCACGGCCCTCGATTTCTCAGCTGGCAAGGTAGCAGCCGCGGAAGAGTGGGTCAGCCGCCTGGGTTTGACTGGCCAGGTTCATTGCACGCTTGCCGATATCACGCAGCTGCCTTTCGCTGAAGACAGCTTTGATTATGTCGTCACTCAGGCCGTCCTCATGATCGTGCCTCATCCAATGGCGTTGTGGGAAGTCCGCCGGGTACTGAAAGAGAAGGGGGTGTTCGCCGGTCTGGAATTCTGCTGGGGGCGAATGCCGACGGAGCAAATGCGTGAGGCAACCCGGGCCGTCTGCGGCTGCAGGAGCCTGGATTTCCATACCCTCTATGGTTGGATTGCGACGCTACGGGACGCGAGATTCGAGTCCGTTCAGGCAACCGAGCATCCCTGTCGCTTGTTGAATACCGGCAAGATGATCCAGGACGAGGGTTGGGTGAACAGCCTAAAAATCGCAGGCAAGCTCCTGATCAGGCGAGCCGATCGGACCCGGTTCAAGGAAATTAAACGGCACTTGTCGACGCACCAGAAGCATCTGAGCTACGTCGTGTTTGCAGGGAAAAAGCTGTCGCTGCCCAAGGTGCGTTCCGCGCAATCCGAAGCGGCAAGCCAACTTCTCAGTAAGTTGCATCCCGACCTCGAAGCAAGGTTGCACACCCTGCGAGCAAGGAGGTGGTCACGAGAAATGCAAAGATCATTTTCATGGGGGGCGGCTCCGTGAATTGGCTGGGTTCGCTACCTTGCTT
>JBKQNQ010000121.1:0-8245 GCA_052145875.1 Thiobacillaceae bacterium
GTGCGCTGTTGCTAAAGTCGCAACAATCTATTTCTGATTGTATGCTGTTTTTATGGCCCCAGTTCGCATACAGTTGCATCGTTGATTCATTTGACGATGCGGACCACACACATGCTATTTGCAGCCCGCTATACGCGCACCGCCATCGGTTTGCACTGGCTGGTCGCGTTTCTCATCACACTGAGTTTCAGCGTGGGGCTGTATATGACTGACCTGAAATTGAGCCCTGAGAAGCTTCGGATCTACTCCTGGCACAAGTGGGCGGGAGTGACGATTTTCATGTTGGTGCTGTTTCGCCTTGTCTGGCGATCGACCCATCGTGTTCCGGGGCCACCGGATGGCATCCCGGTGTGGCAGCATCGCGCGGCACAGGCGGTTCATGGTCTGCTCTATGCATTGATGGTTATCGTGCCGCTCAGTGGCTGGCTGATGAGTTCGGCAAAGGGATTTCAAACCGTGTTCTTCGGAGTCGTACCGATTCCCGACTTGCTCTCGAAGAATAAGGAGCTCGGGGAGACGCTCGCGACGGTGCACAAGCTCTTGAATTACAGCATGGCGGGATTGGTCCTGGCTCATGCTGCAGCCGCAATAAAGCATCACCACCTAGATCGTGATGATGTTCACGTCCGCATGCTGCCATATCTTAGGAGGCGATGAAATGCTCCGGTGGAAGTCGACGCGGAAATGGATGAAGCACGTCGTCCTACTCGGCTCGCTCATTGGTATCCTGCCTGTGACGCCCGACGCTTGGGCAACCGAATTTAATACGCTGCGGCCCGATCTTAGCCGCATTTCCTTCGTGTACCAGCAGATGAATGTGCCCGTCGAAGGCACATTCAAGCGCTTTAACGGGTGGATCAATTTCGACCCGGCCAAGCCGGCACTTTCAAAGGCGCAAATCGACATCTCGCTTGCCAGCATAGATGTGGGGTCCGATGAAGGTAATGACGAAGTGGCCGGCAAGCTCTGGTTCAACACGAAGGCGTATCCGGTTGCGCGTTTTGTGGTTTCGGTCGTAAAGCCTTTGGGCAATAACCGCTTCGACGTGTTGGGCAAGATGACCATTAAGGGCCGCACGCTTGATGCCGATGCGCCGGTCACCTTTCGCCAGGAAGGTGTAAATGGGGTATTCGACGGGGCCTTTGTTCTGAGGCGTGCTGACTATGGGATCGGGGAGGGAATGTGGGCCGACTTCGATACCGTGGCCAATACCGTGCAAATCAAGTTCCGGCTGGTGGCGTCGGCCGCGGCCAAGCAGTAAACCGTTAACTTTTTTCAACCCTGGGAACCGTTATGAAGAAACTCGTCGCTGTCCTTGCTCTTAGTGCCCTTGCCAATGGCGTTCTTGCCGATCCAGAAACATTCAGTATCGATCCCGCGCACACCGCGCCTCGATTTGAGTACAGCCACTTTGGCTACTCCAACCAATTGCATAGCTTTGATAAGACCAGCGGTAAGATCGTCATCGACCGCGCCGCGAAGACTGGCTCGGTGGATGTTACGATTGACGCCAGGTCCGTGAATACCGGCTTTCCACTGTTCAACGAACATATCCAGGGCGCGGATTTTTTTGATACGGCGCATTACCCGACGATTACGTTTAAATCTACTGCGGTGAAATTTGAGGGTGATCGCCCGATCGCCGTTGAGGGCGACCTTACCATAAAAGGCGTGACCAAGCCGGTCACGTTGACGCTCACCTCGTTCCAGGAAATGCCCCATCCGATTCTCAAGAAGGAAGCGATTGGCGCCAATGCGGTGGCACATGTTATGCGCAGCGATTTCAATATGGGTAAATACACACCGTATGTCTCGGATGACGTGGCGCTCAGCATTGCCGTTGAGGCCGTGAAGGAGTAGGTTAGTGGCCTTGCGCGTTGGTGGGCGAAAGCGCGCCGTACGCCCTGTTGAGTGAGCCAGAGGCCCGATACTGCGCCCGGGAGATGGGCCAGATGGCGCCTCGGGATCCGGGCGAAATTGCCCGGGGGGCGGGTCCGTGGCGGAACGAACGCCTGGCGCGCCACTCAATCCCCGTCCTGGGGTGCCGCTGTCGACGGTATTTCGGTGGCCAGCTTGTATCGGCTTCTTGTATCGGCTTGAATTTTTCTCGCTGGCTCAAAAAGGGCATACCACACGTCGCTGCCCTTGGACTGGCGCCTCGGCCGCGGGGCGAAGGAACGCGATGACAGACCCGCTGGGACCCTTGACGTGCAGCTTTGCTGGGTTTGACAGGCAACCGTGCTTCGATCACACCCCTTCCCGGTGCGCTCAGGGATTTGCGGGCGGGCTATGCTTACATGAGGTGGCCGTGCTTCGCGCCTGCGGTTCAATTACGCAGGCCGCTCACGCGCTGGCCATCCCGACGCCATATACGCAAGCCACTGTGCTGAGCGTGTAACCGCGCCGCGCAGGATCAGCCCGTTTGGGCTGGCGACGGACGGGTGCGGAGGGGCGACTCGCGCGCCAATTCATGTATTGGCCGCGTTCGGCTACGAAAACTAACGGTAGGAGCCTTCATGGTGAGCAAACTCTTTTCCCCCATTACCCTCGGTGATCTGGTTTTGTCGAACCGAATCATCATCGCGCCCATGTGCCAGTATTCTGCCGCAGCGGGCAACGCGACAGACTGGCACCTGATTCACCTCGGTCACTTGGCGCTGTCGGGTGCGGGCCTACTCGTAATCGAGGCTACGGCGGTTGAGCCGGAGGGGCGTATCTCCTCGGCCGACCTGGGGATATGGGATGACCACACGGAAGGCGCGCTTGCACGTGTTATCAAGTCGATTCGTCAGTACTCGTCGATGCCCATTGGGATCCAGTTAGCGCACGCCGGACGCAAAGCCTCCACCCTTGTGCCTTGGGAAGGCGGTCAGCAATTGGCACCGGCGCGGGGCGGCTGGCAGACCGTCGCGCCATCGGCGCTGGCCTATGGAGCCGGGGAGGTCCCGCCACTTGCCTTGGATCACAATGGATTAGAGCGCATCCGTGAGGCGTTCGCGTCCGCAGCGCAACGCGCCCAGCGGGTGGGCGTTGATGTCATCGAACTCCACGCAGCCCATGGTTACTTGCTGCACCAGTTTTTGTCACCTTTATCGAATACGCGCGATGACCGGTACGGCGGCACGTTGGCGAACCGGATGCGTTTCCCACTTGAAGTTTTCGAGGCGATCCACGCGGTCATACCGACTGGAATGCCAATCGGTATTCGGATTTCCGCAACGGACTGGGTGGCCGGCGGCTGGGACATCGAGCAAAGCGTTGCCTTTGCCCGGGCGTTGCGCCAGCTGGGATGCGCATTCATTCACGTTTCGAGCGGTGGGCTATCGCCGCGGCAGGAGATTCCAATCGAACCGGGCTACCAGGTTCCCTTTGCGGAGAGAATTCGCCGTGAAGCGGAACTCCCCACGATCGCTGTCGGTCTGATTACGGATCCGGAGCAGGCTGAGCGGATCCTGGCCTCGGGGCAAGCGGACATGGTGGCGCTTGCCCGGGGCGTATTGTACGACCCGCGCTGGCCTTGGCATGCAGCGGCGAAGCTGGGAGCAACCGTAGACGCGCCAAAGCAGTATTGGCGATCGCAGCCACCCGACTTAGGCGCGCTGTTTAAGCAGTGAGGTGAGGCCATCGGGCCTGTTGCACCGGCCAACGGCACGGATCAGAATGAGTGCGCGGATGGCGACATGCGCAAGGTTCCTGCTCTGCGTATTTCGCACCCTCATATCCAGGGACGTTCCGCCTGCCGCGGAGCGGGTCCCGTTTCTCGATCAGGGGCTCATAACTTGTTGCCCAAGTTAGCCGGCTGGCGGGAAGTACTTCAAAAATGATGGACTCCGACGTAAATTAAGACGTACCCTTGCTGGGCGCGCAACCAGATACGGTAGGGACCGAGACGACGATGACTACGAAACGATGTTGTTGTACTTTTGCTGTCTTGGCTTGTATCTTAGGGTTATCCGGTTCCGCCCACGCCGAGAAGGTCCACACTGTCGCACCAACGAATGATGCCTCGGGCGTGGCTGAATCCAGTGAACCCGCTGCTTTACCCGGGCAGAAGCCAGTCGAACCTTTGCCCTCCTCAAAGATATCCTTTGCACCCATGCCTGTTGATATGTATCTGCAACAGGGCCAGAAGCCGATCGTGGCTGTGACCATGCCCTGTATTGAGATGGGAAAAGCGTTCCAAGCCTTTCCTCTCTTCACGACATTCGAGAACCTGATGTTCCAAATGATTGGGAATATGAACGATTCCGAGATGCTACCCATGAAGTTTGAGCCGGTCTGCATTTGATCGGTCGGTGCACGCCCTCAGGGGCGGGTGTGAGGGTTCCCGGACATGCCCAGAGCGTTTCGACTCAGAAGGCGCGGCAATCGGTGGCCACGCCGTGTATGCACGACCCGCTCGCGCACCCACCTGGGCTCGCCAAGCCGTTTAGCCCATGCCCCACGGTTGCGTAATTATTCGCCGGCTGAGCCAAGCAGAACGAAGGTCGGCATTACCGGCCCCACGCTACAAGAAGCTAAGCGCGTGCTTAGCCTTCATCGTAACCTTCGCCCGTGGGATTGTCGACGAGGTGAAAAGGGTGATCAATCGGCAAATCCAGATATGCTTGCCGCGTTTGGTCGGATTCAAAATATATCGTTAGATTGCCATCAACAACGTAAGGGTGGCCGGCAAAATGCTCGATGTCTCGGCCGGTGATGGGGTCGATGGAGGTTCTCATCTGAGTGGGTTCATGCAGACGGATGGATTGAGCTTGATCGCGCGGCAGCGGATCGGTGCCGACGTAATTGCTGGCGATGAAGTTATGAACCGGCTTGCCTCGATTTAGGGTATCCATGCTGATTCCTTTCCATAGCAATGGGCCCAAGCTTCACTGAAATCAACCGGGGTCCGTGCTCCTTTATAGACCAGCATCCCCAAAAGGTTCCTATGCGACGCGAAGGGGCTTCATCCATTGACCGCGCGATCGGTCTAATCCACGCCATTTAGCGATCCGCGAGATTGTGTATCATAGTATGATATTATTAAATTCTCGGGCCGAGGACTGACAGCCCCCGACGGATTCGCTGGCGGATATGAAATGGAGGCCCCCGCAGGGACTTCATGAGGAAGGAAGATGGAACGGGTGACTGATTTACCGCAAATTGATGACGAGGACTATATTGTCGAACCTGCCGAATGGAATGAGGCGCTTGCCGAATACCTCGCCAGAATCGAGAAAATTGAACTCACCCAGGGACACTGGGACGTCATCCACTTCATGCGTCGCTATTACGACGAGCACCAGGTCGCCCCGGATGCGCGTTTTGTGATCAAGCATCTCGGCGACAGCCTGGGATCGGCTGCGCGTAATGAATTATTCAGGCTGTTTCCCTATGGCTATGTGAAGCAAGCCTGCAAGATCGCAGGAATGAAACGTCCGCGAGCCTGGAGCACAGGCTAGAAGATCGGCGGTCCCCAGCCTGAAAGGCAGGGAGTAAGCAAATCCAAGTCGCGTTGGGCGACAACTTTCGCGAATCCACTAATTAATGTAGGCGCGCAGATTTTAAAATGCAACACGTGGTTAATAACATGAAGTCCCTTGCCCGCCGGTTCCTGCTCGCTGATACCCCGGCATTGTCTCCCGCAGAACGCTGGCGTTCCGGACTGGGTGCCCTCGTGGGAATCGCGATCAGCGGGATGCTTATGCGTGCCATGCCTGTGGACTCCCGTTGGTTGATTGCTCCCGTTGGCGCTAGCGCGATCATTCTCTACGCGATCCCTCACAGTCCATTGGCCCAGCCCTGGCCAGTGATCGGCGGCTTCCTGGTATCAGCGCTAGCAGGGCTGACCAGTACAGCGCTAATCCCCATTCCAGAAATCGCGGTGGCGGTGGGCGTGGCGGGCGCGCTAGCATTGATGGCCCGACTCAACTGCATCCATCCCTCCGGCGGAGCGGTTGCGCTGCTCATTACGCTGGAAAGACCCCATACCCTCTTGGGAATGGGCCACACCCTAGGCTTGGTCATGTTAAATGCAGTGGCCATTTTGTTCTCGGCGCTAGTGGTTAACAACCTCCTGCTCCGGCGGCGTTATCCTTATACGCAAGAACCAAGGGCTGCCAGCATACACAAGACCCATGACCTTGTGCCCCTGGCGCGCATTGGTCTAAACCACGCGGACCTCACGAGCGCGGTGCACGCGCTGGATACGTTTGTAGACGTGCAAGAGGATGAACTGGTGCAACTCTACAACCTGGCTGTAGACCACGCGTTCGACCGCCACGTTGGGTTGTTATGCGAGGACATCATGTCTCGTGACGTTGTGACGGTGCGATTCGGCACCGCATTGGAGGAGGCATGGACTGAGTTACGGGCGCACAAGATCAAGGCATTGCCCGTTGTGGATGACTTTGGTCGCTTGATTGGTATCGTCACCATTGCCGATTATTTGCGCCAAATAGATGACACCGCTGCGGCGGAGCTCGCAACGCGCTTGCAAGGGCTCTTGAAGCGCACGATGGGAGCGAACTCAGAAAAAGCCGAAGTGGTCGGGCAAATCATGGAATCCAATGTTTATGCGGCTCGCCTCGATTTGCCAATTTCCGAACTAGTACATCGCCTGTCGGAAAAGGGCCTGCACCACATTCCGGTCTTGGATGACACTCGACGGGTGCTGGGAATGGTGACCCAATCCGACGTTATCGCTGCCCTGTATAAGCGCGTTGCACTCGCGACCGCTTGAATCCCACATGAGTGCCCCGCGTAAACGAGCCTCCGTGGACTGACGTTGCCACCCACTGCACATGGATGGCCACCCGTTTTCAGAGTGGCCTCCAGACGACCGAATCGGTAGGCGAATCAGATTCGGTTTCCCCCGGTCTCTTAGCGGCCGCCGTTGTACCCTTCGCCGCGGTGATCATCCCGGTCTCGCCCGCCGTCATGGTGATCATCCCGCATGCCGTCATGGTGATCATCCCGCATGCCGTGGTGTTCGCGGTAGTGCGGAACATACACTTGGTTGTACCAGCGATCCTGAACGAAATAGACGGGCCGACCGCATGCATTGTACTCACGGCAATGGTTGCGCCAGTGTTTCACATAACCGGCCGGTACATGCAGATAGAGCGGCGGGCCCACGACGGCCATCGGTTGAACCATGACCGGCTGCGGATTGATCAGCACGGGCGGCGGAGCGCCACCGATGTCGATACTCCCATAAAAGCCGGGCTCGCCGACATTAATTGACACGCCGACGCCAGCGAAGGCCGGGGCGGCAGCTGCGGCCATGGCCGCTGCGAATAAGAAATGCTTCATGCTTTTCGTTCCTTTCAAGTGAATTTTCATATGCTATGAGGCAACTCGATTACGACTGGCAGTAATGCGGCGCTCGTAGGCGTGTCGATCCGCCTTTAAAGACGTCCGCGTGCCATCGGGAATGTTCGGCAAACCGTCGAATTGATGGGCATCTAACTTCAGGTACGAATCATCGACGCCCTTTTCAAGGGCATTGGCCGGGGTGTCAGGCATCTGCCCCCTGCCGGCGTGCGCCGCTTGCGACCTCCAAGCTGGCCTGCAACGCCACTCCCTTGCTTATTTTACGGGTAAATAACGTTAGTGTTTTGCATTTCGATAAATTTGAACGTACGGGCAGCCCCCGCATGGTGGGAAGAAATGACCCTTTCGCCAACCAATCCGGCAGACCTTGCGGAGACCATTGCCGAAAAGTGGCATCCGAACAAGGACCGGCACGTCACCGATTGGTTGCTCTGGCTGGCGATATAACGATCCTTCAATTCACCCGATCACTTGTGGGTCGCCTCTTTGGGATCGAATTGCGACCGTGTGAAGTGAGCGATCGATCCGCCTAATACCAAAACCGGGCATCGCGCGATAGAAATTCTTCGGCCGGCAGGTAGTGTGATCCGTCACAGGAGAAGTTGAGCCCAACCAGACCGTTTACGACATTGAGGGAACCCGCACGCAGATAGACATTCGTGTCCACCTGGCGCAGTTCCTTAAGACGCTTCCAAACAGCACGAATGCGGTCCGGGGGAACGCAAGCTTCATCGGGGTAGGGTAGATGAGGGTATGCAAGGCAGACCTCGGGAGATAGGATCTCATTCAGTACATGAACCCGATAGCGCATGGGGTCACTGGTCAGCCACAGGGTGGCGCGACTGCTGGAGAAATGAATCTTGGCGTGAAATATGCCGCGATCACGCATTAATTCGTCCAAAATCGCAATGACATCGTCCACGTTCTG
>JBKQNQ010000122.1:0-3225 GCA_052145875.1 Thiobacillaceae bacterium
GTGGCTGCGGATGCCATCTCCAAGGCGGACATCATACTTTTTGCACTGAGTCCTGGGGGGGAACTGCCCCAGACGCTGACTAGATGGATCGAAGAACGGTTGTTTCATAAGTCTCACAAGACAACCCACCGGGTCGCTTTAATGGCCTTGCTGGAGACGGGCGGAATGCTTGTGCCCAGGTTGTCTTCTGCCGAAATCTATTTAAGCCACCTCGCTTCGAAAGCTAGGGTGGATTGCTTGTGTTATTCTGACGGCATACCGCTCGCCAGAACAAACTGGCCACACAAGATCGACCTTTCCGTGGGGCAAGTGCTCAATCGGTTATTATGACTACTTCCAACCTCCAGGCTAACGCCCTGTCAAGTGCGGACACGGTGCATCAGAAATGCTTCGTTTGTGAGAAAGAGATAGTGGACGGACGCTGGTTTTGCAGGATTCCTCGTAAGGAGGAGCCCGTAGTCGTGTTGTGCAGCCCTAGGTGCGCGCTTGGTTATTTCGAGTCTCTACATCCGATAACCGACCTGGAAGAGCTTGACCGTGCTGCCTATGAGCGGAGCCTGCATTTTGCTGTAGATGGAGAAATGCCATGACGATGAGATCCACTATTGTAGTTCTGGCCCTTACACTGTCCGTCGGCGGTTGGGTGCGCTATCCGATGAACATGCCATCAATCATGATGTTCGTGGTAATCGTTTTTGCTTTTGACCTTGATTTCGACCGGGACGACCGATCTACCGAGGAGATCCGCAACCTCAACGACACAAAAGGATACAAAAGACAATGAAAACCCTGCATTCACGAGACTTATTGATTCAACAGGATAACGAAATCCGCCGTGCGCGGCGGGGCGCCCACGAAGAACGGCTGAGAAGAATCGCCGTATCTATCATGGTCGTTATAGGGAGTGCCCTAGCCCTATTAGCCGAGGGCGCCGACATTGATCCGACGTTGCAACCAACCGCCCCAACACCAGCGCAGCCTGTGCCATTCACCCCCGAGGTAACACTTGTCCCGCAGGAGAACGACTCGTGGCGTGTCATCGCTGGAGACGAGGGAGTGCTTGCCCCCCTATCGAACAGAATTTGGCAAGAAGAAGTTGGTGAGGGATTTCGGTCTGATGTGCGAACATTTAGCGTTGAAACGGGGGTGGCCCTCGGCGTGCAAGCATTCGGCGGACGACAAGTGCATGACTTGGCTCTGCTCAGCCTTTCATACGGCCACATGTTGGGCAATGTGGTCGGAACCAATCACTGGTACCAGGGTAATTGGGAAGCCCGCGCGGAGTTTTTCGGCGGCGGGCAGTTCTCGCCGAGGAGCGATGAGTTTGTGGGACTAACGCCCCACTTGCGCTACAACTTTGCGACGGGCACACGCTGGGTTCCGTTCGCCGATCTGGGCGCCGGGGTGACGGCCTCCGGCATAGGGCCGCCAGACCAGAGCGGCACTTTCGAGTTTAATGTTCAAGCGAACGTGGGCACTCACTGGTTTTTCCGGGATAACCTTGCTCTCACGTTTGAGGCTGGATTCTTGCACATGTCCTGCGCCGGTCTCCACGATCCAAATCTCGGAGTGAACACCATCAAGGGGATGCTCGGACTCACTTGGTTTTTTTGAACCAGGGCCACCTTCATTCTAAGGAATCAAATGACCAACAACTACAATTTCCTGGCCGGTTACAAGCTAAAATGTCCTTCGTCCAGCCTGCCTGCGCTGGCGTTGGCGGCATTCGTCACCATGCATTCCGCCATTGTCAATGCTCAGGGAACCACGACAAATGGCAACGCGGACAAGCTGGGTTCCGGCCAGATGCCCTATTTCGAAGTCGTGCCCGACCCCATCGAAGGGTTCAACCGATGCTCCTGGGCGTTTAACGATTGCCTGTTCCGAGGACTGATTTATCCGGCAAATTTTGGCTATAATTTTATGGTGCCAAAACCGGTTCGCACCAAAATCAGTAACGTCGGGCATAACCTGAGTTATCCGGTCAGGTTTTTCAACAGTTGTTTTCAAGGAAAGTGGCATGGCGCGTGGGTGGAAACCAAGCGCTTTGGAGTCAACTCAACTGTCGGATTGGGTGGTTTTCTTGATCCAGCCACTCATTGGAAGATCGGGCGCTCGGATGAGGATTTCGGCCAGACCCTGGGGTATTACGGGTGCGGTCCGGGGTTCTACCTTGTAATTCCCGTCCTAGGACCATGCAATGGCCGCGACGCCTTTGGCAAAATTGTTGACTGGCCGATGGACATAAGTTCTGACCTCACTCTGGCCTATCCGGACAAGATCTGGGCGATGACCATTCGGCCCGGCATCACGGTCAATGACGTCAGCGGCGAGGCGCGGGACAATAAGCGCCAACTGGATTCCCTAGTGGACCCATACCAGACCTATCGCCTTTTGTATTCGTTGAACCGCCAGCGGCTGATCAATGACTACCAGCCAACTTCCGGCGGCGATTCCAAAGCCAATCCCACCCTTAACGCCGTGCTATTCAAGCCAGTCAACCCCGAATTTGCGGACAGGGCCGTTACACGCAAAGTATATGTGCCGGCCACTGGTAAAAAACTGGCCTACTCTTGCTGGATGCAGAAGAAGCCGGCTCCCTTGGTATGTTATATCCCTGGGTTGGGGTCTTATCGTTTGGACCGTTCCACAGTGGCTTACGCGGACATGATGTACCGCCACGGCTACTCCGTGGTGGCTTTCTCCAATCCATTCCAGAAAGAGTTCATGGAATCTGCTTCCACGATGCCGGTGCCGGGTTACGGGCCAGCGGACTGCGACGATGTGGTGAACGCACTCAAATTGATCCTGGCTGATATGCGGCAATGGAAGGGTGACAAAATCACCGGTACCTGCCTGACGGGCGTTTCCCATGGCGGCTATTTCACCCTGATGATTGCCGGACGCGAAGCCGCCGGCCAGTCCGGCGGCTTGACTTTTGATCGTTACGTCGCGGTCAACCCGCCCACGCAACTGGCCCGGGCCGCGCAACGTTTGGACGAAATGTACAATGCTCCCCTGGCGTGGCCGGCTGCAGAACGGTGGACGCGGATGGAAGAGGCCATTTTCAAGGCCCTCTATTTTGCTGACAACGGCCTGGATGTTTCGGGCAATATTCCGCTGACCCGCGCGGAGTCGGACTTTGTTGTTGGCGCGGCGTTCCGTTTCGTGCTGATGGACGTCATTCAGGACAGCCAGCGACGCGACAATTTGGGCGTCCTAAAG
>JBKQNQ010000123.1:0-2880 GCA_052145875.1 Thiobacillaceae bacterium
CCGCGGCATTGGATGCGCCGCATACAATCTGCAACTCGGTTTCGCCGACCAATACTTTGCAAAGACGGAGACGATCGGCGTCAGGGTGTTTTTCAACCGTGAGAATCTGCGCGACCACAACCCCCGATGCGACCGGCGCCACGGGACTCACACTTTCAACTTCCAGTCCCGCCATGGTTAACGCATGCGCGAGTTGTTCCGAATCCTGGCGCGGATTGACAAGGGAACGTAACCAAGCCTCAGAAAATTGCATCACGTCTACCGGAATTGAGCCAGAAAGCGCAGGTCATTCTCAAAAAACAAACGCAGGTCATCTACCCCATATCGCAACATTGCCAGCCGCTCGACCCCCAGTCCAAAGGCAAAACCAAGATAGCGCTCACTGTCAATGTTGACATGGCTGAACACAGCGGGGTGCACCATGCCACAACCCAGTACCTCCAGCCAACCCGTGTGGGAACACACGCGGCAGCCATCGCCACGACACATCACGCAGCCGATATCCAATTCCGCCGAGGGTTCCGTAAACGGAAAAAAGGAGGGCCTGAAACGAACCGCGAGGTCGTGCACTTCAAAGAATCGGCGCATAAAGTCAGCAAGCATGCCCTTCAGATCGGCGAAACTCACATTCTCGTCCACCCACAACCCTTCGACTTGATGGAACATCGGGGTGTGCGTCACGTCGGAATCACAGCGATACACCCGCCCCGGCGCTATGATCCGAAACGGCGGGACGTGGTCTTGCATGTAGTGCACTTGCACCGGCGAGGTGTGGGTCCGCAGCAGCCTTCCATCCTGCAAGTAAAAGGTGTCGTGCATTGCACGGGCAGGATGGATCTCCGGGATATTGAGTGCGGTGAAATTGTAGAAATCTGTCTCGATCTCGGGGCCGTCTGCCACCTCGAATCCAACCGAACGAAACAGGGCTTCGATGCGCAGAAGCGTTCGGGTTACCGGATGCAATCCGCCCCGCCCCAGTCCCCGTCCCGGGAGGCTAACATCGAGCGTCTCAGCTGCGAGCTTAGACTCGAGCTCGGCTTCCAGCAGCGCATCACGACGTGTCTTCAATGCCCCTTCGATGGCCTGTTTGGCCTCGTTGATGCGGGCACCCGCGGTCTTGCGAGCATCTGGTTCCAGTTTTCCCAAGCCCTTGAGCAGCTCGGTCACCGAACCGTTCTTACCCAGAAACTGGGCCTTTACCTGCTCCAGAGTGTGCAGATCGGCGCAGCTGTTGATGGCGCCCAATGCTTCCACAACAAGCTGATTCGGGTTTTGCATAACGTCAGAATTCGCGTTCTCAAATGAAAAAAGAGGCCCCTGGGCCTCTTATACACCTGACTAATTCAGGCTGCGGCCAGACTCGCCTTGATCTGATCAGCGAGCTTGCCAAATGCGTCCTTGTCGAACACGGCCAGATCGGCCAGCACTTTGCGGTCAACTTCCACCGCGGATTTTTTCAGGCCGTTCATGAACACGCTGTAAGACAACCCATGTTCACGTGCCGCAGCGTTTATCCGGGCGATCCACAATACGCGGAACTGACGCTTACGCTGACGGCGATCGCGATACGCATACTGCCCTGCTTTCATCACCGCTTCATTGGCAATGCGAAATACATTCTTGCGACGGCCCCGATAACCTTTGGCCGCATCGAGAACTTTCTTGTGACTGGCGCGAGCCGTTACACCTCTTTTTACGCGTGGCATGTTCTATCCTCCTTATGCGTAGGGCAACATCTTGCGCATGGATTTTTGGTCGGCGGCATGAGCCACCACCATCCCACGCAGCTGACGTTTGCGCTTGGTCGTTTTCTTGGTAAGGATGTGACGCAGAAAGGCGTGGGTTCGCTTGAACTTGCCACTACCCAGGGTGCGAAACCGCTTGGCAGCTCCGCTCTTGGACTTCATCTTGGGCATTGTACTACTCCATTGTGTTATGTTATGACTTCAGGCGGCGCCACCCTTGACGCACTTGTTCAACCTGACAATCACTTGTTCCCCGGCAAGCCGGGCTAGCCCACGTTCGGCGGCACTAGGTCCGCTCAATGAGGGCAGCGCTTCCGACGTTATGCGTCCGGAACACGCCTATTACTACTACTTCTTCTTCTTAGGGGACAGCACCATTACCATCTGACGCCCTTCCATCTTGGGAAATTGCTCCACGACCGCATAATCCACCAGATCGCCTTCTACACGCTTAAGCTGTGCAAGACCCAGTTCCTGATGGGTCATTTCCCTGCCGCGAAACCGCAACGTAATCTTGGCCTTGTCACCTTCACTTAGAAAGCGAACCAAATTGCGTAACTTAACCTGATAATCCCCTTCATCGGTACCGGGCCGAAACTTGACCTCCTTGACCTGGACCTGCTTCTGTTTAAGTTTAGCCTCATGCTGCTTCTTGCTCTCTTGGTACTTGTACTTGCCAAAGTCCATGATCTTGCAAACTGGGGGCTTGGCGGTTGGCGCAATTTCCACCAGATCCAGTTCCGCCTCTTCGGCGGCCCTTAAGGCCTCACGCAAGTTGACCACACCAAGCTGTTCACCTTCAGCACCAATTAAGCGAATTTCGGAAGAGTCGATTTCCCCGTTGATTCGCGTCTGTTTATCAGTAGCGATGAGCCCTACTCCATAACAAACCCCCGCAGGGGCAAAAATAAACAAGGAGCGGGTTGAGTCATCCGCTCCTCGTTCTCTTGATTGCTTATCGGCGGGCCCGCACTTCCTCGGCAAGCCGCGTTGCAAACCCTTCCACCGTCATTACGCCCAAATCGTGGTTACCCCTGGCACGGACCGCTACCTGACCGGTAGCCATTTCCTTGTCCCCCACAACCAACTGATAGGGCAGCTTCTGCAAGCTATGTTCGCGTATTTTATAGGTTAT
>JBKQNQ010000124.1:0-4356 GCA_052145875.1 Thiobacillaceae bacterium
ATCTCTCTTTCATATCGCTCGCGCGATTGACGCAAAGCGGTAAGAACATCCTGAGGGCGAGACTGGGCCGCTGAAATCGCGGCTCGGAGAGCGGAGTCAATGTTGCGCTGGCTGACCGGCAATCCGAGCGCCGCGCGGAGCATCCAGGTCGCCCCGCCGTTGCCCCGGTTGAAATAACAGTCGCGCAAATAGGCTTCGATCGCGGCGACGGTCGTCCAACGAGCGACTGCGTCGGTAAGCTGCGCGATATATTCGCACGCTTCCGTTTCCGCCGCGTCGAATTCGCCATTGTTGATGAGCGTGGCGAGCTTTTCTGCTTCGGCGGGATTGTACCTGACGTTGATGCCGGCGACTTCGTATGATCCGCCGCCGTCATCAGAACGGAGATTGGTGATAGCCAGCCGCCCCTCTTTGTCCCAGCTTGCTTCGAAATTCAGAATGGATTTCGCCATCGCAAGGCGCTGCACGTCGGTGGACATCAGGCGAGGTTCCTTGTCTGGATGAAGTTGTTGGTGATGGACAACGTGTTGTTTAAACTATGCGTTTCGTTAGGTTATTTTACTACCGTAGATCTGCCATACATGTCGCAACAAGGCTGAGTATGACGACTAACTCTTGGCAAGGTGCGGTTTTTGACTGAAACTATGCTTTCACAGACCCTCTCATATTAACGCGACGGATTCAATTCGGTGCGACGCCTCGCAGAGCGAGCATTAAACTGGCCTTTTAAAACGTCACCGCGAACGACAATGGCTCGAGGGCGAGCGGCCGCGCGGGGCGACAGCGAAAGTTTTGCGAATGGTAACGCTTCAGCAGTCAGTTCGTTGCATTGACCCGCAATGAAACCGACTTTGCGGTTCCCGACCCCGATGCGTTGACGGCGAGCGCGAAATTCCCGCTCTTGCGAGGCTACGGTTGACCTCGTCGGGAACGCCTCGGGCCAGTCGATCAACCACCGCTTCCCGGAATCCGCATTTCCGGCCAGTTCGTCCGCACGAACGCGGGTCGCTGCCCGCAGGCCGAGCAGCGGAACCTCAGCCTTAGGGACGGAACCTCGACCGAACCGGATGACCGCCGTCTGCAGCATCGCCAACCGGCAATTTGAACGTCTTTTCCTCTGCGGCGCTGAGCAATGCGGTGAAGAAGCCCCTACGATCACCATTTTCGCTTAAGTTCGTTTGAAGCTAGTATGCCAGTGTTCTTGTTAAAAAAGCTGGAGGCAATCGGTCGTGAGCAACGATACACCATCAACTCCACCTGAAGAGAAGTCAAAAACGCCCGGCGGCCTCGCGACTCCCAGTGATCCCTGGAAGCATGCACCCAAGTCTATCTCCCAATGGGGTTATGCGGTCCTCGTCCTCCTGGCGGTAGTCTCGGCTATCACTGGCCTCGCCAAAGGGGGGAGCGGGAGCCTTGCGTCTGTAATGCTGACGGCGGTCATTACATTTGGCCTCTTTATCGCGCTTTGGGCATTTGAGCGAATGACCAAGGCGGAGGGCGAATTCTGGTCTTGGGTGGGGAAAGTGGCTGGCGTTGTCGTTCTCTTCGCGATGGTGGCGGTCTTCTGTTCCGTTCTTTCCTACCTCGCCGTGGGTCAGCCCGCGTGGATGGATGCTTGGTTCAGACCGGGATACCATATCGATGGTCCAACACATGTTGACGTTCGCGCAGGCGCGCTGCTTAAGCCGAAACGCGATGCGATGACAGGTTGGAGGGTGACGGATCCGACCCTCGGGCTTGCCAAGTGGTTTGTCGGGACTGCGCGTGCCGATGAGGTGCCAGCACGGGGCGATCCCCACACAACCGTCACCGTCATCTGGGACCGTAGCCTTCCAGCGCGGACGCGTGTTGAGATCGCAATCAAACCGCACAATGACACGACGAATTTCCCCTCGCCCATCAAGGTGGTCGAGGGCGATGCCGGTGTTGCGCAAATAGGAGGATTAAAGGAAGGCACGACGTACGACCTGCAGATCGTCGCGGAAAAGGATGGCCGAAGGTCGCTCCCTTCACCATTGCTTTTTACGACCGACGCTGACAACCACCCCGTCGCGATGTTTCCGGGCTTTCTTGCTAAGTACAGCGGCTCCATGACTAGGCAAGGTCTGCCGAATGACCCTCAAGGGCACCTCTTGCTTGTTCCCGAGCATACGAACAAGAAGACGGCAAATTGGAACTACGATGGCAGCTTTCGCGTGGGTCAGATCGACGGTAACGGTACATTGCAGACTGATCCTCTCGACTGCAGGGCGACGATCTGTGGCTCAGTCTGTGAAGGGAGTTTTGTCGCAGACGAAATTCAGCATGTCCATTGTTCGCTGACACTGGATGGAATTATCGGGCGAATGAAATCGCGCGCCGGACAGGGAATTTGGTACACCGGCGTTGCGGCTTTCAAGGGCGACATCGCTGGTAAGGCGGATAAGCGCATCGAACAAGCGCTGGCGGAGGTTGACCATCGCCCACTACCGGCATCGGTCGTATTGGGTCCCTTCCTAGGCTGGTTTGACGGTGTTGGCACACTGCGTGCTGAGGATCCTAAATATACAGATGTCTATGATGGCTCCTGGGAACTGGGTGCGCTCGATAAGGGATCGCGAATGGGAACTAACGGCGGCATTCTCGCCAGCGGTCAGGAATACGAACAGGCGCATTGCCTGCTTGCAATGACTCCCTTCAAAGGCAGCGCGGTCGGTGGGGATGGCGGGAGATTTACGTGCCGCAGTGCCGAGTTCGGAGAGCGGCGAAATGGTGACGATCCGTATCGGGGCTTCGAGATCGACTGGGGAGATAGCCTCTTTTTGTGGTGGTATGACGGTGGCGATCGATTGATGCTGCCACTGAAAAAACAACCGTTCAGTTTCAGCGACGCGTGTTACCCTGAGGAAACCTATGGGTTCCTGAGTTTGCCACACGAGCCGGCAGAATCCGCTTGGCAGCTGCATTGCGATCCCACCGCCTTTCCCTTTGAGTGCGCGCTAAGCGCAAAGCAGGCGGACGTTAGCATCGTCGGGCACCGGCCACTGAGTAGCATCCCGCAGTTTGAGTTCCGCACCTCCGGCAATGTCAGGGGCGGCACAACTCTTGTTGAGGTGGACGGAAGCCAACGCGACTTGCCGCCACGCGCCAAGCAAGTAACACCCATAAACTACGCGCTGCTTGGCGAGATGTGCAGCGGCACCACGCTCATGAATAAAGAGCAGGGACATAGCGTGCCGCTTGCTGGGTTCTGCCCTCGCCTCGCTCTGATGTTTACCCAGCTATATACATGCGGAGTTGATATTGGTGACCAAGGGCTGGGTCCCGACGGAAGCCCCGTGCGCGATCCCGACCCCGCGTTGTTCAACGCTGACAATTTCCTGACGCCCCAGATTATTTCCGAGCCAGGCAACACGCGTTTCGAACTGTGGCCTGTACGTTTCAATGAGGGGTTTTACATCGCTACGGACCTGGTCGGAAAATTGTCGATGGACATCAGTGTCGGTGAAAATTGTGAACAGGCGTTCCACCAAGAATTTCCGCTTGGCCTCCTTTCGAATATGTCGATGGGCATGGGCCGTTACATCTTCAAAAAAAAGGAGTGGTCGCCGGCTACCTTCAGGTGGGGCCTCGACCAGACAGCAGACCGGTACCATATCTACCAGAAATTGCCGACAAACCCCGCCTTCAATCCAAGTGACTACAAGTGCTACCGATCGGCGACATCGATGATGTTCTTCATCAAGGCAACCTTTGCATATGGCGGGGCATCCGCTACCCGCGTCTACCAGGTGAATTTCCCGCAGGACGGCCTGCCCACCGTTTCCGATATCTCGTCAGCAACAACCGACCAGTTTTCTGCCCTTAAGAAATCCTATGAAGCACATCTCGCCGAAAAGAATATTGACCTGGTCACTCTCCAGGAAATCGGTATCAAATTCGACAGTGCCGGCCTAAGAGTGGATTGGCGATCTCTGAAGTGACAAGCCGCCTTTGGCAGGCCGCGACGTACACGGTTAGTTCGTTGGTCCCGTGGATACCTTCGTGAAGGCCATCGAGCCACGCCGACCAAAGCCTGAGGGGCCGTCTTTCACACAACTGAGACCCGCACCCTCCTCGTATTATGGGCTACTATCCATGCATGGGCTCAGTGATGGTCGAAAATCCTGCAATACATCTGATGGGTCCCAGGTGCGCACGCTGTGGCGCGGCACCAGCCGGCCATCCCAAGCAACAGGTCGTTGCTCTACAGGCAGCTCCCATTTCCTGACCAAGACCCTTGAAAAGGTCAAAACTGAAATGAGTTTGCACGTCCTTGCCTACAACATGAAGCGGATGATTAATATCTTCGGCGTCAGGCCGCTTATGCAGGCCAAC
>JBKQNQ010000125.1:0-24251 GCA_052145875.1 Thiobacillaceae bacterium
CGGGAGCAGAAGAATAGGAATCAAGGCAGGGACGGCATCGAGGGCGAGGAGCTTGACCCTTTGCGGCCAGTGCTGATGGGGCTCAGGACAGCTGTGGACAAGCGTCAGATGCGTATCCATTACCTGAGTGCGGATGGGCGGGCCTTGTTCACCGATTCTGGCCCGCGCATCGACGTGCATGACCAGGCCGATCCTACTCTGGAGGCCGCGCTTCGGGTGGCGTCACAGAAGTTTGGTGGATCGGTGGAAATGACCGGGTCAGCAGAATTCAGGGAACGGGCAACCCAGGTGGCGGCGAGACTGGGCGTGAGGATTCGCAATGATGATCTGAAGGCGGTGTGGGAGAAGGAGTGTCACCGTGTACGGAGCCAGAGTCACCTGGAGCGGTAGTGGGTTTGTAAAACAGGGGTTGGAAATTTGACCGTGCGGGCATCCGCGCGGCTTGCCCATTCAATCGGCTTCTACATGCCCCTGAAAACCACCAATGAATGAAGACCGCTGTTGATTTGCCAGACTGACGATGCCAGGTGAACAGGATGGCCGTCGAGCACGCTCAGCCGCGCAAATCGAGATGGGTAATAAGGCAGTCATCTGGCATCTGCAGAATTCGAGTGCCGATCTATGCATCCCTGTAAAGCTCGCATAATGAACACGAGTAATTTATCTTTGCCCGGGCCTCATGCACATCGACCAGAATACCAGTTGTGTATAAAGTCTGACCTGCAATTGTGCGTTCGTACTATTTCCCCGCCATGACCCCAGAAGATGACCTGATTTATTCGCCCTTGCAGCAAACCTGCACCGTGGGCGAGCACGAGATCGAGATACACATCTACAGGATGCCCCATACAGCTTGGTCACTTGAGGTAGTCGATGTGTATGGCAACTCCACCGTGTGGGATGACGAATTTGCCACCGATCAAGCAGCACTGGACGAAGTGCTCCGGACCGTCCGTGAGGAAGGTATCCAGACCCTGATTGGGGAGCCTGCGAGCTATGCTCAGGAAGACCCGCCGGACGTGGCCACGAGCCCCCTGCGTTTGGCCTCAGCGCTGACTGATGAAGAATGGGACGAACTGGACAGCTTCCTGTTGTCTGACGCCACCTCAGACCAAACGATGTCCCTGGACACCCTGGACGGCTATCTGACCGCCATCATTATTGGCCCGACCTCGCTGTCCATGAACCAGTGGTATTCAGGGATATGGGGGGACCGGGAAGACGATGCCCCGCACTTCGAGACCATGGATGACGTGCAGCACATCATGGAACTGATCATGCGGCATTACAACGGGATCATCTGGAGCCTGCAGGATGATCCAGACTCCCATGAGCCCATATTTGACTTCATCACCCGGGAAGGGGACAACCGGGAATATGTTGAGGGGGAGATGTGGGCCTATGGTTTCATGCAGGGTCTGGAACTTTGCCGGCAGGATTGGAAGGCACTGTTCGACGACGTGCGTGGGGCAGAGTGGTTAAGCCCAATCCGATTGCTGGGGGCGGACGACCTCACCGAGGAAGAAAACGCCTTGACCCTCACCCCGGAACAGCGTGAAGAAATTGCCAATCGAATTCCACAATCGGTGGCGGCAATCTATCGCTTCTGGCTCCCCTATCGTCAAGCCATCCATGAACTGGTAATGGCCGAGACCTACAGGCGTGAGCATCCGAAGGTGGGCAGGAATGATCCCTGCCCCTGTGGCAGTGGCAAGAAATTCAAGAAATGCTGTGGGATGGCGGGAACACTTCATTGAGTTTGGGGGAGGCATTAGCAACACAATACGGAGCAACCCGGTCATTTGGGTGCGGACATCGACTATAGGTTGTAAACCGGTCAGTCATTTTGATGGCCAGCGTGACGGGTCGTCGGCCTGTGCGGACGCTGACGTAATCTGTGAATTCAGTCTGCTGTATGCCGGATACCGGCCGATGAACATGAATCCTGGGGAATGGCTTCTTTCGGGACATCCATCTGACTCAGTCCGACCCGAAGCGGCCGGTCGGAGTGATTTTCAAAGCGTCTGAATAGCAGACAGAAGCGGTAGTTCAACGACTGAATTCACTGACCTGCGTGGCTTTTCGCGCAGGTCCGGTGGAATGATGGGTTATGCGTCTCCATAGCCATACTTAGAGGACTCTGGATGCATGACTCTCTCGATACCGGCCTCAACGACTCCGTGTTGCAGAGCCCGATATATCAACTTAAAGCTTGGAACCTCCAGAAGAGGCTTGCCAGCGACCAGCCTTCTCCGGTACTTGGCCAAGATATCCTTTCGCTGCACGTTGAAAGGAAAGGAGTGTCGCCTGTCGAATCCGTGAGACAGCAGGTGTCTTGACCGAGCCTGGATACATCTGTCAATTGCGGATACGAGCCAACCATCCAAGGCACGGAGTTGCTCGACGTCGTTAAGCAAGGGGTAGAAGCTCATCGCTCCCTTGAAATGAAGTGTCTTGCGCCTTCCTTTGATGTAGGCAACCATGTCTCGATGAAGTAGACCGCCATATAAGTATCGGCGAATCTGCATCATCGCTGTCAACAGTGCCCTGTCGCGGTTGTTGGCCGGAATGATGAGTCCTTTGAGTGGTGTGCTCTTGAGCGGCTGAACTAGGTTCCGATAAAGGAGGTAGGACACCTGCTTCTTGATTCGTTGAATTGTTTTGTCTCGAACGGATACGCGATCGACTCCAATTGCGTATCCGAGAAAATTGAACGATGACTTCGATGCAATCTCGGCCGCTAGACCGTCCTTGGCAAGGAGGCTGATCCCATCGGACTTCTTAACATTTATTGAAACCTTTGCCTCACGCGAAAAGGCATCAACGATATTGAACGACTCGCAGATCGCCGCATATGTGGGACTCCAAATAACCGTGTCATCCGCATACCGGGCGAACTTGAGACCGGCTTTCTCCAATGACTTGTCAAGTTTCCAGCAAACCAGGTTTGCTAAGAACAGCGAAAGAGACGTGCCTTGCGGTATTCCGCGGCCTCGGTCCTTAAGGAACGCCTTGATAATGTCCTCTTCCTCTTGACTGACAAGAAAACCATTCTCGTGAAGCTGTGCGAACAGAAATGCGTGATCAATGGAACCGAAGAAGTCAGAGAAATCGAACTCCGCGATGAAGGTCCTTGCGTTCTGCGCTAGGTCAACAGCTATATCCTGAATCGCAAAGTGAACATTGCGATCATTTCGGTACGCATAGGAGAAGGAGCTGAAGCGGTGCCTGTTCTTAGCTAGTAGTCTGGAGTAGAAGTACGTTGATACCGCGGTATCGGGGATTTGATAAACAGTCAGTTCGCGCTCGCCACCACCCGGCTTTGGAATCTTCTTGTGGTGTGGAGCGTGTGGTGCGTAGGAGCGCGCCGCGATCTTTCGGGCAATGGACATGGCGATCGCGGTCACGTTCCGACGCACGTGGAATGGGTTGAATTTGGGATCAATCGCCCAATACTCAGGAACCTTGACTTCCTTTGCAGGTGCGCTAGCGATGCGACCTCGATTACGAAGCCATTCGAGGTGTAGGTGATTGTGGTAGGCATGATGCCGGTCGATCAGCTTGGCGCACTCGGCGAGTATTTTCTCTTTCAGTTGTAGTTCCAGGCTCATCTTTGGCCCTCAGAAAACAGAAAGCCCGAAACAAGTCTCGGGCTCTCCACGGAACGAACCTAGTAAAAGTAAGTTGCCATTTGGTTGATGAGGCTGTGACGCCACACCCCCATTGTCGCAGCCGAAGCTGCAAATTCGAGGCGTTCCGTTCTGCCTCCAAGGCAGTGGACGAAGGATAGCGCGTACGTCCATTTGTGCCAAGACCGTCATCTGAGACGCATATCGTGGAGCTTTGGGCGTCATTTCAGCAAGCCCTCTTTCTTTAGATGGGCGCGCAACGACTGAAGCTCCCTGCGAAAGCGGTCGTATGTAGCCAGTTGTGCCTCGTTGAGCTTTTCGTTGAACTCTCTCGGCGCGTAGGAAAAGTGATCTTGGTATGCCTTAACTGCCGCTTGAATACGGACGAATGAGTTGACATCAGGACGATGTTTGCTCTTTCCGGCAACCCACTCTTCGATGTCTTTGTCCTGCTTTGAGTCATCGCAGCGTTGGCAGGCCGGGACAAGATTGCCCGGAACAGTGTCGCCGCCACGAGATACCGCGTGAAGATGGTCCCAGCGTGAAGGATTGTCGGCCTGGCAGTAGATGCAACGAAGGCCTCCATTTTGCAAGAAATACTGTCTGACTTTCTCAAGATCGCCAAGGCTACACCGCCCGGCGAAGGATTCTTTGACTGCGCGGTCAAGCATAGACAGCCCAAGCCCGGGAGACATCTTGATTGGCAACTTATCGAGAGGCATAGCTATGACGCCCAACGTGCTAGGTGAGGGGGCGCCGGAGCGGCAAAGCCGCGGAGGGAATCCACCCCTAACGCGTCTTGTTAGGGGGACGTTTCGCTAACAAGTCCGCTTGCTGTCTCTGCGGTTCCGACGTGGCAGTCGAGCGGCTGCCTTTCAACGGAACGTATGACCGTTCAGGGTCGAAGCTGTTGATATATTTGAGCGGGAGATTGAAATGGCAAGGAACTTGCCTGTCGTGCTTTACGTTGCGGTGTTGATTGCGGTTGTCGTTAGTGTAGATTTCCTGTTCTTTAAGAATCGATTCTGGGAACGGCTGATGGTGAACGTCGGCATTGTCTTGGTGTTTGCAGCCTTCTATTTGAGATTCCTTAAGAACCCGTAACCTATGCAGCTTGGCATCAAGGCACTGCAAGATACTGTCGGGAACGCTGGTTTCGGCCATGACCAGTCATCCAAGAAAGTGCTCCATAGCGGTCACCCCGCAACAATTAGGCCGCATTACATATTGTTGCAAATCAGGCTGTCGGGTAGTGTAGCTCCCAATGCATCCGCAGTCTCGCGTCGGTCTCAGCAGTAATAGTGGCGACGCCCCACTGAAACGCATCGTTACCATGCCAAGAGGGCAGATCCCTTGCCGATGCATTATTAAGCGGAGCCAAGAGGTAGTGTGAATAGATTGAAAAAGCCAGCCGGGTATGTGATGTCTTTACTGGGGCTTGCATTGCTGGCGCTGACAAAAGATCATTCCTTAAGAACGGCCGGTGTCCTCCTAGGCGGCATCGGTGTCATATTTATTCTGTCAGCAAACAGCGCTAATACCCCGGCGGCCACCTCAAACTCCTCGACTTGTGGCCAGGGCAAACAAATGGACATCTGCCCTCGCGCCAAGAAGAAGGCGCTCATTGGCGTCGCTATGATCTTGCTAAGCATGCTGATTGTTCAATTTCTATCTCAAATGTCACACTGGTTATTTGGGGCATTACTGGCACTGGGTCTGGGTCTCTTCGGGGCAATGCGTATAGGCGCCTACTACGTTTGCCTTAAGGATGTAGCAGACGGCAAGAGTGATGGAGATGAATAAGAAACCGGCCACCGGAACGTATCAATCCAGTGCGGACTATCCTCACGGCATTCGAGCGCGTTCTTGCGCAGCTTGACCTTGGTGGAGGCGAAATCAGTCCTTCACAAATGAAACCGCTGGGCGTGCCACGGCCGTAAACTTACGGAGCTGGTCCGAATCAGGACATCAGGAATCCGCTCGGCGTGGGCGGGACAGACTTGCACAAGTGGTTAGTCCCGACACGCACGTTCCAACGGACCCTATTTGGCGCCGACGGTGGAACAACGGGGATCGACGACGACTTCGCTGCGCGGGGCTTCAAGAATGTTGGCGCCTGGATTCTCGGAAGAAACATGTTCGGACCGATTCGCGGTTCCTGGCCCGACATGAACTGGAAAGGCTGGTGGGGGGACAACCCGCCCTATCACGTTCCAACCTTCATCTTGACTCATCACGCGCGCCCACCCATCCAGATGGAAGGCGGAACGACATTCTACTTCGTCACGGGCGGTATTCACGAGGCGCTTGACCGGGCGCGCAACGCAGCCAACGGAATGGATGTGCGCATCGGCGGTGGACCTAACACTATCCAGCAATATCTTCGTGCGGGTCTCATCGATGAGCTGCACATCGCTATCTCGCCGGTCCTGCTGGGCGGGGGAGAGCGACTGTTTGAAGGAATTGACGTGCACGGTCTGGGATACGAATGCGTTCAGTTCGTTGCATCGGAGAAAGCCACCCATGTTGTACTCCGGCGCCAAGGGCGCAAAGACGCCTGACAAACGGTTGCAGCGAACGGCGCTGCCGCGCCGCCGCTGAACCGGAACGTTGAACGTTCGCTTTTCCAAAGGCTGACCCTCGCCTTTGGGTCGCGACGCGAAGATCAACATTCACAAATGCAGCCACTCGGCGCGACGCGAAGTTAAACTGGTGCTTTCGTCCGGGAGCCGCCATACAATTACCGGTGAAAGCGAGAGTTTGAGAGGCTGGAGAGGGCGTAGAGCAGACGGTTGCTCTAGTTGGGTTGGAGGCGGAGTAGGATAATTAAATCAGCGCCCAGGGCGTCGACAAGGGAAGTACGTTCGGTCACTGACCACCGTAAGACCCTAGCATTTGAAGAGGGAATATTCATGCTTGAACCTCTCGGCCTGATTGTACGTTCGGCCAAGATCATATTACTTGCTTGTTTGGCAGCCACACTTTCGGCCTGCGCTACGCCGGCAACTGATGATGGCCAGTTGAAAGGCCTCTCTGTTTCCGGACTTGGCGAGGGCGGTTGCTTGGTTGGATCAATCGGCGAGGATACTGCAAGAAGCTTCGTAGGATCGTTTGGATGGGTTTTCTTGATCTATGGCCCCGTGGGCAACGACAACGTTACGCAGCAAATTAAATTTGGCCACAACGGTGTCGTGGACACCCCTCTTGATTTCACTGAAAAGGATCTGGCTGCAGCGACATTCAGAATTTGTCTTCAGCCGGGTAAGTATGAAATCAGGAACGTCAGGTTTTACTATAACAACGGAATGGTCGAGAAAACGTTCTCAGCGCGGGAACCCTTCTCCATTCCCTTGGACGTTGTTCGTGGCGAGGTGCACTACGTTGGACGATACATAGCCCACACGGTAAAAGGTAAGAACATTTTCGGACTTCCAATTTTGGCAGGTGGATATTTCACGGTTGAGGATGCTACGCAGAACGATTGGCCCGTTATTCGAAAGAAGTACCCCGCGCTCCCTGACTCACCCCTAGCCTTCATTCCGGCATCTGCCAGTCTCCCGAAACCCTTTATCGTTGAAAGGCAGTAAATATGCGACGTTCGGCAAAGGAATCCTATTCAGTCTCAGGCGCCACACAATGATCGAAACACCTCTTGTCACCTTTGTCCGCTGGTTTGTGGTCATCTGTGTGTCCGGGGCAATTGGTGCCGTTACCAATGTGGTGCTGTTTTTTCTGGCGGCATTCTTGTTCGCTGGTGCTGAAGGCGACTCATGGGTCCGCTGGTAGTTTGGTAATGACGGTGTCACCTTTGTATCCGTTACGCTCTTGCTTTCGCTGGCGGCCTTTCCATTCGCAAAACGCTTTCGCGACAAGCTGGTTTGAACAGGCTGTCAGAGAACCGATTACTTAAGTGGGCCCCTTATTGCATGGGCGAGCGTCCGCTTTTCAAGATCGCTATGGCCGCTCCGGGTCGCGACGCGAAGATCAACATTCACAAATGCAGCCACTCGGCGCGACGCGAGCGTAAACTGGTGCTTTCGGCCATGAAGAGTCATTCGAAAATGTTCTCGTTAGCAGTCATTCCCCAGTAAACTTCACGCCAAAGGGGGTGGCATGAAACGAATCACGTGGGTTGTTTTGGGCTGGATGGCTCTGCTCACAGCAGCACACGCTAAGGGGCCTGGCCAACAAGATGGACCACAAGACAGTGTTTCGCCTTACCGGGTCACCGAAGGAAAGAACGAGTTGTTGTGCCGCGCTCTAGTGAGTCGCGTCAACCACTACGAAAGTCGGCGGCCAGATACACGATGCTCAACTTGGGACGAGATCGCATCCTACCCCAAGTTCACAGAGCCCTCATGGGAAGAACTTGACCCTAAACGCCATGAGGAGCTACTAACAAAGCTAATGGAATACGAGCATGGAGAATTCTTTCCACCTTTGCCGGAATTAGCGCAACGGAAACGCAATTCTGCTTATCGTGAACTTGTAGAGAATTTCATTCAGAGCGGTGGTCATTTGAGGGTGTGGCGGTCAAGGCCGGCACTAATCAACGAAGCTGCTGCCGGATCGCCAATGATCGCCCCCAAGGAACAAACGTTTGTGCAGTTTGGTACGGCACCAGAACAGACTGCACTCTGTGTCGGCACTTTACATCCTGCAGCAGATTGGAAGGCCGGGACTTATGTCGTCATGTCGGATCTCAGCGGGCCAGATATAAACCTTGTGCCGGCAAAACCCGGCACAACAAATATTAATGCTCTGCTGGTTAACACCCATGGCCTGTTCATGTATCAAGGCAAACCAATCCTGGCTGGCGACAACGACGTCTGGCGTTTTTCTTTTGGCACGCTGGAACGTATTTGCAATTTCGAATATGTTAGCGGAAGACAATAGTGTCTTTGATGAGCGGGGCGTGACCTGGCCGTCCTATGAGGGTCGGGAAGTGAAGTGCAAAATTCTAAAGTGTAGTCACTGGGTTTGGCACAGCCGCGTCAGACGCAAAGCGGCCAACTGCGGACATACTTCAACGTTCCGCATAGCGGCCACTCACCGGCCGGGTATAGCGTTTTGCATATTGTTACGAGCCCAGCAGTAGTGTAGCGTGCGTGACAAAAGCTGGGGATTCCGACGGCATCTTGTTATGTTATTTAACCGCGCCACCTTACGACAAAGATTGCTCATCGGATGTATCGCCTGCGCAATTCTCATTCCTGTCGTGCTATCGCTCAATAACGTGCCGACCATATACAGGTTATCTAAGTCGGGCGAGATTTTGACCGGCACAATCAAACAACGGAACGATAATCCAAGCGACCGTAGGGCATACTCCACGTATGAGTATCGACGTAACGATGTGGTTTACGAAGGTGTCGCTCGTGGGGTTAGTGGGTATAGTGAGGGCCAACAGATCACACTGACCGTCGACAGAAATAATCCTAAGTTTTACTGGGTAGGAAATGCGGGCAAAGATCTCTGGGGCGAGGTCATCGAGTCAATGATTGGTGCCATTTGGTTGTCTGTTGGTGTCGCGTTTCTCTTTCGCTGGCCACTGTTTGAGAAATGAGTGGGGATCTCGAAAGTTCATCGTCGGTGACTCCCCTGATTGGAGGAATTGCCACAAGGCACGCGAACGGCCACAACCGGTCGGTCGAGCATGTTCTCCATTGCAGCCGTTCGCGTCGCAAACCTAGGCCAGATTGCATATTGTCCTGGAGCTTGGCGGAGTGTAGGGTGCAATCAGACTTGGTACATCACCGGATGGTCACCTTGATGTTGGACTTTGTTTAAACTCATATGGAAGCATTTCAAGTCGCAGTCATCTCGCCAGGCGTCGCACTCTGCCTTGAGTTAGTCGTGGCGTGGATTGGAACGATGACAGACGAACCAAAGCCACCAATCCGGGTACTCGTCCTCCGAACGATTCTGTACGCTGTTATTGGGGCAGCGGTGTCACTTGCTGGAACAATCCTATGGATGAGCTGGTATGAGCGTACAACCGGCTATGGCACGGGAAACGCACCGATAGCGTGGATTTTCTTTTATGGACCGTTGTCCGTCGCGGTCGGACAATTAGTCGCTCTGATCCACTGGTGGATAACGAAGCCGACGGCAAATTCACATACACTTGACGGGACTACCTGAGTGCCGAATATGTCTACTTTGGAGCAAGTGAAATGGCCGGTCAGGGTCGCGGAGAGCCCGGGGCCAATAAGGAAAGCTGCCATTCGGGCCGCAGTCTGCTGAGGGGGGTGTTAATCTGTCTCAGTGCGGCCAGTTGCAGCCGGTCACCGATTCGAAAAAGCTGCCATCTGAACGGCTGCTGTACTTTGGAACCTGCCGGATGGCCAACTCACACAACTCGGCCAAACCGGCCTGTGGCACGGTCAGGTGGTTGCGTCCGCAGTATGTCGATTAGCCTGAAGTTCCGGTCAGCGACGGGCGAGTTTTCCTGGCCGTTCAGGCAGTTGGGGTGAAAGCTGCCTTCCGCTTTCTGACTACACGTTGATCTGCTGAAGGAGTTTCATCGCACGCTGTTGCTTCGCGTTGAGGTTGGTCAGGACCTCGAAGGTAGGTGCAGGGTCTGCGGCGTGAGGCGTTCGGCAGGTGTTGCGCACGATGGTGGCTAGTTCAGCCATCAAGGTGGAGAAGCTGTGGGCGGGGGTGTCGTCGTCGAGGGTGTGGCGCGCGACCTTGGCCAGGGCAGCTTCCGAACGCTTGGCCGGTGCCACCGGGTCTCGGGTGGCCTTGGCCTGCTGGTCGATATCGGCAAACATCAGTTCGCGCCAGGCTTCCCGCATGTGCCACTCGACGTAGTAGGCAAGCATGCACAGGAAGATGTGCGAGCGCACCCGGTCGGCCAGGCGGTGATGAATCGGGCGCACCTTGAGGTCTATGGTCTTGATCGAGCGGAACGCGCGCTCGACATTGGCAAGCGACTTGTAGTTGCGCACACAGTCGGCTGCGTCCATTTGTGTGGCAGGCACCGAGGTACGAATGAGGTAGAGGCCGTCGAGTGCGGCTTCAGCGGCGATGCTGTCCGGCTTGCGCTGGAATGAGAACGCCGTCTCCTCGATGGCGAGTTCAAAGTGCTTGGCGACCTTGTACTGGTTGATGAGCTTGCCTACGCGCACGCCGATCGCATCCTTCCCGACCAACTTGCCGGCACCCACTTTGGCCTTGATCTTCTCGAGGTTGTTCTCCGTCGCGCACAGCAGCTCTTCGCGCTTGTGCGCGCGCAGCTTGGCAAGCTGTGGGTTGCGACAGGCCACCAGGCGTTCGCCGGGATAGTCCGGTGAGCTAAGCTCGAGCAGATTGCGCTCGTCAAACAATCCGAGTTGCAACTGTCCCTGCTCGATGAGCACGCGGATCGAGGCGCTCTTGAGCGCCGTGATCCAGCCGATCCCGTCACAATCACGCATTTCATCGATGGCCTTTTGCGAGACCATTCCGCGGTCGCCGACCATCACCATGCGCTCGATGCCAAAGTTCGACCGCAAGCGCTGCACTTCGGGCAGGAAGGTGGTGCTATCCGCGGTATTGCCTTCATGCACCGAAACCGCGACCGGACATCCCCGAACGTCGGTGAGCAGGCCATAATTGACTTGCAGCATGCCGTGCTTGCCGTCGCGGTTGTAGCCACGCTTAGCAAGCGGACAGGACGTCCCCTCGAAGTAACTGGACGACAGGTCGTAGAGCACCAAGCCACCCGCGCTCAAATGACGCGTGGCGAGCTTCTTCTCTATGGTGTCCTGGCGCTGCCGCAGCCAGTCCATCGCCGCGTACAGATCGTCTTCGGTTGCGTCCGTCACCGCGAAGTCCTCGGCCAGCGTGGTCGTGTGCCACCAGCGTGTCGTGGCCAGCTTGGTCTGGGGCGCGACGATGCGCGAGGCCACCATGGCCAGCACGAGATCGCGCTCGCGGCACGGCTTGGAAGCGATCAGCGAAGCGAACCCCAAGCGCTGCATCGTCGTCGCCACGGCCTGCACGTGGCCATGCGCGCGTGAGCCTACGATCTCGAAGGTCTGCGCCAGGGGCACGAAGGTCTCGCCTTGCAACGAGCGACGGACGATCTCCACCACCGCGTCCGGAAGATGGGAAAGATTTCCTAGAGTCTCGTTCTTGACGCTGCCGCCTTCGCGGTAGCTGCGCCGCAGCAAGTGGGTACGATAGACTCGATCCTTGTACTTGCGGGTCGTGGTGACGACGTGGACAGTTCCGGTGCGAGCAGGCATGCCCGTTACTATAGGCATTCCTTCGTCCAATGTCAAGTCATATTAGTGACTACAATAATACTCAAAAAAAGCGGCTTCGCCATGCCACTCCCCAACAACGGCGGGCAATTAGGTCCTTGGGGATGACTACAAATTACAGGAACTTCAGATTAGCGGCCGTAGGCCGATATGCTCATCCCTAATGGCAGCTTTTTCTTATCCCGACCGGCAAAAAAGGACACCTATGCATAGATCCCAATTAGCGATGGTTGTGTCGAGAAAAATGCTCCGGCCCTGCGGTGCCACTCATCAGGTACGGAGGCATTCTATACATAACTGGGCCGTAATGTCTAAATGGTATGCAACATCTTGTGGAGTGTCATCAGCGCTACGTCGCCCGCTTTCGGCCATGCATACTCCAACTGAAGACACCCTTGTTCACATAAAGAACGCGGCAATCTATTACGATCGCGAGTATTGAACTCTGTGAAACAAATATTGGGATCAATCGGGTGACGGGGTTTTTCCTCCAGCCAAAAAGGCATACGGCCCAAGCCGTGTTCAAAGCACTGCGTCGGCGTAACGGCCAACTGGCCGCTTCATAATTGCAGGCCACCGGGGACGCGGTCACTTCAGCACTTGCACCATAACCCGCCGGTTGCGGCTACGACCTTCGAATGAGTCATTGCTCGCGATAGGCTTGAGGTCACCGTAGGAAATTACTGACATACGATGCAGCGGAATGCCACCCACTTCAAACAGGTAGCGACGCACGGATTCCGCGCGTTCCAATGCGATTCTGCGATTCTGGCTGTCCAGGCTGGCGTCGTCGCTGTAGCCAATAATCTCGATAAAGATATAAGGCAGTTGCGGCACAGCGCGCTTGATCAGCTCGTCAAGGGCCCCTTTCCCTTTTGCAGTCAGCTCGGGCTGTTCATAGTCGTATAGCACCATGTCATCCGCTAGCCGCAGTGAGTCGATAATCTTGCCCGAAACCATGCGGCTATCACGTGCAATTTTTACTGCATCGTCGGCCGTCTCCTTGGCCTGTGCCAAGCCAATTGCCTGGTTATCAACTTTGCCCGAGAGCGCGGTCAAAGCGCTTCCCTGAACAGCAACCTTGCCGGATAGCTCAGACAAAGCAGTTGCCTGATTATCGAGCCTTCCTGAAAGAGTAGCCGGAGCCGCGTGCTGGGATTCAACTTGGTATCGCAACGCGTCCAACTGGTTTTTCAGGTCGGAACCGGTTGGACCCAACTGATCGAGGCGGGCTGTTAGGGCAGTCTGGTCGGCCTCAAGTTTTGCAACTCGGCTTTCCAGCTCCTGCTGTGATGCGCTTTGGGCATCGATGGGTTGGTTAGAGGCACAGCCGACGAAAATAAGGGTAGGCAGCAAAAGATACAGCCCCGAACGAATACGCATGACACACTCCTGGAGGATCAACAATAACAATAAAATATTGGCTAAATTAACTTGAACTCGAAGCACCTAGCGATCTGCAATGGAACGAAACGGCTCGGTCTCGCTTGGGCAGTATGGCCCCCTCCGAGCCATTCCTTCGGAAGTAATCGGTAGGCACGGACATGGCCAGAGGGCAGTCTTCTAAGGACGTTGCCCCCTCCCTTCCAAAGAGTCGGCCTAAGGAGAGGGCGCATTCCCGGACTCTGGATTCCATGCCGTCAGGATGATTTCCACTCGACGGTTGCGCTTTCGGTTCGCGTCGCTGTCATTCGGCACGAAAGGCCGATATTGTGAGAACCCCACAACCTCCATGCGCGTCGGGCTAATACGACTGTGGTATTCGAAGTAGCGCACCACGGCCGACGCGCGGGCGCTTGAGAGTTCCCAGTTGGAGAAATATTTCTTTTTGAGGTCCGCTCCGATGGGTAGGTCGTCCGTATGTCCCTCAACCCGGATGGTTTCCTTTCCTTCCCTAACCGCCGCCGCCACTTTATCCAACACCCGAAGGCCACCGGGCAGAATGTCGGCGCTACCCTTGGTAAAAAGGACTCGGTCGAGTACATGCACGGATAGCTTGGAACGGAGGCGCTCGATCTCCACGTCCTTCGCGGCGATCTCCGTCTTGAGGCGGTCACGCAAGTCCCCTTCCATGGCCTTCATCGCGTCCGCCTGCTGTGCCGATGCTTCGGTGTCCTTGTCGACGGCGGCTTGCAGTTCCGTGCGTGCTGCCATGCAGGCATCAAGATCGGCCTTGGATTTTTCCTCCAGGGACGCGAAATCTTTCCGGCAAATGGACGCTTCGGTCGCTTTGTCTGCGCCGCCCGGTTGCGACGCACATCCGCCAAGAGCCAGCGTCACCGCCAGGAACCATACCGCATTCTTCATGGATTTTCCCTTTCCTTAAATACGCCGAAAAGTCGGCATGCTCACGACGAGCCAGCTAGAATCCAGCATGGCCCGTCGCCCGACAATGGGCGGACCGGCCGTTGCCACGTCCTGCACACGACAATCATTACGAGCCCGCTTCGCGTTCCCAACTTGTACCAAGTCACAGGTGATTGGACGTAGGCCAATGCCTGTCTCGACCGCGCCATACTTAGCGCCTGCAAATCAATTCGGGGCGCACAAAGCAAGCGCGAACGTGCCAATTCGGAATCCAACCATTCAACTTAAGAATCGAACATCGTTTCGTTCCGCCCCCGGCCAAAGGTCAGTCTAATCAGGGCCCGACTGCCCGTGGAATCAGTGTCCAAGTGACATGAAATATATAAAGCAGTAGCAGAACCGCCAGAGACCACGTCACCGTCTTCATGGAATTGTCCTTTCATTGGCTAATCTGCTTAGCAGGCATTCTCCAGTCAGGAACTTTCCCGAATCAATGAGCCTGGCTTCCCACCCATTGGGGCGCCATCCATTGTTCCAACGGGCTTTGAGACACCGGGGACGCACATTGGTTCTCGCATCGGTATCAACACGATCTTCAAACTCCGCGAATTGGAGAAGCACAAATGAAATTCTTGCCTATTGTGTTTGAAGTGGCCATGCCGGGCTCTACCTTGCCAACTGCTCGGCCATCTCGCTTTCCATGCCGGAAAAAAATAAACGGGCGGGCGAAGCTGATATTGCGCGCTCGCATGCCCGTCACCAAGCTTGAACGCCAAGGTTGATATGCGATCTCACCAAAATCTGGCGCAGCATTTCACTCGGCTATTGTTCGTCTGTATAGACAATGTCGGCACGGCGGTTTTCTGCGTAGTCCTGGTCCGTATCGCCCACGGCGCGCGGCTTCTCTTCACCAAAACTAACCGCTTCCATTTGGGCATCGCTTACTCCCACCACGGATAAAGCTTTGCGCACGGCTTCCGCCCGACGTTGGCCCAAGGCCAAATTGTATTCGCGGCTACCGCGGGCATCGGTGTTGCCCTGCAAGATCACCTTCGCATCCTTGTGGGCGATGAGGTAGGCAGCATGGGCTTCGATCAGCGGCTGGTAGTCATCCTTGATGACATCGCTGTCGAAATCGAAATAGATGCTGCGCTTGGAAAGAGGGCTGGCCGGGTCTTTGCGCGGGTCTGCGTTGTTGCTGGTCGCACTTCCTTGCAGCGCTGCTTGGCCATCCAGTCCCCCGCCACCTGTTTCGCTCGGAGGCAATGCCGTTGTTTCCACACTTTTGTTTCCAACTGTGTTCGCAGCGGGAGGCGTTTCTGGCGTCACCCCTTGCGCCACCTCAGCCCCTTTAGCAGGCTGATTGCGATCTTCGATGCTCGCAACTCGCCCGGTTGAACTGCATGCAGTTAATGTCAGGACGATCAACAGGGGAAGCAAAATGCGGTTCACGGTCTAGTTTCCTCATATGAAACACTAATGTTTAGTCGAGCTTGCATCACAGGTCTTGATGCCTGAGCTTGGTGCCCTGTCTGCTATTTGGCCATTGATCAGGCACTAATTTGGACATCCATTATATTCGCGTAAAATATAGTATCTTATTAATGTAATTGCAATGCTATGCTCCGTCTCATGTCAAAAAAATCAGGAGCCGTTTTGGCCAAACGTATTCCCCCCGCGCTCGCTACCGACGCCCTAAGGAAATTCCGCATCATCTATGGCTGCGTGCGCCAGCATTTTCGAGAAGTTGAGCAGCAG
Source organism: Thiobacillaceae bacterium (assembly GCA_052145875.1). Taxonomy (GTDB): domain Bacteria; phylum Pseudomonadota; class Gammaproteobacteria; order Burkholderiales; family Thiobacillaceae; genus DASQBT01. The sequence continues at coordinate 15,947 of JBKQNQ010000125.1, forward strand.
TGCGGCGTGTCTGGCTCCCAACTCTGGATCCTTCAGGAAGTGGCCCGGACCCCGGATATTGGGATTTCTGATCTTGCCGAGTGCTTGTCAATCCATCAGTCGACGTGCAGTCAGCTGGTCGAGAAACTCGTGTTGCGTGGATTGGTTGTCAAGGAACGCAGTGTCCAGGACCAGAGGCGTGTGGGATTGACTCTCACAAAGCAGGCAAACAAGCTCATTGCATCTGCCCCAGGTCCGGCTGAAGGGGTGTTTCCGGACGCGCTAAAGGCCCTGACCGAGGGGGAGCTAAGCGATCTGAATCGGGCGCTGTCCAACGTGATCGCCCAGTTGCATATTCGGGATGACCAGCTTGCCGACAAGCCTTTGGCCGATCTGTAATGGCAGAAGAATGCATCGAACCCAACAAAGCAGGCTAAGCCATTGTTGCGCACCGGACGGGATCGAGGAAATCTCGCGACATATCATGGAAATGATGTCTGTCGCTGGGTATTAGCGAGTAGCACGGCTCGCACGCAGAAAATTTGTTAATTAGGAATCCGCTGTCTTTCCGATTAGGGAAACAGCGTCTTATTGGGAGTAAATTGATGCGTGGTGTCTTGGGCCTGGTCCTCATCGCGGCCTTGTCGCCTGTGCTGAATGGCTGCGTAGCGCTGGTGGCCGGCGGTGGCGCAACGGCAGTCATCGCGGGTGACGACCGACGCAAGGCCGGAGTTTATCTGGAAGACGAGGACATTGAGTTTCACGGCATTAATCGAATGCACGAACTGTTTCCGCAAGCCTCGGTTAGTATCGGGATCACCAGCTTCAATCACAATGTCCTGCTGACCGGCCAGGCGCCGGACGAATCCATCAGAGCCAAGATCGAAGAGACAATCAGGAGCATTCCGAAGGTGCACATCGTTTATGACGAGATTACCCTTTCGGGTGTGCCCTCGCTTGCTTCAGAGGCCAACGATAGCGCCATCACTACGAAGGTCAAAGCTAGGTTGACGGACGTAAAGGGAGTTCGTTCGGATCAGGTCAAGGTGGTTACCGAAGCGGGTGTTGTTTACCTACTGGGCCTGCTGACCCACGCAGAAAGTGACGCGGCCGCCCAGACCGCCGCGACCACAGGTGGCGTGGTTCGGGTGGTCAAGGTTGTTGAATACACCAACTGACAGGGTCCGGCCTCGATGCGTCGTCCTGTGCATGAGTCGCTTGGGGGGTGCGTTTCTGACCACGTGAAAGCGGAAGGCGCCTTGATTCGGCGGCACCTGGCCAGTAGAAAGACGGTTGCACCGTTGCCCTATACGGAACGTCCAGAAAATTCTTCACCCAAGCAGGCGGGGTGAAAGGATACGCGTGGATTACTCTCATCCGACTAATGTTGCTAGACTCAGAGCGTTTTCGCGTTGGAGTGGAAATGTGGAGTCTTCGGCTTCGATCGAGTTTGCGAAACATGTCCTCATGGTTTTCGGCATCATGCTTGCGGTCGGAACCGTCTGCGCTGTGTTGGCGCAAAAACTGAAGCTGCCCGATGTCGTTGTATTTCTTATCGCCGGCATGCTGCTTGGTCCGGGGGCCGCCGGTGTGATCGACATCAAGGCGGACTCCGCACTCAGCCAGCTGGTTCTCATTTTCGGCTCCTGCTATATCCTCTTTGACGGTGGCGCCAGCCCTCGGCTAAAGGTGATGAAGGACGTGTGGATCACCATCGTCATCCTCGCCACGGTCGGCATACTCATTACTACCGCCGTTACGGCGGTTGCCGCCCACTACCTCCTTGGGCTTCCACTCATGGTCGCGCTGCTGTTTGGCACCGTCATCGCTTCCACCGACCCAGCAACGCTGATTCCGATATTCCGTCAGGTCCGGATTCGCGAACGCGTTGCGCAAACAGTAATGTCGGAGTCGGCATTCAACGATGTGGTGGGTGCGATTGCGACCTTCGGCGTTCTCGGTGTTCTTAGGGGCACCGGTGAGTTCTCCGTATCGACCGCATTCTTGAATCTGGCCAAACAGGCGGGGTTCGGACTTATTGCGGGCGGGGTGCTGGGTTATCTGGCAGCGCTCCTGATCGCCCACGAGAAATTCGGGTTTCTCAAGGAATACGCCCCTGTGGTGTCTCTGATGGCTGTGATCGGAGCGTATCTCGGTGCCGACGGTTTCCATGCCAGTGGCTTCATGGCCGTGTTCGTCTTTGGCATCGTGCTCGGCAACAAGCACGTGCTTGGCTTTGCGCTGGGTGACGATGAGCAGGCAAAACTCGAAGAATACGTGATGAGTATGGCGCTTATCATGCGGATGTTCATTTTCATCCTGCTCGGCACCCAGCTCGATTTCGCCCTGATGAAGCCGTACCTGCTTGGCGGGATCGCCGTTGTCGTTGTATTCATGCTTGTGGCGCGACCGGCGACCGTATTTCTTTGTGCGCTGCCAGACCGCCGCGCCAAGTGGACTTTCAAGGAAATGCTCTTCATGTGCTGGACTCGCGAGACGGGCGTGATTCCAGCGGCTCTGGCGGGCTTGTTGATCGGAATGGGCGCGCCGGAGGCCAAACTGATTGCCTCGGTCACATTCATCGCCATCCTTATGACCATCCTAATCCAGGCGACGACCACGCGCTGGCTGGCCGCTAGACTGGGGCTACTGGAAGAGTAGTGGGCATCCGGCTGGTCTTTGTGGGGCTGACGGTGTGCTCAGGCATTCGTCGGTCAAGCTTCGGACTGGCCCCTTGGAGCAATCTGTAGGTTGGCTTGGGATCCCATCGAGGGTGCGGATACAGATCTTTCATCTGGCTGTCTGACCCTGCGCCGGTATGGCTTGCCGAGGCGGCTGCGGTCCCCCAACAGTGATCGCTGTAACGGATTACGGAAAGAAGGCAGTTGAGTCTACTCGGGGAACCCGGACAGAAACGATGTCTGCATGTCCGCCCCGTTCTTTATCGGGGAATTGTTGCCTTGCGCCGGGCATTGTCGTGCACAGGGCTATGGAGGAAGTATGTTTGTCGGGATCAACGTGGCTCACGTCCAAACGAAAATAATGAAGCCCTCGCTCAGCCGCTTCGTCGGTAGCTTGAGCATTGTCCTGTGCCTTGCCACTCCTCCTGTAGCGGCCGGACAGTATGACGACGGCAAGGTTGCGTTTAATCGAGAGGACTTTGCGACGGCTTTGCGACTCTTGCGGCCATTGGCTGACCGGGGCAATGCAGAGGCCCAAACCCTGGTTGGGAGCATGTATGCGCTCGGAGAAGGGGTGCCACAGGATTATGCAGCAGCAATAAAGTGGTACGGTGAAGCTGCTGCGCGAGGTGACGCAGGCGCCCAATTCGGCCTTGGGGGCATATATTTTTTCGGTAATGGTGTGCCGCAGGATTTTGTACAAGCACACAAGTGGTTCAGTCTTGCTGCTTTGCGCTCTTCAGGAGACGTAGGGTTTCTTCGATACTTTTCCAGAAGATATCGGGACAGGGTGGCCGACCGGATGACGCGCGAGCAGATTGCCGAGGCACAAAAGCTTGCCCGTGAATGGAAGCCGAAAGAGAACTGATAAAGGAAACACCCTTTAAGGGATCATGACCCCAATGTCATTCCACACAAATGATGCAAATAATGCTTTTGGCTATACGCCGTTCAGGCACCGACAATCCACTGACAAGCTCGCAAATCCGCACACATGATTGATCGCAACCACCTGAAACGTCTCCTGTCTCCAACCGAATGGTTGTTGCGCTTCGTGTTCTGGGGTGGTGCACTCGCGGTTGGCGCGACGGCGGTTCTGTTTACGTCGGGTGCACAGCTTGGCAATCAGCACTTCCATTGGATAGTCTCTGTTTCGCCCTGGCTCCCGTTTGTCATCATCCCATCGGGCCTTGCGCTTTGTGCCTGGCTCTCGAAGAGGTTCTTTACTGGTTCTCAAGGTAGCGGCATTCCCCAGACCATTGCGGCACTGCAAGTTCAGGATCACGAGCAGCTTGAAGGACTTCTGTCGCTGCGCATCGCCGCAGGGAAGATTATTCTGACAATCCTGGCGCTTTGCTGTGGGGCATCCGTGGGCCGCGAGGGGCCCACGGTACAGATCGGCGCATCGATTATGTATTCGCTGCGCGGGTTTTCACGTTTCACGTTCCAGGACCAACTGGGAGGATTGATCGTCGCCGGCGGCGCCGCAGGCGTTGCCGCCGCTTTCAACACACCCTTGGCCGGGATCGCCTTCGCCATCGAGGAATTGTCCCGTTCTTACGAGCATCGCACCAATGGTCTGGTTATCACTGCCGTCATCTTTGCCGGACTCGCCGCTCATGCGATTCTCGGCAACTACGCCTACTTTGGCACGATATCAACTTCGATTGGCTCGAAAGTCGGCTGGCTCGCTGTCTTGCTCTGTGGCGTCGTGGGAGGTCTTTCCGGCGGGTTATTCTCGCGAGTGCTGATCGGTGCCAGCGACGGTTGGCCGGGAATCATGGGCCGCTGGATGCGTGACCATTCGATCGCATTCGCGGCTGCATGCGGGATCATTTTGGCCTGCCTGGGTGCATTGTCTGGTCAGCACACCTATGGCACCGGCTACGATGAGGTGCGCGATATCCTTGCGCATGGAGACGCGGGCTACCAGGGCTACGGCTGGTTCAAGTTGCTGGCAACCCTGGTTTCCTATCTGAGTGGTATTCCGGGCGGCATATTCGCGCCATCATTGGCTGTCGGCGCCGGGCTGGGGGCTAGCCTCTCGCACTTCATTTCCTTCGTCCCTGCCAATACCGTAATCATCCTTGGCATGGTTGCTTACTTCTCTGGCGTGACGCAAGCCCCACTGACCACGTTTATCATCGTCATGGAAATGACTGATAACCACACCATCGTGCTGCCCCTTATGGCGACGGCTCTAATCGCCCACGGGATCTCGCGCATTGTTTGCCACGAGCCCCTGTACAAAGCGCTCGCAGAGCGTTTCGTCCAGCGCGTAGAAGAAAGATGACTCCGGATCGGAATGCTGTGGCTGGCCAACCACGGAAACTGCTGCGTTCGCTCCCAACGGGTCATTCTGGCTTTGCTAAACGGACGTTGGGCCAGGACACAAGGATAGGCCGCTTCGGGATGGCCATCGATGAATAGCGTGTTATCGCAATACACGCTCGCGATTATGGCGCGTGTTTGCGTATCGGCGAGCGAGGTTTTGCGCCTCGCACGTCGGATAACAAGGCTCGGGGAGCCGTCCGGATTGAGCATTTGTTAAGATGGACTTCAGTCCTTATTATGCGGACTTTGCATGCTCCCGATCGTAGCGAAATCTACCCATATCCATTTCGTTCAACGCATTCCCTCAAGGTTTCCTTGAGTCAGGGCGCGAATTATCGGTCTGACTTCCTTCCGTTTCTCGTCATCGGCCAGGAGCGTCGCCTGATATTTCTGTCGCAATTCTGTTGCCATCAATTCTATACTGTGGGCAGCTACAAGCCTTGACTCAAGGTCCGCGGAACTCAAGCCATCATAATCCTCGTTCCTATCTAGAAGCTTGTCGATGAGCGATTCAATCGTCACATTATCCGCTTCCCAGTTTTCCATCCATTGCGCAAACGTACGTGATCCTTGAACTCCGGTAACAGCGGATATATTAATGCGAGAGTCCTTAGCATCGTCTAGGAGCGTCGGAAGATCTCGAATGATAGATCGAAGGGTATTTTCTGCTTTGCGCAGTTCGAGCCTAAGATCAAGCGCTTTGATTTGCTCGGAGTGCCGGTAACTCACATAGCCCATCATTGCACCGGCCGTGCCCGTGATTGCGCCTATGATTCCCGTGCCTTCTCCAAGGTAGTTCAGCAAAAGCGGGTCCACCATATACTTCTCTCCACAATGACCGAATGTCGCGGCGCCACTGCCCGAGCATTCAGGTTGATGATCTTCTCGCCAAAGCAGGAATTCAATGGGTAACGTTCCCGATTGGGACTCTGTATCGTCACTTCTCTTTCCGTCGGCGGAACGCTCACGTCACATCTGATCTCAAGTTTCGCTGAATGCAACGCCAGGTAGCCCCGAGTCAGCAGATTGACTGAAGCATTGGGGTGTGGGATACGGGGGAGTCCGACGTGGCCCCAATCTATGTTACTCATTCCTAGCGTAGAAACATTGCTTAGACTGCTCGGGAATGTCATGTATGCTCCAGGGAAAGGGAAACATGATCCTTGACGCCGGTTCGCCCCCAATAGCGCGTGACTTGACAACCCCTTAGGCTGACACCGCTTTGATTTTGCGCGCATGTTTAAATACCTTTGGAGTATGTGGTTTGTGCTGCTTTCGCGCAGCTTTCTCAATCTTCAAGCCGGTGCGCTTAAGCTTGGCAACGGCTCTGATAACGTCTGCGACTGAAACCTTGTTGTCATCGGCAACGTTTTGCACAGATGCTAACAGCTCTTGCATACCTTTGGATTCGCCAGTCAACTCGGCAAGTTGTGACAGCAGTTTGGCCTTCTTTTCTGCAAGTCGTTTCACCGCCAATGAAATTGCGTCGATCTGCTGCTGTGGTGTTAGCTTAGTTTTTGCCATAATTGAATCGCTTCAAAATACGTCAATATCTTCCTACTGCTAAATTACTCGAACAGGCAATATCTATTCGGTTTGAGAGACCCAGTCTTCCGGCAATCGCCAGCTGATCCCCGTTTAGATCCTCAGTTCGCCGCGAACTATTGTGCATAAAAATCGCTCCGGCGACTCTGCGCCAAACATGCTTGTGAATGGCATAGGGCACGAAGCATTTCCTTGCCGGTAACTGACGATTTCAGGTTCGCGCTCGCCCACACCCAGAATCACGACGGCTTACTAACGCTTTTCTGCGCTCTTGTTCGAGTGTGCGTTCATAGCGGGAACCGTCCCGCCCTTCGGAATTGCTGCCCCGGCGGATCAGGAAATGAAGCGTGCTTGTGCGGAGGTGCGCTTCATCGACAATGATGGCCTGATACTCCCGCTTGATCTTGGAGCTGTCGTAGCCAAGGCAGCGGTAATCTCCCAAAAGGGGCTTAGTGATCGTCCCCGGCTCCTGCGTGGCAACTTCGCTCCACCGGCTCAGCGTGTGGTCCCGGATAGACCTAACGCTTGGCGCAAGTGCTACGCGCGCAGCGGGTGGCATCTGATTCCGTACAGTTGCAGGCGTGGTACCTGCCGCAGCGTTGCTATTCTCTATGGTCCCGTGGCCAGCCTCGTTGGCGTTTGAAGAGTAGGCCCAAAGAGACGAACAGACCGCGATTGGCACGATGATGCGCTTTATGGCTCGTCTCCCAAGTCATGACAAGTCTACAAATTGCGTGCATCATAGGAGCGGAAACGCATGGTTGTCAATATATTTCATTAGCAATATAGTGGGCCGCGTTATATTGCCAGAATTGTGGGACCAGCAGAAGTAAATTGGGGCAGGCGGATTCCGAATCCGACATCCACAGAAGTAACATCCGACGGTCACGAACCGTCATTCCATTGGGGGAAATCTCACCGCATGCCAACCAAGGCGGCCCAACAGCCGCGGCATGAGACGCTCTTTCAGTTGGTGTATTCAGCGACATTGACCACCCGAACTACTCCGCGCGTTGTGGCAGCGGCTTGCGCGGTCGCATCAGCTTCTTCATGGGTCACAACTCCCATGAGTAAACGACGCCACATTCGGTCAGCACTTTACCCCGATGCCTTGCAATAGGTGCTGGAGCCGCGCTTGCCGGCTATTTTCTCGCTCTGTTCCTCCATGCAGCCCGACCTTTCCAGGCGAGGAAGCGGTTGATTCCCATCTTCCCATGGCAAGTATGTCCGGTAAGGAACTGCGGAAGTCGTCGCCTAAATTTCCAGCGGCCGCTTCGGCCGAGCTGCTATCGGTGATCAGTAGCACCGGCTGACCGCTGTGCTCCGATACCTGCCCTTGAACCACCGCGATAGCGAACGACCGCAGAGGGTCGGACTGAGTCAGATGGTTTTCCTGGAAGCCGTCATTCATCCGGATTTCTGAACAACGGCTGGTGTATGGCACATTGCAGACCTGTTCTGCGCTATGCGCCAACGTCTCCTGTGGCCGACCAGGAGACGGCAGCCCACCTTGCTACGTCAGGCCGGTGAGCACCTTAATGCAGCCATCTACTCCATCAAACTTGCCACCTCTGTCGAGGGTAGGTTTGTTTGATCATCAGCCTTTTCCGTTCGTAAGCGTGATGCCGTACCTCATTCCCTTGTCAAGTGGAAGGGTGTATCAGCTCATGCGGCGGCGGCGAGGGTGAGGGTGAGGCGATCCGACGGCGGCGGTGTTGGACCCGGGGTGTCGTCGTTGGCACGCAGCGGCAACAGCGAATCGATCT
>JBKQNQ010000126.1:0-2767 GCA_052145875.1 Thiobacillaceae bacterium
TCACTGTTCGGGGGTTTGGAAGAGTTCTCGGAGACTTGGCCGAAATGGGGTTTGATGCACGATGGGGAGTGTTGGGCTGTGACCCACCGTTTCGGGCGTTGGTGAAGGCCTGGCATTCGACAGCGCAGGCAATCTCTACGTGGCGAGCGGCCAAACGATCACGAGATTCGCGCCGAGTGGGGCTGGCTCTGTCTTTGCCACCGGCGGCACCCTGGCCGACCCTCAGTTCATCGCCATCCAGCCCGGTCTCGTAGTTCCCGAGCCTGCAACCCGGGAGATGGCTGTCCTCGGACTACTGGCACTGCTCGTCTTGGTCCGCCCCAAGGCAAAGGCTTGAGAAGGACCCCCGCGTCGGCTAACTCGCGGTGCCGAACGTGGGTGCAACGCCGCCGAGGACACTCCGGCGACTACCATGACACGCTCAAAAACAGGGGATTCACTAAGCATAATGGATTCTTGCGTTTAATCGCTGTCAAAAGCGAACAGGACACCGTGTAGGTCCGGCCAACGTGAAACTCTTCGGGCCGAAAAATCGAATCCAAGGCCCGCGTAACAGGGTCAGCCGAGACCTTGGTTGGCCGTATTAAATCGAAGTCGTAATGCCTGCCGTAGGGCAGTCGAAAATCCTGATCATCACTTGTCGCAACTGAAGTGAATGCGTGCGAAGGTTGAACTTTCGGGTCAGCCAATCTCGTTTCTACCGGCCACGAATGCCTACCAGCTTTCCCTTCCTGAGGACCTATTCTTGACGCCGGCGGTTCGCCAAGTACGGTTCGCAATTGGACGGTCGGAATGCTGAAAAATCGAATAGAGTCCCCGGAGGAATTGGTCTGCGCCGTGGCGGTCGTTGCCATCCCAACGCCTACCATGACAAGCGCTCGACAAAAGACCACAGGATTCATAAAGCGGTCGTCCACGGCCCAACGTAGGTATTCGGCCATACTCATTTGCGAATTGCAAACATTTACCAAGACCGTAAAAGGGGTCAGACCTATAATCATGACGTCCTAACGGACGCGCCCACCGCCTCCCAATTCCCGGACCAGACGTTCCCACGCGCGGCTCGCCCGCCTCCGAACGGAGAACCCTCGTGCGGCATCGTCCCCTCAACGATGCCACACAGAGATCTCACCCCCTGTGCTCTCTGCGTCTCTGCGTGAGACAACACGTCTGCCGCCTCACCGCTTTCCCGCTGTCTTCTGGATTCTGGCTCCCGTATTCCGTCCCTCATCCCGTCTCGCGCTTTTTTCTCGCGGCAGCGCCGTCCTTTCCCTACTCTCCGGGACGTGCGGATCCTCGACAAATATCTGCTGCGCGAATTCGCCTGGCCGTTGTTGTACTGCTTCGATGTGTTTGCGATGTTGATGATCGTCATCGATTTGTTCGGGACATTGGACGACTTCATCCAGTACCATGCCCGCTTCGGCACCGTCGTTCACTATTATCTTATTCTGTTTCCCGAAATGTTCGTCATCATCATGCCCATGGCCCTCCTGCTCGGACTGTTGTTCTGCCTCGCCAACCTCAGCAAGTGCAACGAACTGGTCGCCATGCGGGTCAACGGGATCAGCCTCCTGCGTATCGCCCTGCCGCTGCTGGCCATCGGCGCCGCGGCGACCATCGCCGTCTTCGTCGTCAACGAACTGTTTGTCCCGCACGCGCATGAACGGGCGGATGCGTTGCGGGCCCGCGTCAAGGGCAAGGGCCAACCGAATGTCCTCGAGAATTTCTTTTTCGCCAACACCATCGAACGGCGCGATTGGTATGCGCGGCGCTTCGATACGCGCCGGTCCGAAATGGACACGGTGGAAGTTCACAACCGAAAGGACAACGGCGATCCCGATATCGATGTCTATGCCGACAGCGCGCGCTGGATCAATCATCAATGGCATTTCTTCAACGCGGACGTATACGACCATCGGGCGACGCCCCCGGTCGCGCACGCCGCCGAAACGAACTTCCCCGCGTTCAAGGAATCGCCCGCCCGTCTCGCCGTCGAAGGCAAAAACCCTGACGACCTGACCACCCGTGAACTCCGTCGTTATATCCGCACCCAGCGGGCCGCAAATCACCTCGTCGGCCTGGCCCAGTACGAGGTCAAACTTCAGTCCCGCTACGCGTTCCCCCTGACCTGTCTCCTCGTCGTGCTCATGGGGATACCCTTGGGAATGCGCGTGAGCCGCAGCGGACCGTTGCTCGGCGTGGGCACGGCGCTGATCCTCGTCGTGGTGTTCTATTTCCTCAACAACATCACGCTTGCCCTGGGAGACGGCGGCCGCATTCCGCCCGCGGTCGCCGCCTGGACGACGAACGCCATCTTCGCCTGTGTCGGATCGGTGTTACTGTTTCGCGCCCGGTGACCCTTGGAATGAAGCTGACATGGATAAGCCGCCGGTAATCCGCGAGGTGCAGCCGCGAGGGATGAGAGCCCGTCGTGCAATCTCGGGATTTGGCCCGCTTGTAATTATCGTTTTCGCCGCTTACGGCTGCTGGTTTTGGATTCACCATCAACGGGGACTGCGAGGCCAGATTCCGCCAGATTTGCCTTTGGACGTTCGGCAACAGATTGAGCGCTTGTACGGCCCGCGGAATGAGGCCGAAGCCGCGGCAAAAGATTTTGGTAAGCTCGGCGACCGTGCGATTTTGGCGGTGCCATTCCTCACGAAGATGCTTCACGACCACAGCCTTACGGAGGACGAGCGGCCCATTGAGAGAGGTGAGATAGCTGCTCGAGCGATCGGATCGGTAGGCTCGCCCGCAGTGGAAA
>JBKQNQ010000127.1:0-4492 GCA_052145875.1 Thiobacillaceae bacterium
AGCGCATCCCTTTGAGGCGGATGCACGTCTGGAAGGGCCGCATGACCCTGGCGCAAAGAGGCCGCAGCAGAGGCAACCTGTGTAAAAGGAGAAATGGCCGCACGAACGCTTGCCGCAAATTGCTGCGCTGCCATGGACCCCCACCCAAGATCGGCCTTTGCTGAAACGCCACCGTGCCTTGATGAGAGGCTATGCGCCGCCGCGCCCGACCGATACCTGCAAACTAGGCCCCGCGATTTGCGTCCTGCAAGGCTCTTTGAGTCGCGTGGATTGCTTCGTCCAAATGGTGAATGGCCTGGTCACGGATCCCGCGGGTGATGGGATCGTCCTCTTCACGTGCAATATCGGAATACACCTTGTTCAGAAGGTCTTTCGCCTGATGCAGGCGACCACTGCGCTCGGGTGTTTCGTCCACGGGCGGATGATCACGGGTATCTTTGCCGTCCTCAATTGCCGCGCGTTTGATCGCGTTGATTGTTGCATCAATCTCCGCGATCGCAACGTTTTCGTCATCCCGAACCATCGGATTGCCCGGACGGTGCTCGATCAGCCACCGCGCGGCGCGCAGGTCACTCAGGGCACGCAGGTAATAGGGATGCTCGGGATGCTGCGCGACGCTGACTTGGGATGCGCACCCCGTCAGCAGCGAAACCATGAGTGCAGTTAAAACGCTAAGGGTGAGTTTCATCGATTTTCCAATTCGCAATGAGGGAATCCGGCCCAGGCAAATCAAGCCGTCCTGGCCGCACCCCGTAATCCTACGGGAAGCGGCCTGTTGTGGCGCTATAGGCCCATTCTCCTGTCCTGCAGGGCGCAATGCGTGGCGTGGATCGCTTCATCCAGATGGTGAATCGCCCGGTCACGCAAACCGCGAGTCATCGGGTCGTCTTCTTCCCGTGCAATTTCGGAATGCACCTGGTTCAGCAATTCTTCCGCACGACGCAGACGGCCTCTGCGATCAAGTCGGTCATCAACCGGAGGGTGATCCTCAATATTTTTGCCGTCCTCAATCGCGGCGTGTTTGATCTCGTTGATCGTTTCATCGATCTTAGCGATCGCAACGTTTTCGTCGTCCCGGACCATCGGGTTGCCCGGACGGTGCTCGATCAACCAACGCGCGGCGCGCAGGTCACTGAGCGCGTGCAGGTAATAAGGATGTTGGCCCGGCATGTCTGCCATTGCACCAAGCGGAAGCAATGCGGCAACGAGCAGGGGGATCAGGCGGGTAGCGGTTTTCATGGTCTGAATCATCTCCGAGTTATTGATCAAATTGTGCTTGCTCGAACACGAACAAGCGGCGGATCACACAGTCGATATGGCGCGACACCATTTACGGCCGCGCGCCCAGTAGGCCTATTTCCCAATCTGCTGGCTGACGCCGTTTTCCTGCCGGTTGAGCACTCCTTGCTCGCCCCGGGTGATGTGCCCGCCATTCTGGCTGGCCATGTCTCGTTCTTCCTGACGGATCTGGTGATCCTCCCGGTGCAGTCGTCCTGCCTGGGCCCGGTTCAGCTGACCTTGCTTCACCTCCCGGTGAATGCGTCGGTGCTGATTCTTCAGACGTTGGTTGACTTCATGGCGGCGAGGGTGATTTTTGGCCCATTGCGATTCGGCCAGCGCGCTGGTAGACAGGCCCGCAATGAGACACGCCGCCAGCGCGAGTGAAAGTTTGCTCGAGAACGTGGATTTCATGTGATGCCTCCAGTTGTGAATTTGGGGTAAGCATAGATTGCTAACCTGTTGCCATTCAAACAGCCGGATATATCCGAGCTATTTCTGAACCATAACAATGGGTATCAACCTGTATCCAATCGGTAACAGCCCAGTTTTAGCCCAGAACCATTATCGGTAGCGCCGGTTTTGTTCTTTAGGGAATCCCGGTTGTCTGCTGGATTAAAGGCAGCAGCGGATCTCGCGCTGTCATATGCGAGTAAGCTCAACGCGGCCCGAGGGTCCAACGGGGCGTCCACTCGCGAAGCCTGCAACCTGCGTTTCAACCTGCACCCGCTCCTTGGCAGCCTGGCACGCGATTGACATGTTGTTTGTGAGCGGCCTCAAGCGTAGATCGGCCGCTCCTTAAAGGATGATCCCGTGACGCGGTGAGCGGTCTCGATCACCCCCGAGCCGCTCCGCAAAATTTCCCTCGCCCGAGAGCGAACGCACCCTCCGCGGAGGCAAAAATGTGTGCTTCGTCCATCGCCCCGTAGGGTTTTCGAGACCCCGGCGTGCGCCTTGCCGTTTCCCGCCGGGCTGATTGCAGGCAGCACACGTTGGTGCTGTCCCAAGGAGCCACCCATGCAATCCCCCCTGAAAGCCCGCCGTCTGGCGGCGAGCGCCGGCGCGTTGGCCGCCGTTCTGTCCCTGTTCATTGGCACCGCGTGGGCCACCACCACCGGCGGCTTGCCTTGGGATACGCCGATCCAGACCCTGCAGAACGATCTCACCGGCCCGGTCGCCACCGGGATCAGCGTGATCGCATTCCTTGCGGCCGGCGCAGCGCTGGTGTTCGGAGAGGAGCTGGGCGGCATCGCCAAGAAGGCGCTTTTCGTCGTACTCGGTGTCGCCATGATTGTTCTGGGCAACAACTTCCTCTCCGCCTTGGGTCTGAGCGGTGCACTCATCTGAACCCGCGGGTGTGTCACTCCAATCCGTATCCCCCGAGCCTGACGTCAAGGTCAGTGCCCATTGCAAAGGTTAAGCTATGGATCAATCCGCTCAAGTGGTTCCCATCTATATTGCGCTCAACCGCCCCATTCTGGTCTTGGGCGGTGAACGCAATCTGGTCCTGATGCTCGGCATTCTCGCGGGGGTCTTCATCTTCTCACTCGCCCAGCTTTGGGCGGCTGCGCTGGGTGTGGGGCTCTGGGTAACCGGCCAGTGGGCGCTTGCCCTGGCAGCCAAATATGACCCGCTTCTAAGCCAGACGGGGATCCGCCACCTGCGCTATGCCCGATACTATCCCGCGGCGTCCAGCCCATTCGCCCCCGACCGGGAGGTAAATTGATGCGCGCGCTTAAGGAATTCCGCACACGGGCCTATGGCCTACCCGACCTCTTGCCTTGGGCCGCACTGGTAAGTGACGGTATCGTGCTCACCAAAAGTGGTGGCTATCTGGCGGGCTGGGAATACAGCGGGCCGGATCTGGACTCAGCAACCCCTGGGGAACTTGCGGCGCTGGGCACGCGGATCAACGCCGCGCTCAAACTGGGTGACGGGTGGACCCTGACCTGCGACGCGATCCGCACCACCGCACCGGGACGCCCACCACAGGGCGCGTTCCCGGATCGCACGACGCGCCTGATTGATGATGTGCGCCGTGCTCGCCTGGAAGGCGAGCAGCTGGGGTACACCAGCCGCACGATTCTGACGGTGACCTGGTTTCCCCTGCCCGATACGGCAGGAAAGGCCTCGATGCTCTTTGTCGAGGGCCAAGACACCACCTCGGCCACGCGCAATCTGCTGGCCTTCGAGCAGCGCCTCGGCGACATCGAAGGCCGTTTGGCTGCGTTCCTGACGATTCGCCGCCTTTCGGATCGCATCGATGCGCATGGCGCGATCGACAGCGCCCTACTGAGCTTTCTGGAGTTCTGTGTAAGTTTTCGCGCCCGGCCGTTCCGCATGTCGGCTGCGCCGATGTACCTCGATGCGGTACTCGGCCGACATGCGCTCACCACGGGATTTCAGCCCAAGATCGATCAGACTCATGTCATCGCGCTGTCGATCGATGCCTTCCCGAGCCACTCCTTTCCCGGAATCCTGGACTTCCTGTCGCGTCTGCCGGTGTCATACCGATGGAGCAACCGTTTCATCTATTTGGATCCGTTGCAAGCGGAAAAGCTGCTCAACCGCTATCGCTCACGTTGGTCCCAAAAACGCAAAAGTGCCATGAACGTGGTCAGGGAGCAGACCGGCGGCGAGGCCACCCACCTGAACCTCGATGCGGTCAACATGACCAATGAGGTGGTGGCGGCGATTGCCGAAGCTTCGAGCGGTGCGGTGCGCTATGGCTACTACACCAGCGTCATGCTCCTCGCCCACCCGGATCATGACCGGGTGTTCGAGACCGCACGTGAGGTTCAGAAGGTTGTGGAAAACCAGGGATTCGGCGCACGGATTGAAGACGTCAACGCCGTGGAAGCCTATCTGGGCTCAATGCCGGGTAACATGGCCGCAAACGTCCGTCGGCCGCTGGTACACACCCTCAACCTGGCCCACCTGCTGCCCTTCACCTCACTGTGGTCAGGCCCCGAGATCCATCCCTCTCCGCTCTATCCGCCGCACAGCCCAGCGCTTACCTGGGCCACCACGTCCGGAGCCACGCCGTTTCGCATCTGCCTGCATGCGGGAGATGTTGGCCATACCGCCATCCTCGGGCCGACCGGCGCCGGCAAGTCCACTTTGCTCGGTACGCTCATGGCCCAGCACTTCCGCTATCGGGGCGCGCAGGTTTTCGCGTTTGACAAAGGCTACTCCGCCCTACCCCTGGTGGGGG
>JBKQNQ010000128.1:0-9121 GCA_052145875.1 Thiobacillaceae bacterium
CAATCCCCGCGACTTCAATCATTTCGCGCGGGTCCGCGAGTTGGCGCAGCGCGCAGCCATGCTGAATCTTCAAGTCTTCGGCGTCCTTCGGTGGCGTGCGCAACGCGACGGCGATATCGTTGTTAACCTGGTCGCCTGCGACTGCAATGACTGCGGTATGGCGGATCGCGCCATCGGTAAATACCGCAATGTCAGTGGTTCCGCCACCGATATCGACCAGGCACACGCCCAGCTCTTTCTCGTCCTCGGTGAGCACGGCCATTGCGGATGCGAGCGGCTGCAAAACCAAATCGGCGACTTCCAGCCCGCAACGCCGCACGCACTTGATAATGTTCTGCGCTGCCGAGACGGCGCCCGTGACAATGTGCACTTTGACCTCAAGGCGGATCGCGCTCATGCCAAGGGGGTCACGCACATCCTCCTGTCCATCGACGACAAACTCCTGCGGGATCGTATGCAGGATCTGCTGATCCATCGGGATATTTACAGCGCGCGCCGTCTCCACGACACGATCGACATCCAGCTGTCCGATTTCCTTGTCCTTGATTGCCACCATGCCATGCGAGTTAAAGCTCTTGATATGACTACCTGCGATACCGGTATACACATCGCGGATCTTGCAGTCCGCCATCAGCTCAGCTTCTTCAAGGGCACGTTGAATCGCATTGACGGTGGATTCAATGTTGACTACCACGCCGCGCCGCAATCCGCGTGACGCGCTGGAACCCATGCCAATCACTTCAAGTCTGCCGTCGGACATGACCTCTGCTACGATACAAACAATTTTTGATGTGCCTATGTCCAGGCCCACGAGGAGATTCTTCGGATCCTTCGGTTTATTAGTTGCCATTCAGCTTCTTTCTGTTGGAACAGACGCTTTTGCACTCGCAGGCGCGAACCGCACCGCAAATCCATCCGGGTAACGCAAATCAACATAGTTCAACTGCCCGGTCAGCCTGGCTTTCACACGGGGATACAGAGCGACGAACCGGGCCAGACGGGCTTCGGCATCCTGACGACCCAGCGCCAGCTCCAGGCCGCTGCCAAGTCTGATCCGCCACGCCTGGCGTGGGGACAACTCAATGGCCACCAGCGGGCTCTTGAACGGCATCAAGATCTTCTCGTATTGCATGAATGCTTCGAGGACTTGAGCGCTGGTCCCGTCCGGGCCAAAGAATTGTGGAAGGCTCCCCGGCCCCACTGCGTCGAACGTGTCGCCTTCGAGATTGACCAGCGCATGGTCGCCCCAGCGGGCCACGGGCACGTTCTCGGTCAGTCGAACCACCAGCGTGTTCGGCCACATACGCGCTACCTTCGCATCATGTACCCAGGGCAGTTTCTCAAACCCTTCGCGCGTGGCTTCCATGTCAACGGTGAAAAAATTGCCTCTCAGGGTGCGCTGGCTTATCAGCCTAACCTGCGCTCTCGTCACGTGCTCCAAATGACCGGTCACCTGCAATGTGCGCAGCGCAAACAGCTTCCATGACAACACCCAGGCCAGTAACGCGTACGTAAGAAGCCCTCCGGCTAACCAGAAAAGCGCCGTGCCGAGCGCATGCAACGTTTGTGTCTTGCTGGTGTCAACGGCCATCTAGCGTTTGCTCCAGTATCCGGACGCATAATTCATCGAATGACATGCCCGCCGCCCTAGCGGCCATCGGTACCAAGCTGTGGTCGGTCATGCCAGGCGAGGTGTTAAGTTCAAGCAGGTAGGGACTCCCCTGCTTGTCTAGCATCACATCCACCCTGCCCCAACCGCGGCACCCCACCACCTGGAATGCTTTGAGGCACATGTTCTGGATCGCTGCTTCCTGGTCCGGCGGTAGCCCACACGGACAGCGGTACTCCGTGTCGTCGCGCAGATATTTCGCGTCGAAGTCGTAATATTCTGTCTTGGGTACCAACTGGATCATGGGCAAAACCTGAGCACCCAGAATCGCACAGGTGTATTCGCCACCATCAACAAATTTCTCTGCGATGACGAGGTCGTCATACTGAGTAGCGAGCTCATAGGCGGCCTTGAGGTTTCCCGCTTGCTTGACCTTGGTCATGCCGATGGAGGACCCTTCACGCGCGGGCTTCACAAAAATTGGCATTCCAAGCTGCCGTTCCACGCCAGCAAAATCTGTCGTGGCCGTGAGCAGCGCATATTCCGGGGTTGGCAATCCAACCGCCTGCCACAACAATTTAGTGCGCCATTTATCCATTCCAATCGCGGACGCCATGACGTCGCTTCCCGTATAGGGGATATCCATCAGATCCAATGCGCCCTGAATGCAGCCGTCTTCGCCGTAACGACCGTGCAGCGTGATGAATACCCGGTCGAACTCGGCGGTCCCCAAATCGCCCAGCGTGCGTGTCGCCGGATCGAAACGTTGAGCATCGACACCCGATCGTTGCAGCGCACTTAGCACGGCCGCGCCGCTTTTCAGCGATATTTCCCGTTCGGCTGACTTTCCGCCCATCAACACGCCAACCTTGCCGAATTGCTTCAAACGCTGGTTCGTCACGCTCTTTCCCCAATAATCCTCACCTCACGGATGAGCCGCACATTGGTCGCCGCCTCCACGGTGTCTTCCACTCGTTCGATCAAAGTCTCAATATCGCCTGCAGTTGCGCCGCCCAGATTGACAATGAAGTTGGCGTGGACCATTGAAACCTGGGCTTGCCCGACTCGTGCGCCCTTTAGCCCGCAGGTTTGAATCAGTCGCGCTGCATAGTCGCCCGGTGGATTACGGAACACGGAACCGGCATTGGGTTGTTGCAGCGGCTGCGTTGCGATGCGTTGCCTGAGGAGGGTCCGGATCTGTTCTCTTGAAGCGGCGCCATCGCCTTTCATGAAACGGAGCCAGCCCCCGATGAACCATTCTTCCGTTAGCTCCTTTAAGGCAACATGCCGATAGCCGAGCACGTATTCCTCTGGGCGGCGCTCATTGAGGTGTCCGTGGCGATTAAGTGTCAGGACCTGTATTACGTGATCCCACGTCTCCGACCCGTAACACCCTGCATTCATTGCGAGCGCGCCACCGACCGTCCCGGGAATCCCTGCTAGAAATTCCGCTCCAATCAAGTTGTGATTGGCGGCAAACCGCGCGAGCTTGGGTGAAGCAACGCCCGCTTCAGCGTAGATCACAACGGAATCTTCCTTCCCGGGCTCCGCCGCCGGAATGGCATTGACCCTTGACTCCACCGCAAGGGTCTTGAGGACCCCATGCAGCAGGAGAACCACCCCTTTGACACCACCGTCACGGACCAGCAGGTTACTGCCCAGTCCGACGATGTGCACAGGCTCATTTGGGTCAAGCCCTTGCAGAAAAAGCGACATATCGTCCAGGTCGGCCGGTGTATAAATCCGCTGTGCCGCTCCCCCCGCACGCCATGACACATAGGGTGCCATCGATGCGTTGTAATGAAAGCGGCCACGCAAGACCTTCCCTATGCCGGCCCCGCCGAAGTCCTCTGGAAGACTGGAATGGACGTTCATCGTTGGCCTGCCACCCGTGCCGCCACCTGGCCGATGGAGCCTGCACCCATGACGAGCACGACGTCACCGTCGCGAGCCTGCTCCAAAATCTGCTCCGGCAGTTCGGCAATGTCTTCAAGAAACAGCGGTTCAACCCTTCCCGCCACGCGGACGGCTCGAGCCAAGGCTCGGCCATCGGCAGCCACGATGGGCATCTCGCCGGCCGCATACACTTCTGTCAGCAAGACCACATCGGCTTCGGACATCACTTTGACAAAATCTTCAAAGCAGTCACGCGTGCGCGTATAGCGGTGCGGCTGGAATGCGAGGACGAGTCGGCGTCCCGGGAATGCGCCGCGCGCTGCGGCCAGGGTGGCGGCCATTTCCACCGGATGATGGCCGTAATCGTCCACCAACGTGAAGTGCCCTCCGTCCTTGCTCGCGATTTCACCATAGCGCTGAAAGCGCCGGCCGACGCCGTTGAATTCGGCCAAAGCCTTGAGGATTGCCTGATCCTCTGCACCCGTTTCGGTGGCCACGGCAATGGCTGCCAGCGCGTTGAGGACGTTATGACGGCCAGGAATATTGAGCATCACTGGCAGATGAGTAACGCTGCCATTGCGACGAATTGCGGTAAAACGCATCTGCCCATCGACCGCCTTCACATTAACGGCCTGAATATCGGCGTCCGCAGAAAATCCATAGCTGGTAATCGGCTTGGACACCCTGGGCAGAATCTCGCGCACATTGGGATCGTCAATGCAGATTACGGCGCGACCATAAAAGGGCAGGTGCTGAAGGAACTCGACAAATGCCTGTTTGAGACGATTGAAATCATGGCCGTAAGTGTCCATGTGATCGGCGTCGATGTTGGTAACAACTGAGATCACTGGAGAGAGCAGCAAGAACGATGCATCGGATTCATCCGCTTCCACCACAATGAAGTCGCCTCTGCCCAGGCGCGCGTTGGCACCTGCGGCATTGAGCTTGCCTCCAATGACAAAGGTCGGATCCATGCCCGCCTCAGACAAACAGGAGGCCACGAGACTCGTGGTCGTCGTTTTGCCATGCGTCCCCGCGATGGCGATCCCTTGGCGCAGACGCAGTAATTCGGCCAACATCATGGCACGGGGCACCACGGGAATGTGACTCTCGCGCGCCGCCATGACCTCTGGGTTGTCTCCTTTCACTGCGGTTGACGTCACCACCACATCCGATCCGGCGATATTTTCCGCAGCGTGGCCCTTAATTATTTTCGCGCCCATCGAGCGCAGACGCTGAGTGGCCGCGTTATCGGCCAAATCGGACCCGGAAACCGCGTACCCCATATTCACCAGAACCTCCGCAATCCCGCTCATGCCAGCACCGCCGATGCCAACGAGGTGAATGTGTCTGACCGCGTGCTTCATTCGGCCACCTCCTCACACGCATCCGCAACCGCGCGGGTCGATTCGGGTTTTGCCACCGCATGCGCACAACAGGACATTTCCGTTAGTGTTTCGCGCTTGACGTCCATCAGGAGCGTAGCGAGACTCGTTGGGGTCAGCTCCTTTTGCTGGATCAGCCACGCGGCACCCCCATCGCTTAGGAATCTGGCATTAGCGGTTTGATGGTCGTCCACCGCAAACGGGAACGGCACGAGCACTGCGGGCACGCCTGCGCAGGCAAGTTCAGCAATGGTCATGGCCCCGGCGCGACACACCGCCAGGTCACACCACCTATAGAGACTTGCCATGTCTTCAATGAAATCACGCGTGTCCGCATGAACCCCGGCATCCTCATAATGACGTCTGAGAATTTCGAGATGTTGGCGCCCCGACTGATGTATCACCTGCGGACGACGATCGGCCGGAATTAACGCGATGGCTTCAGGCAACAGTGAATTGAGCGCGGACGCGCCCAGGCTACCGCCAACGACCAGCACGCGCAGTGGACCCTCGCGGCCTGCGTAGCGATGCTCTTCCTGGGCCAGTTGCGCGATCGTGGTACGTACCGGATTTCCCACCCAGCGTGTCTCAATCTTGCGACATGGTATGGGCTTGTCTTTTTGTCCGTTGAACGCATCCGGAAATGCGGCCAGGACACGATCCGAAAGACACGCAAGCACACGGTTGGTAAGCCCCGCAACTGCATTCTGTTCGTGCACGACCAGCCGTTTGCCCAGCAAGGATGCCATCAACCCGCCCGGAAACGCGGTGTAGCCCCCCATGCCTAGCACCACATCGGGGCGTCGCGCGAGAATTGCCTTCAAGCTTTGGAAGAACGCCCGAAGCAGCATGAAGGGCGTTGTGATTAGGCGCAAGATGCCACTGCCACGTAGACCGCTTATCGACAACCAGACCATGTCGAAGCCCGCTTCTGGCACAACGCGGGCTTCCAGGCCATTGCGTGTGCCCAACCAGAACACATCCCAACCGCGCGACCGCATCTCTTGGGCGACGGCAAGCGCCGGGAAGACGTGCCCTCCTGTGCCACCGGCCATTACCATCAGGGTACGGTTTATCGTGTTCAAAATGTCTTTCCACGCATCATTTGGCGATGCTCCCAGTCGATGCGGAACAAGATAGATACGGCCATGCAGTTGGCCAGAATGCCGCTGCCACCGTACGAAAGAAACGGCAGAGTCAGACCCTTGGTCGGGAGGAGTCCCATGTTGACCCCCATATTGATACCCGCCTGTACACCCAGCCAAATGCCGATGCCTTGTGCAACGAGCGCGCAAAAATTGCGCTCGAGTTTAGCGGCGCGCAGGCCAATCATGAACGCCTTTACGGTCAACAAGGCGAATAACGCAATGACGACCACGACTCCCACAAAGCCCAGCTCCTCCGCGATGATCGCAAGCAGAAAATCGGTATGCGCCTCGGGAAGGTAGAAGAGCTTTTCCACACTGGCGCCCAGCCCAAGGCCTAGCCACTCCCCCCGGCCGAAGGCGATCAGCGCATGGGAAAGCTGATAACCACGCCCATACGGGTCGTCGAAGGGGCGCATGAAACCGAGCACCCGTTCCACCCGGTACGGCGAGGTGATGATCAATCCGGCAAACCCGGCCATGAGCACGACAATCAACGCCGCAAAGATTTTCCAGTTGAGCCCCCCCAGAAACAGGGTCGCCATGGCAATCGCCACAATCACCACGAAGGCACCAAAGTCGGGCTCCAGCAGCAACAGGCCCCCGGTCAGCATCATCACGGCGGCCATGGGCAAAAAACCCTTCTTGATGTCATCCATGAATGCCGCCTTGCGCGTCGTGTAGTCGGCTGCATAAATTACGGCGCAGAACTTCATGAGCTCGGAGGGCTGAAGATTGGCGAAGCCGAGGCCTATCCAGCGCCGACTGCCATTCACCACCTTGCCGATATGCGGAATCAGCACGACCACCAACAGCAGCAGGCCAGAAAAGAACAGCCAGGGTGCCATCTGCTGCCAAGCGCGCATCGGAATCTGAAACAACGCCACGCCCACTGCGACGGCTGCCAACGAATAGACGCCTTGGCGAAGAAGGAAGTAATAGCTCTGGTAGCCGGTTTGTTTCATCCCTTCCGCCGTTGCGATGGAAGCCGAATAGATCATTACAAGACCGATAGTCAGCAAAGCAATGGTCAGCCACATCAGGCCGAAATCAAGTTCCGGCGCAGCCGTGAGTTTGGGTGTGGCGTTGCGCATCAGCAGACCTCCCCGCTCAGTTGATGCACGGCTGCCACGAACGCTTCCGATCGGTGGACGTAGTTGCGGAACATGTCGAAGCTGGCGCAGGCTGGCGACAAGAGCACTGCATCGCCGTGGTGGGCGAGAGTGCGCGCTGCCTTGACCGCGTCCTCCATGCCAGCGGCTGCAACCACAGGGACGTTGCAGCCGGTCAGCGCTGCGCCGATCACGGGGCCATCTCGCCCAATCAAAATTACCGCTCGGGCATTGACTGCCACCGCCTGCTTTAACGGCGAGAAATTCTGCCCCTTCCCATCGCCGCCCAAAATAACGACCACCTTGCGGCCCATCCCATACAGGGCCGCTTCAGTGGCTCCGACGTTGGTGCCTTTGGAATCGTCGAAGTAGCTCACCCCATTGATATCGGCAATCCACTCCACTCGATGCGGCAGTCCCTTGAAATGGCGCAATGCCTGCAGTGCCTGGGTTTCCGGCACGCCGATTGACGTGGCGAGTGCCAGCGCCGCAAGCGCGTTCGCCACATTGTGCAAACCGGTAATCGGCAGATCGGACGCGGGGATAAGCTGTTCTTGAGAATGGCATAGCTCACCTTCGCAAAATCCAAACTGACCCTTGCCCGCCGGGGTATGGATCCCAAAGGTCACGATATTTCTCCCTGGCAGCGCCATGGCCATCACCCGTGCGTCTTCGCGATTGAGAACCTGAATGCCATTGCCCGAGAAGATTCTTGCTTTGGCCAATGCGTAGGCTTCAACACCTGGATACCGATCCAGGTGATCCTCGCTGATATTGAGCACGGTCGCGACATCGGCGTTGAGACTGGACGTGGTTTCGAGCTGAAAACTGGATAGCTCCAGCACCCAGGCTTGCGGTACCGGTGCCACACCGGCTTCGACCTCCAGCAGTGCATCCAGAACAGGCAGACCAATGTTGCCTGCGACGCAGGTGGCTAACCCTGCGGCCTTGCACATCTCGCCAACCAGGGCGGTCGTCGAACTCTTGCCATTGGAACCCGTAATGGCGATGACTTTCATCGGATGATCGCGATCCTGGTTTAATACGGCGATGGCACGAGCAAACAGTTCCACGTCACCCACGACTTCCATTCCCGCTGCGCTGGCCCGGGCAACGGCGGGCTCTGATAGCGCGATACCGGGACTGAGCACCAGCATGTCGGTCGTCTGCATATCCGTGTCCCGAAAGGGCCCGGCATGCAACGGGACGTCCGGGCATGTCTCGCTAAGGACCCGGGCGTTGGGCGGATTGGCTCGACTGTCCGCTACGCTCACTTGGACGCCACGTGCACGCAACCAGCGCACACAGGACAAGCCCGTGTCTCCCAACCCCAGAACCAGGATCTTCTTGCCCGCAAGCAGGAGGCTGTTGTAGTTCATCTCAGCTTCAATGTCGACAAGCCAATCAGCACAAGCATCATCGTAATGATCCAAAACCGAACCACGACCTGAGTCTCTTTCCAACCCTTGAGCTCGTAATGATGATGAATGGGTGCCATACGGAAGACGCGCTTGCCGGTCAGCTTGAAGCTGGCGACCTGGATCATGACGGAGAGCGTCTCCATCACAAACACCCCCCCCATCACGAATAGCACGATTTCCTGGCGTACGATCACAGCCACCACGCCGAGCGCCGCCCCCAGCGCCAGGGCACCCACATCGCCCATAAAGACTTCGGCGGGATAGGCATTGAACCAAAGGAATGCAAGGCCCGATCCGCTAATGGCTGCACAGAACACGATTAACTCGCCCGCACCGGGAATGTGAGGCAGTCCGAGATACTTGGAGAACACGGCGTTACCCGCGACATACGCAAAGACACCGAGCGCCGACGCGACCATGACAGTCGGCAGGATTGCAAGGCCATCCAGTCCATCGGTCAGATTGACAGCATTCGACGAACCCACGATGACGAAGTATGTGAGCACCAGAAAACCGGTGGTACCCAGCGGGATGGCGACATGCTTAAAGAAAG
>JBKQNQ010000129.1:0-9885 GCA_052145875.1 Thiobacillaceae bacterium
TTCCAACTTCACCAATTCCAGCGATTCCAAAGAAGTGCCGAGACATGTTTTGCCGCGCCAGTCCCGGCCCCCTCTTGCTCACTTTAGCGGACTCAATCTCCCTTGCTGGATTCAATCATTTCCTCGATCATGGGGGTGAGGATGAGCTCCATTGCGTAGCTCATTTTACTGCCGGGCACCACGATGGTATTGGCGCGGGACATGAAGCTGTTTGGAATCATGTTAAGGAGGTACTGGAAGGGCACACCACGCGGATCCCGGAAACGGATAACGATGAAACTCTCGTCCGGCGTGGGAATGTCGCGGGCAATAAACGGGTTTGAGGTGTCGACCGTAGCAACGCGCTGGAAGTTAACGTGGGTACGCGAGAACTGTGGCGTGATGTAGTTCACATAGTCTGGCATGCGCCTCAATATGGTATCGACGATGACATCCGCAGCGTAGCCGCGCTCGGCACCGTCGCGGTGGATCTTCTGAATCCATTCCAGATTGACAATGGGTACGACACCGACACCCAGATCGACGTACCTCGCGGCATCGACCTTGCCGTGGGCAACGAGCCCGTGGAGTCCCTCGTAAAAGAGCAGGTCAGTGCCCCTGGGAATCTCTTCCCAGGGAGTGAATTCACCGGGCTTGAGCTTGGTTTTCAGGCGAGCATTGTGATCGTCTGCTTCGGCGTCGCTGTGGATGTAATAACGCCTTGTACCGCCGCCGGTCTCACCGTAGACCTGGAAGGTTTCCTCAATCTTATCGAAGTGGTTTGCATCGGGTCCAAAATGGGAAAAAGTCATGCATCCATTGGCTTCTTCCTGCTTCACTCGCTCGCGGAATTCAGTCCGACCGAGGGAATGCATGCTGTCGCCTTCGATGACAGCAGGGGTGATTTCGTAGTGGCGGAAAATGGACTCGAAAGCCCGCTTAACGGTAGTGGTTCCCGCGCCGGATGAACCGGTGACAGCGATGACGGGATGCTTCTTGGACATGGAAAGCTCCTGGTAGGTCAGTGAAAACGGGTCTCAGATTGGGAAAAGTCAGTTTCTGGGTCTGGTCCGCCATGACCTTTCGGTCCTCGTGACCCCCGCTAGGACACGCGCAGCTTGACCAGCACAGCGATCCAGAAACAGGCTCCGCAGTTTCCCCTTGATTTGTTGCGTAAAGTATACCGGAGCCGCCTAGCACTGTCATCGCCGGGTATAATTACAGCGTTGTTTTATCATCACTTTTCGGCTCCTGGCCCATGCAAGAAAAATACAATCCTTCCGAAATCGAGCGCACCGTGCAGCGAGCATGGGCGGGCACACAGGCATTTCGGGCGACAGAACCATCGGGCAAGCCCAAGTACTATTGCCTGTCGATGTTTCCCTACCCATCAGGCAATCTCCACATGGGGCATGTGCGCAACTACACGATCGGCGATGTGCTCGCGCGTTTTTATCGTATGAAAGGCTTCAATGTGCTTCAGCCCATGGGTTGGGATGCGTTCGGGCTACCTGCTGAAAACGCGGCACTGGCGAACGGCGTACCCCCTGCCAAATGGACTTATCAGAACATTGATCACATGCGCGGCCAGATGAAAAGCCTGGGACTTGCCATCGATTGGGACCGGGAAATCGCCACCTGCAAACCGGAGTATTACCGCTGGGAGCAGTGGCTGTTCACGCGGCTATTCGAGCAAGGCCTAATCTATCGCAAGAATGCCACGGTGAACTGGGACCCGGTCGACAATACCGTGCTAGCCAATGAGCAGGTAATTGACGGCCGCGGGTGGCGGTCAGACGCGCTGGTGGAAAAGCGCGAGATCCCCATGTACTTCATGCGCATTACGGCCTATGCGGAAGAACTTCTGAGCGGACTTGACAATCTGCCGGGCTGGCCCGACCAGGTGAAGTCGATGCAGCGTAACTGGATCGGCAAGAGCTTGGGAGTTCGCTTTGCCTTCCCGCTCGAGGGTAACGAAGACACGCTTTTGTGGGTATTCACCACTCGCCCCGACACGATCATGGGCGTGACGTTTATCGCGGTGGCGGCCGAACATCCGCTTGCGATCCGCGCTGCGCAGGACAACTCCAACCTCGCCGGCTTTATCGAAGAATGCAAGCAAGGAGGCGTAGCGGAGGCAGATATCGCGACAATGGAGAAAAGAGGCATGCCAACCGGCATTTCAGTCGTCCATCCGCTGACGCGCGAACCCGTGCCCGTCTGGGTCGGCAACTATGTCTTAATGGGCTACGGCGAAGGTGCGGTGATGGCGGTGCCGGCCCACGACGAGCGGGATTTTAGCTTCGCCAAAAAATATGGGTTGCCAATCAAGCAAGTGATCGCGGCCGGAGGTGAAAGCTTTTCGCTGGATCGCTGGCAAGAATGGTACGGTGACAAGGCGCGCGGCGTCTGCGTCAACTCCGGCAAATATGACGGGCTTGGCTACGATGCAGCCGTGAATGCAATCGCCATTGACCTTAACGCAATGGGTTTGGGCAACAAACAGGTGCAGTACCGTCTGCGAGATTGGGGTATTTCGCGCCAGCGGTACTGGGGCTGTCCAATTCCCATAATCCATTGCACCTTGTGCGGTGATGTTCCCGTACCAGACCACGAGCTGCCCGTGGTGCTGCCCGAAGACGTGACCATTACCGGTCGTGGTTCGCCGCTGGCGACGATGCCTACGTTCTACGAATGCGCCTGCCCCAGGTGTGGGGGCCCCGCAAGACGTGAAACCGACACGATGGATACCTTTGTAGAGTCCTCGTGGTATTACGCACGCTACGCATGCCCAGATGCGATCTCCATGCTAGACGAACGAGCCCAGCACTGGCTGCCGGTAGACCAATACATCGGTGGTATCGAACACGCGATCCTGCATCTCTTGTATGCGCGATTCTTTCACAAACTTATGCGCGATGAGGGCCTCGTGCAAACCGACGAACCGTTTGTCAATTTACTGACTCAAGGCATGGTTGTTGCACCGACGTTTTATCGGGACGGCGCGGATGGCAAAAAGCAATGGATCAACCCTGCGGATGTGGACATTACCACGGATGACAAAGGCCGTCCCATTGCTGCTAGGCATAGAATCGACGGCCAGGCCGTGATCGTCGGCGCCACGGAGAAGATGTCCAAGTCAAAGAACAACGGTGTGGACCCGCAAATCCTAATTGACACCTATGGCGCGGACACCGCACGGTTGTTCATGATGTTCGCCGCGCCACCGGACCATCAATTGGAGTGGTCTGATACCGGTGTGGAAGGCGCAAACCGCTTTATTCGCCGTTTGTGGAAGGCGGTGTTTGATCATGTGCAGGTGGGCCGCGCCTCATACCAGGGATCCGGCACAGATCTACCGAGCACACTTAAGGACGTGCGCCGCCAGATTCACCAAACCATTATCAAGGTGAGCGACGATTTCGACCGCCGGAAGCAATTCAACACGGCCGTAGCCGCGGTGATGGAGCTGATGAACAGCTTGGCCAAACTCGAGACGAATGATGCCGCCACGCGTGGCGTCGTTCAGGAAGGTCTGGAACGGGCCGTGGTGATGCTCTCCCCCATCATCCCGCACGTCTGTGAAGTGCTGTGGGGCGAACTTAGACCGGATTCGCAACTGCTCGAACAGCCATGGCCTGACGCCGATACGACCGCACTGGAGCAAAATGAAATCGAACTCGTGGTGCAGGTAAACGGTAAGTTGCGCGGTAACATTCGCATCAACAAGAATGCGGATACGAGTGCGATTGAGGCTGCCGCACTGGCGAATCCTGACATCCAGCGCTATGTCGCGAGTCTGCCGCTGAAAAAAGTGGTGGTGGTGCCCGGACGTTTGGTTAATATCGTGGTATGACGCGCCGCGCTTTTCTGTTTGCCGTTACGCTCCCGCTGTTTTTATCGGGATGCGGCTTCCAGTTGCGTGGCGCTGCACCCCTGCCCTTCAAGAGCGTTTTTGTGGCCGCGCAGGCAGCCAATTTCCAACGCAATGCCACGGCAGACCGTCTGCGCAAGCTCCTCGCGATCGCCGGCGTAAAGGTTACAAACGCTCCAAGCGAAGCCGAGGTCATTCTCAAATTGGGCCCGGAAAAACGGATCCAAACGATTCTGGCGCTAAACAGCGCCGGCCAAGTGTCCGAATACCGATTGGAGCTGACACTCACCTATCAGGTCACCACCCCGGGCGGAAATGAGCGGCTGCCTGAAACCCAAATCAAATTTATCCGGGATATGACGTACGACGACAGTCAATATTCGGCCAAATCGACCGAAGCTGACTTCCTCTACCAGGCCATGGATGAGGATGCCGCGCAACAGATCCTCCGGCATCTTCATCGCATCGCATCATCCTGACCGGAAGCGGGAATGGAACTGTCCCCCGACCGCCTGGCGGAACATCTTAGCGGCGAACTTGCCCGACTCTATGTGTTATGGGGCGAAGAGCCGCTTGGACTACTGGAATCCGAGGACGCCATCCGGGCAGCGGCGATTCAGGCGGGCCACACCGACCGCAAGGTACACACCGTACAGGGCAAGTTTGACTGGGACAAGGTGTTTGCCGGCAATGACAACTTCTCGCTGTTCGCCAACAAAAGCCTGCTCGAAATTCGCATTCCATCTGGCAAACCTGGAAGCGACGGCGGCAAAGCATTGGAAAGACTCGCCGCTGATCTTCCGGTCGATACGATCACGCTCGTCAGCCTGCCGGGACTGGAATGGAAGTCCACCAAGACCAAGTGGTTTGGCGCACTTGCCAGCGCCGGAACCGTCATCCAGTCACGCGTGGTTGAGCGAGCACAGTTGCCGAGCTGGATTGGTCGGCGCATGGCTATTAAGGGGCTCAAGGTCGAGCGCGATGCGCTCAATTATCTGGCTGAACGGGTGGAAGGCAACCTGCTGGCAGCCAGACAGGAAATCGACAAGCTTGCGTTGCTTCTTCCGCCTGGTTCGCTAGGTCTTGAAGAAATTCAACAGGCCGTTGTCGACGTCAGCCGGTTCGAGCCTGACCAGTTGCAGGACACGATTTTCAGTGCGGACTGGAGCCGTTACTATCGCATCCTTGACAGTCTGCGCCAGGAAGGTGAGGCCCCTCCCGTTGTGCTTTGGCAGGTGGCAGCAGCCATTCGCCTGCTGCTACGGCTAAAATGGGGATTGGAACGCCACGAATCCTTGCAACACCTCCTGGCGACTGCACGGGTGTGGGAAAGGCGCCGCCCGCTGATCGAGGGCGGACTTAGACGCTACGGCCGCGCAGTCCTGGAACATGCCCTTCAGACTTGTGCTCGCATTGACCGTCAGATCAAGGGCGCGGAACAAGGTGATCCATGGATGGGCCTTGCCAACATCAGCTTGGTATTATCGACACGCTAAGATGAGCGTCTCATCAAATTCAAAGTGCTGCCACGTACGAGCATATCGAAGTCGGGCTCGGGGCGGATTCCGTGCGGACGGTGGGTGTACACGCAAGGGCGGGTTACCCCCTATCGCGGATTGATTGAATGAGAACTGGATTTTTTTGAAGGTGCCTACATGGAAAACCTGGACGTCAAGACCTACATGCACACCCTGGGCCGTTCTGCCCGCGACGTAAGTCGCTCAATTGCGGCTGCCGACACGCGTACCAAGAACTCAGCACTCGTGACGATGGCCGCCGCTATCAGGCGCGATACCGCGAAGCTCCTCGCTGCAAACAACAAGGATGTGGAACACGCGAAGCTCGATCGCTTGGGCGAAGCATTGCTGGACCGCCTGGCTTTGACGGGAAAGGCCATCGCGGACATGGCCATAGGACTGGAACAGATTGCGGCGCTGCCGGATCCGATTGGAGCCATTACCGACTTGGCGTTTCGTCCGTCCGGCATCCAAGTGGGAAAGATGCGTGTGCCCCTTGGCGTCATCGGGATCATTTACGAAGCCCGTCCCAACGTTACTGCCGATGCAGCAGGCCTATGTCTGAAATCCGGAAATGCCGCAATACTGCGCGGAGGGAGCGAGGCCATTCGCTCCAACCAGGCGATCGCCGCCTGCGTCAGGGAAGGACTCAGGGACGCGGGTCTGCCCGAGCGGTGCGTGCAAGTCATCGAAACGACTGATCGCAGTGCGGTTGGGGAGCTCATCACGATGCGCGAATATGTTGATGTGATCGTGCCCCGTGGCGGCAAGAGCCTGATTGAGCGACTGATGAACGACGCGCGCATTCCTGTCATTAAGCACTTGCATGGCGTTTGCCATGTGTATGTGGACGACAAAGCTGACTTGGAGAAGGCATTACGAATTGCGGACAACGCCAAGACGAGCCGCTACGGCACCTGCAATACCATGGAAACCCTACTCGTACATCACGGTATCGCACTGCGGTTCCTGCCACAAATTGCGTCCATCTATACTGCTAAGAAAGTCGAAATGCGCGGCTGCGCCGAGTCACGCCGCATTGTGCCCGAGATGAGGGAAGCAACTGAGGCCGACTGGCATGAGGAATACCTTGCACCCATCATCAGCATACGCGTGGTCAGCGACCTCGATGCCGCGATTGCACATATTGCCAAATACAGCTCAATGCATACGGATGCCATCGTCACCGAGGATTACACCCGAGCGAGGCGTTTCCTGCGTGAAGTGGACTCCTCCAGCGTGATGGTCAATGCGTCCACCCGCTTCGCCGACGGTTTCGAATATGGCCTCGGCGCCGAGATCGGCATCTCCACCGACAAAATCCACGCTCGCGGCCCAGTTGGACTGGAGGGACTGACCAGCCAGAAGTGGGTGGTGCTTGGCGATGGCCATGTACGCAGCTAGCGCTCGATGGGCTGAGGCGTAACGCGTGGGAGACCGCGCCGCGGGATCGTCACATGCCTCGCCCGTTGCACCTCGGGCGCAACGCGCCGTCGGCCTCCTCGGTGGCACGTTCGACCCGATCCACTTCGGCCATTTGCGCATGGCAGAAGAATTGGCGAGTTGGCTCTCTCTTGATCGGGTGCGATTTATTCCCGCTGCCATGCCGCCGCACCGCCCGCAGCCGCGTACGGGGATTCGTCATCGTGTCGAGATGACTCGCCTCGCGATCGAAGGGAATCCACGTTTTGTGCTCGATATGCGCGAAGTCGAACACGACGGTATGAGCTATACGGTCGAGACGCTTACAAGTCTGCGCGCTGAAGTCGGTAGAGACTCGCCTTTGTGGTTGTTCATGGGTGTGGACGCCTTTCTGGGCCTGGGCACGTGGAAGAATTGGTCAGAGTTGATCACCCTGGCAAATATCGCGGTAGCGCATCGCCCCGGCTATCGCCTGGCTCAGGCCGATGCGCTAAGCGATAATCTGCGTGACTTCCTGCAACGGCATCAAATAAAGGCCGTGGTCGGCAACCACGCCGCGGGACAAATTATTCTGCGCCCCGTGACGCAACTCGATATCTCCGCCACCGCGATACGTACCGCCATCCGTGAAGGCAGCAGCCCACGTTATTTGCTGCCCGATCCGGTACTCGACTACATTCACACCAACCACCTTTATTTGCACGCATGAAACTGGATGACAAAGTAAGGGCCCTGGTCGTCGCCCTCGAGGACGTCAAAGGCCGGGAAATCAGTGTCCTGGATACCACACGGCTGACTTCATTGTTTGAACGCGTGATCATCGCCAGCAGCGATTCGGGCCGGCAAACCCGAGCGCTGGCCCGCAGCGTGCATGACAAAGCGGCGGAACTTGGGTTGGCGATCATCGGCATCGAGGGGGAAGCCGGCGCCGAATGGATACTGGTTGACCTGGGCGACATCGTCGTTCACATGATGCAACCGTCAGTCCGCGCGTATTACAACCTTGAAGAATTGTGGGGTCCGGGGGCGAGGGTCTCACTAACCAAACAAGCTGGCTAGGGGCGTCACCCATGAAACTGCGGATTATTGCTGTCGGGCATAGAATGCCGGACTGGATCGCCGTTGGCTACCATGAATACGCCAAGCGAATGCCTCCCGATGCGGCGCTGGAACTAATCGAAATCAAGGCGGAAAAACGTGCCGCTGGCACCTCGACAGCCCGTATCCAACAGGTCGAAGCGGATCGTATCCGCGCCTGCCTCCCATCCTTGCCCCTGTTGATCGCCCTTGACGAACACGGCCGGCAAGTCACAACGGTCGAGCTCTCCCGGTCGGTGGCACGCTGGATGAGCGATGGCGCAAATCCGTGCTTAATCATTGGCGGAGCCGACGGACTTGATGCATCAATCAAAGACCGCGCCGACGCACTACTGGGGCTATCACGTTTGACCTTGCCACATGCCCTGGCACGGGTGATATTGGCGGAACAACTCTACCGCGCTGTTTCGCTGCTAAAAGGCCACCCCTACCATCGTGAGTGACTCTGGCGCGCAGGGGGTGGCCTCAAGCGACAGTTGCTGGCGGTCGTAACTAGAATATAACTATCATGACCTATCAAGACAAACGCATCTATCTTGCTTCCCAGTCTCCCCGGCGGCGAGAGTTGCTTAAGCAGATCGGCGTGCACTTTGAAGTGCTGCCCTTGCGTGCCTCACCCGATCGCGCGGACGTGATCGAGATCCCGGGCACCAATGAGCCGCCAATGGACTTCGCGATGCGCATGGCGCGTGAGAAAGCCAAGTGTGGCGCTAAGGTATCGCGAAATCGGCGACTGCTGTTGCTGCCAGTATTGGGCGCCGATACCCTGTTAGACCTGGATGGGCAAATCATCGGCAAGCCACGCGATGTCGAGGACGCTCGGACGATATTGGAGAGCCTGTCCGGTAGGGCCCATTGGGTTCATACGGCTATCGCGCTTGCCTGGGGTGAACGGCTGGAGGCGCGGCTTTCATCAAGTAAAGTGACATTTGCTCCACTTTCAGCGGAGCAAATTGATTTGTATTTAAGGTCGGGTGAGGCACTCGACAAGGCCGGTGCCTATGGCATCCAGGGGCGTGCGGCGATATTCGTCCAGCGTATCGAAGGCAGCTATTCAGCCATTATGGGTTTGCCGCTGCATGAAACAGCCGCATTATTGCAGCTGGCAGGAATGACACCATAGGTGCGAGTTCTGGAGCCGGATTGGCGTGTGAAATTGATGCACGCGGAAACGGCTACAACGCTAATTTGAATTGAAAGAAGGCCAGAAAGGCATCGAACTGACGGCGTGATTCCGAGATTACGAACTCGTTTTCAATCACCACATCCGAGTGTGCTGATTGAGAATTGGAGAATTCGCCATGAGCGAAGAAATACTGGTCAATGTCACGCCCCAGGAGACGCGAGTGTCGGTCCTGCACCTCGGATCGGTGCAGGAGCTCCACGTCGAGCGATCTACCAGCCGGGGATTAGTGGGAAATATCTTTCTGGGCCGCGCCGTGCGTGTCCTGCCTGGCATGCAGTCCGCCTTCATTGATATCGGGATCGAACGTGCCGCCTTCTTGCATGTCGCCGACATCTGGGACGTGGGCCACAATAGCGAGCCTGAACGTCCAATCGAACATATTCTGCACGAAGGCCAGTCTCTAGTCGTGCAGGTCATCAAGGACCCGATCGGTACCAAGGGTGCGCGCCTGACCACCCAGATCAGTTTCGCCGGGCGCTATCTGGTCTATCTGCCACAGGAGTCCCACATTGGGATTTCGCAAAAAATCGAGGGCGAAGAAGAGCGTGAGTTCCTTCGTCAGCGTCTGTACCAGTTGATGCCGCCCGAGGAACATGGCGGCTTCATCGTCCGCACCGTGGCCGGCAGTGCAAGCGACGAAGACATGCGGGCCGATATCGCCTATCTGCGCAAACTTTGGGTCGACATCCAGGGCAAGGCCAACCACTGCATCGCCCCCTGCAGCCTGTATCAGGACCTCAACCTGAGCCTGCGTGTAGTAAGGGATTTCATGAACCATGAAACCCAGCGCATCCTGGTGGATTCGCGCG
>JBKQNQ010000130.1:0-4828 GCA_052145875.1 Thiobacillaceae bacterium
CTTTGCGGAATCGCTGCATGGAAGCAGCCCCCCTCAATTGCGACGCTTCTCCCTTACGGCGCGAAGGAATTCCTAAGGGAAGTTCGCACAGGAGTGAATACCCTCGTAAGGCCGAATCGGCTGAGAGATGCCGCTGCCGGCAAAGCAGTTGTCCCGAACGTACCTGTGACTCCCTATTGGTTCACCCGTTCGACAATCCATCCGAGCCCGCCCAGCGATCCGAAGAAGATCACAAGATGCGCCCAGGCCCAGAGCAGGTAGCGACGGGATAGCCTCTCCTTTGAGAGGTTACTGATCACAAAGAACTTGCCATCCGGAGGTCGGCTGACGAAATTGGTTTCGGGCTGTGCCTGAGCCTCCCTCATCATTTTATCCACCTCTCCCTTGGCGGCTTCCACGACAAGTTGCCATTCGTCCGCGTCGAGCACACCATCTTTGTTCAGATCGAAGCGCCGAAGCAGCGTGGGCATGTCTTTTTTCCACTCCACCAACAATTCATTCAGTTCCGCACGGCTGTCGAATTCCATGGTGCTGCCACCTTGTGTGCGAAATTGTCCGGCAACGTATAGCAGGTCGTGCGGAAGCAACTTCCACTCAGTGTAACGGTAATCATCCTCATGCCACTGGTTGTAATGCTCAGTGATGATCTCGGCCTGTTCCGGATCAACGACAGATTCACCGCTATCATCGCGCAGTATGAAAGAGTCGGTGGTTTCGCCGCTTTCTATATGTATCCACTTATTGAAGTCCTCGCGTCGCTCGATCTTGTAGCGACACCACAGGCAAGGAAGACGGCTTACCTGGCTGAGCAGGGGCGTGTCGCAGTATGGCTGTCCTCGCCCGATAAGCTCAACATAGCCTTGGGCTGCTGAGCTGATCCTTGAGACGGGTGTCTCCCGAATGGTGCGTAGCCGGGATAACGACGACAGCCACGCAAAGATACTGATCAGGATCATCCCGGTAAGACAATACAACCAGCCATCGCGCGAGTGTTGATGGATGCCGATAAGTATCAGCAGCAGCTGCGCACCCGAGGTGAGCAGCTGCGCGTATTTGCGGTGTAGCGCGTCCACGAATTGAGTTAACGCACGACCCGCAAAGCGAGTCCTTGCGCCTCTCCCCCGCTTGTGGAACAGGACCGGAGAGAGCGAATCCCCGGGGCAAACCTCACCATCAAGGAAGGCAGTTTGGCCAGTTCCATTAGGCAAATAGCTGCTTCATATCGACATCTGCCTTTTCCGCCGAAGCGAATTCGAGTAACCGTTTTTCGCCAAAGCCGAACATACTGGCAATGATGCTGGCGGGAAACACCTCGATTTGCACGTTGTTGATGTTTACTGAGTCGTTATAGAATTCCCGGCGGTCAGCAATGCCACTTTCAAGTGAGCTAATTCGGTTCTGCAACTGCATAAAATTGTCATCCGCCTTCAGTGCCGGATATGCTTCCGCGACCGCGAAGAGCCCCCCCAACCCCGCGCGCAGCATCCCTTCCGCCTGGCCTAACGCCGGAATGTCCTGCTGTTGGCGCGCTGAGGATACCTGTGAGCGGGCTTCAATGACTCGCTGAAGTGTGCTTTGCTCAAACTCTTTGTATTGTTTGCATACCTCAACGAGTTTAGGCAATTCGTCGTGGCGTTGTTTGAGCAGGATGTCAATGTTCGCCCACGCCTTTGCGACTGCGTTTTTGACGTTCACCAAGTTGTTGTACAAACTGACGGCGTAGATCAGGATTACGACAACTACACCGAATAAAATGAGCATAGCCATGCGAGTAGTTTCCTTTTTCTTGTTGGAACGAGTAACCAGGCCTGCCTTGGTATGGATGGCTCAGCCCAGCTCTGTCTGACTGAAAGCGGCGTTGCGACCGAAAACTGAAGGGTCGGATACGCCACGCTGCCCAACCCGCCCGCCAGAGAGCAGGCCCTATCGCAAACTGCAGAAACGGGCGGTGATCCCGTTTCAGGATGCCAACTGTTGCCCTAGATCGATTTCCCTGCTTCCAACCTCGTCCAATCGCGGGAAGTATGGGCACCACCATGCCGGGCTGCCCCGTTCACATCTTCGCTTCGCGCCGCGTGAATTCTCCGGCGAAGAAAATGCTGGAAAATGAGATCGGATCACACGACAAGAATTTTCCCTGGACGCTTAACGTAACCCGTTGAGCCGCAAATCGCCCACCAGAGTGCGCCGATTTGGCCGGGACCGGAAATTCGTTTAGCCACTTCGATGCAGCAATTGGAAGCTTCGATATACGGGGCGGAGCAAGCGCGGGCCCCTCATCGCGTCGAAATGCCTCA
Organism: Thiobacillaceae bacterium; assembly: GCA_052145875.1. Classification (GTDB taxonomy): domain Bacteria; phylum Pseudomonadota; class Gammaproteobacteria; order Burkholderiales; family Thiobacillaceae; genus DASQBT01. The sequence continues at coordinate 2,298 of JBKQNQ010000130.1, forward strand.
TTTACTGGTGGGCAACTTCAATAAGCCTGTGGTCTGCATTCACAATGCGCTTTGTCCGAGCGGGACCGAGGCGCAACATCCCTCCCCTGCATTCGGTGCGCCGAAGTTGTTGCATCAATCCGATTCAGTGCTCGCTGCTCCTGGGTTTGGCTCTTATGGTTATGGACAGCTTGAATAAATGCGGCAACCCTCGAACTCGCCACTGGACCCAATGCGCCGAAACTTGCTAACCCCGCGGCCGGGACAGCTCGAAGTGGCGCAGGCGCTCGCCAAGAAGGGCCGCGCGCGTGATTGGGGATTGCATCTGGCCAAGCCACCACTGCAGCGCGCGGCCCTCCCCAGCCCGGCCGCTCTTGCGCCAAGCATAGCTCACCTGGATCTGCTGTTCGGGCCGCTCCACGCGCTTGACCACCAGTCGCCCCGTGTCGATATAGGGCTGCGCCAGGCAGGTTGGCACGAAGCCAACACCCAGCCCTCTTAGCTGTGCATCGACTTTGGTGGGCATGCCCGTCACGGTGAAGACATCCTGCCCAGCCAGAAGTCCGATGGAGAGCCCCCCACCCTGCGGAATCGAGTCCGCTACCGCCACCGCTCGATGCTGGCGAATCACTTCGTCACTCAGCGGTTCCGATGCCTGCGCCAGCGGGTGATGGGGTGCCACCGCAAAGACAAAGCGCACGCTCCCCAGCGACTCGCGGTGCAGCCCCGCTGCGGTGTTCGCACTCATCACGGCACCGAGCGCCAGATCCGCCTGGCCCGACGCCAAAGCCGCCAGCGTGCCTGAGAGGGTTTCAGCGCGCAACCTCACGCGGGTCGGCGGCTTCAGGGCAAAGAAAGCCTCGGCCAGTTCCATCACGGTCGCACCATTGATGACGCTGTCCACCGCAATGGTGAACTGGGGCTCCCAGCCGGTGGCCACGCGCTTCACGCGGTTGGCGATGGCATCGATGTCGGCAAGCAGGCGCGTGCCTTCACGCAGCAGCTCGGCGCCTGCCTCGGTCAGTCGCGCCTGGCGCGAGCTACGGTCGAATAACAGCACATCGAGTGCGTCCTCCATCTGACGGACGCGGTAGGTAAGGGCGCTTGGTACCACATGGGTGGCGCGAGCGGCCGCGGCAAAACTGCCGGTACTCGCAATCGTGTCCAACAGCGCTAGCGCATCGGGAGTCAAAACATCGCGTGGTGTTGGCATCGTGCCAGTTTAATTCAAATAATATGAATGATGCCAGCAAATTCCAAGGCCCCGAAATGCGCGGGCTGCGATCACAATTGATCGCATCGACAAGGAGGTGATGCATGCTTAACCTACGCAAATCCCAAGACCGCGGTTATGCCGACCACGGCTGGCTCAAAAGCTTCCACTCGTTCTCGTTTGCCGGCTACTACGACCCGGCCCATATGAATTGGGGCAACCTGCGCGTGATCAACGAAGATCGCATTGCGCCGGGAACCGGCTTTGGCAGGCACGGGCACCGAGATATGGAAATTATCAGCTACGTGCTTTCGGGCGAACTGGCCCATCAGGACAGCATGGGGAACGTCAAAGGCATTCCGCCTGGCGACGTGCAACGGATGAGTGCGGGCACGGGCGTCCTGCACAGCGAGTTTAACCATGCAATCGGCCAGACCACCCATTTCCTGCAAATTTGGATCGAGCCAAACGTGATCGGCATCCCGCCGAGCTATGAGCAGAGAACCATTCCGGCCAACGAAAAGCGCGGCAGGCTCCGCTTGGTCGCGTCACCCGATGGGGCACAAGGCTCGGTGACCATCCATGCCGGTGCCGCAGTTTACGCTGGCCTGTTTGATGGGAACGAGACCGCAGATTTTGCGCTTGACCCGGCGCGCAAAGGCTATGTGCATCTTGTGGGTGGCGCACTCGAGGTCAATGGCCAAACGATCCACTCCGGGGACGCAGTATTGCTGGAAGGCGAGAGCCGGATCGTGCTGACCCACGGGATCGACTCCGAGGTACTGGTGTTCGATCTCGCGGCATGACTTCTTATGGGGACGCCTCGCGTTTGGCAGGCACGAATTGGGTGTGTTGGGACAGATAGGCTAGCGTTTTTCCATCAGGCCTGTAATCCAGGCGGATGCCTGCTGGCCCGACTGTTCCTCTCCGCCGGCATCACTCAGCGCAACGGCTTCGCGGCAATGGGGGGACCGATCGTCGGGCGGGCCTCCTGTGCCTCGGCCAGCCGCCCTTGCGCGCGCTGTCGAACTTGTCGGTGGTGTGGCCGGTGGTCGGGCACGGCACTCGCCTTGCGGCGCTGGCACTTGCACGGGCGCTGTTCAGCAGGGTCGCATCGTTTTTTTCACTGCTATTGGGACCGGCGCGCTGCGCAGCCATTGATCGCCCCACTCCCGCGCCTCAAGGACATCGCCGTCGTGGGCGGCCTATTAACGGGCGCCGCCTAGCCCGGATATTTCATCAGCCGGCACGCTGACGGCGGATCGTTTGCTTTGATGTGGAAGTGGAGCCGGGTGAGACGGCTGATTGCTTAAGAATTGAGCAATTTAGCGAAATGAAG
>JBKQNQ010000131.1:0-3027 GCA_052145875.1 Thiobacillaceae bacterium
GGAATCCGTCGCCCTGAGGACGACCCAAGTTCTCCCAAGAAGCAGCGTGGTGCCCCTTATGCCGCTACCTGTGGTAGCTATGCCGGTACTCCCACCAGCGACTGACCGCCGGGTCACCCGGTACCGGGTCCCTGATGAGTCCCGCCCCAATACGGAGCAGGCGGTTCCAGTCATTAAGCGTTCGATCCTGATCCGTGGCATGACTCCTGCCGTTTCGCCCCGTCTTACGATTGGAACGCACTGAATTACTTCAGCAAATCGAGCAATGATTGAAGTTCTGACTTGAGTCCGGCAATGCTCAATTTTGTGTTTCCATTTTTGTCGTCCGGAGTGTCATGATCTAGGCGATTGCGAGCACCGCTAATGGTGAAGCCCTCTTCATAGAGCAGTTGCCGGATCCGCCGAATGAGGAGGACTTCATGATGCTGGTAATAACGCCTGTTGCCGCGCCGTTTGACCGGTTTGAGCTGGGCGAATTCCTGCTCCCAGTATCGCAGCACATGGGGTTTGACTGCACACAATTCTGCCACTTCGCCGATAGTGAAATAGCGCTTCGCAGGAATCGACGGCAGTTCAGTTATGGTCTGCGCTTCCAATCTCCACATCCTCCACCATTGCCTTGAGTTTCTGGCTGGCGTGGAATGTCACGACGCGTCTGGCGGTAATGGGCATTTCTTCGCCTGTTTTCGGATTGCGTCCGGGGCGCTGGGGCTTCTCACGACACTGAAAGTTGCCAAAACCAGAAAGCTTCACCATGTCCCCCTGTTCCAGGGCATTCCGGATTTCCTCAAAGAAGGTTTCCACCATGTCCTTGGCTTCGCGCTTATTCAGCCCGACTTTTTCAAATAGCAGATCGGCAAGTTCGGCTTTGGTTAGCGTTGTCATGATCTTGTTTAGTCTTTAAGCACGCAGGGTTGCGTGAAATTCTTTGATCACTTTCTGGGTGATTGCCGTCACCGCCGACTCCACTTCCGTATCGGTGAGCGTGCGTTCAGTATCTTGCATAACTACCCGGAAAGCAAGGCTCTTTTGCTTTTCTCCAAGGCCGCTATCGTGGTAAACATCGAATAGACCAATATCTTGGACGATCGGTCCGGCGACCTCCCGCATTACGGCAAGCATGTTGCCGGCTGCGACGCCCTCGCCGACGACGAAGGCAAGGTCACGGCGAACAGCGGGGAAGCGTGGAATGGTGGCGTGACGAGGCAGGCTCAGTACCGTCATCGGGTCCAGCGCGATTTCGAACACAATTGGCGCTGCCGCGAGATCAAAGTGTTGCACCAGCCGCGGATGCAGCGTCCCGATCCACCCGATGGGACGACCGTCTGTTAATATCTGCGCACTTTGTCCAGGATGCAAAGCAGGATGCGAGCCCGGAAAAAAATCCACGCGATTGCCAGGCAGACTTTCCAAATCACCCTTTACATCGAAGAAATCCACCATACGGCCAACCCGCCCCCATTGCTCGGCAGCGGCCTCGCCATAAACCAAGCCCCCGAGCACCAACGGTTGCTTCAAGCCGTCTGATTCCTGGCGATACACCCGACCCAGTTCGATTATTCGAATTCGATTCAGCTGTCGATTAACGTTGTATCTAAGGACGTCAATCAAGCTGCCCCAAAGGCACGTTCGCATGACGGCCATCTGACTCGCAATTGGGTTGGCCAGCGGCAAGGCCACGTTCGCCGGATCCATCGCCTGTTCCCACGCGGGATCGACAAAGCTGTAGGTAATAACTTCCTGGTAATCTCGTCCGACGAAATGGAGCTTAAACCGTTCGTCGCCAACCTGCGACTCAACGGCTGGCAGCAAAGTCAGTCCTGCTGTGGGGATCGCGGCGGGGATGAGGTCATAACCCGTCAGACGCGCAAGCTCTTCCACCAGATCCGCTTCAATGCTTAGGTCGAATCGAAACGTCGGTGGGGTTACCAGCAGGTCTTCGCCCTCCCGCTTAATCTGGCAACCCAGGCGCACCAGCATGGCCTCGGCATCGCCCCGCGTCAGATCAATACCCAGCATGCGTTTTACCCGCGCGAGCCGTAGTCGGATGGGTTGGCGGATCGGCAGCCCGCCAGATATCTCGATCATCGGCCCCGGCTTGCCCCCACAAATTGACAGCAATAATGCCGTAGCGCGCTCAAGTGCCACCCGTGTAATCGCGTAATCCACGCCACGCTCGAATCGATGTGACGAGTCAGTGGATAGCGCAAGCGCCCGCGCCCGCCCCCCGATGGCCTCTGGCCGGAAAAATGCGCCCTCGAGAAAAAGAATCTGAGTATGCTCGTCGACTGCAGTGGCCTCGCCTCCCATTACACCCGCCAGCGCAACCGGGCCATTTTCGTCGGCAATGATTAGCATGTTGGATTGGAGGTTGACCTCCTGCCCGTTGAGCAAGCTTAGGGTTTCACCCTGCCGAGCAAGGCGCACGCGCAAGCCACCCTTTAGTTTGCCAAGATCGAAAGCATGTAGGGGCTGTCCCAGCTCGAGCATAACGTAATTGGTAATGTCGACTGGTGCGCTAATGGAATGGATACCGCCCCGCTCGAGGCGGCGAAGCATCCAAAGTGGTGTTTCGACGTTGGGATTAATACCCTTGATTACCCGGCCGCAGTAGAGTGGACACGCCTGACTTGCTTCGACCATGATTGGAAAAGTGTCAAAGGCATCCTGCATGACAGGCGCTTGCGACGGCAGATACGCGGTTGTGCCGGTAATGGCAGCCACTTCACGTGCAATGCCGATCATCCCGAGGCAATCTGCGCGGTTAGGGGTCAGGTTAAGCGTAAACACCCGGTCATCCAGTTCGAGATAGGTGCGAATGTCCACACCCACGGGTGCATCGGCAGGCAGGACCATCAAGCCATCCGATTCTTGGGTCAGCCCAAGTTCTTTCGCCGAACACAGCATCCCAAAGGATTCCACCCCGCGCACCTTTGCTTGCGAAATAGTTATGCCCGGCAACTTAGCGCCCACAAGAGCGCACGGGACCTTCAACCCTACCGCGGCATTGTATGCGGCGCATCCAAT